>JAUIGX010000103.1 GCA_030432435.1 Alphaproteobacteria bacterium
GCGAGTTGGTTTCGCAACTGCCGTTGCCGCTCGAAGAAAGACAAGCCGCCTAAAAATCAAAGGCACGAAACACCGCGAAGCTATTGAAAAGCCCGGCAATAACGCCGGGTTTTTTGTTGCCAGAACCAGCCGCTTCGTCAGGAGGGACCCACGCTAGCCAGCCTCGTTAACCTTGATTCACGAATAGTTAACGGCTCTAGGGGAAAGATGGATTTAACCCTGGGGCATATCTCTCTTCCCTCCCCACCCCACAACCCCAGCAACCTCGCGGCGGAGCTTTCAAGTTCCGCCGTTTTCTTTTGCCGTTGATGCTTTTGTCTAGGTTCGGTCGGCCGGACCTTAAGCCGGCGGCGTAACGCGCAGCCGCAGCTGCGTTGTGGTGATGACCGCCATCGCACCGAATGTGAAGGCCGCGCTCACCAGCGTCGCAACCGCAGCGCCGGTCGGGCCGTAGAGCCGTGTCAGCACAGTAAGAAGCGGCACGAAGATGAGCAGGATAGACACAACATCAATCCTGAGCGGAATACTCGGGCGGCCCATGGCGTAGAGCGCCGGGTCCATGGGAAATCCGGCGATGGTAATAACAGCCGAGGCCACAAGCAGTACCAGCGCCACGTAGGCTTCGGAGAACGGCGCCCCGAAAAAGAACACCAGAAACGGCTCGCCGAATGCAAACGTCACTGCCAGCAAAACCGCGCCCGCACCGCCAGCGACCGCGCCGCTACGCAGGATCAGATAGGCGAACTGATCCCAACCGCTCTTGGTGCCGAGGCGCGCAAACTCCGGATAGATGGACTGATTCAAAAGCTCGGCCGGCTTTGTCAGCGCGGTGGCCACATCTCGCCCGATCTTGAACAGACCCGCTGCCGCGGGCCCCGCGACAATACCGACAAGGAACGTACTCATGTGCGCCGTGATCACCTGTAACGACGCATGCAAATTGGAAAAGATCGAAAATCGCCAGATGCCGCCGTGCGGCGCCGTCAGCCCGGTACACGAGAAATCAAGCCCTTTCAGGCGTCCATCGCGATGAATTTCGCGCCAGCCCATATACAGCAGCAAGATGCCGCCGACCGCCCCGGCGATGAAATACGACAGCAAATACGCCCAGAACGGCGCAGATAAGAGGGCCGCAATCCCAACGCCGACAAACCGCAGCGCCGGAGTGACCACTGTTTGAACCGCGAGCAAGTCAAACCGGTCGTAGAGCCTGAGCAAGCCTGTCGGTGTTGCGACGATCGTAAATAAAATTAGAAAACTGAAGAGTTGAGCATAAGAAACAACCTCTTCGCTCCACCCCACATACGGGCCGAGATAGGGCGCGACAACGTAGCCCACTAGTGACCCGACAATCACCCCGGCCACATCCAGCAGCGTCGTGAACTTTACCAGGGCTTGCAACGCCGGCGTATTGTTGTGGTCTAGGCATTGCGCGCCGTAGCGAATCACGGCTTGCCAAGACTGAAAGGTGGTTAGCGCCGTAATCACCAGCACATATGATTGGATGAGAACAAGCACACCGAATTGCTCGACGCCGAGTCCGTGAGCGGCCAGACTGAGAGTGCCGAGACTGAACACCCCGGTTGCGACGCGGCCGCTGAGCATGAGGCCCGCATTCTTGAATATTCGCCGGAATATGCCGTCGGTAAACCATCTGCGCACTGTGCGCGGCACATTCAACAAAGTGTTCATTCAGACTTCGACTCTTCCCTCACCGCACGTCCGAGAAAGACGGCTATCCGCAAAGTATGGCTGTAAGGTGCGGCAAAACAATGATTATGTGAAACCTTAAAAAGCGAAACCTACTTGGGCTACCCGCAGTGAACAGCGAAGAGTACTCTTCCGGCAGGGCATTAAGGCGAGGTCACTATGGCGAAGTTCTATCCTATGATCTCGATCATCTCCATGATCGTCTTTGCTTGGCTTGGGCGGCGCATGGCTATCACGCGCAATCGTCACAGCTTGGTATGGGGAGTGGCGGGCGCTCTTTTTCCGCCGCTCCTGCTGATCTTAAAATTTCTAAGCGTCCAACCGGCCGAGGAGGCCGTCGATGGACCCGAACTGGATGAAGATTAAGCTCGCAAAGAAAACAAGGGAGACAACGGTATGAAGACGAAGTGCACGATGGCCCTCGTCGCCGCATTTGTAGCGCTCGGGGCACATACGGCGGCCGGTCAGTTTGCCGACCGAGAGAAGCAAGCCCTTGCCGAGCCCTTCAGAGGCGTAACCATTGACGGCACGGTCGTGCCTTCCCTGTTCAAGACCGGGTCCACCGGCGTCTCCACTGCACCGGTCGTGACCGCCGCCGAGAATTTTCTTGCAGCCTTATCGGCCGCGCAGCAAAAGGCCGCCACCTTTCCCGTAGATGACGAGGAATGGCGCAAATGGGCGAATGTGCATCGCTACCAGCGTCAGGGCATCGGATTCAAGGACATGACCGAGCCCCAGCGCGAAGCCGCTATCGGGTTGCTGCGGGCCGCGCTTAGCGCGAAAGGACTCAAAATTACGCGCGACATTATGCGCCTCAATGAGACCCTCGCCGAACTTACGGGCAAGCACGATGAGTACGGAGAATTCCTGTACTGGATCACGATCATGGGCACACCGTCTGCTACGGAACCCTGGGGCTGGCAGCTGGATGGCCACCATCTGGTTATCAACTACTTTGTACTCGGCGATCAGGTTGTGATGACCCCCACGTTTATGGGCTCTGAGCCTGTCGTAGCGAACGAGGGAAAATACGCAGGCACACGCATTCTTGAAGACGAGCAAGACAAAGGACTCACGCTTATCAACGCGCTCACCGATGAACAGCGACGCGTGGCCATTGTTGAGCCGACAAAAGACGGAAACCGCAACCAGGCCGAATTATTCAAAGATAACGTCGTTATTCCCTATGCGGGCATTCGCGCGGACAGCTTTACAGATCATCAGAAAATGCTACTGCGCCAGATTATTCACGCCTACGTGGGAAACATGAGCGACGGCCACGCCGAAGTAAAAATGACCGAAGTCCTCCAGCATTTGGATGAGACTCACTTTGCATGGATGGGCGGTACCGAGCCCGACGGCACATTCTATTACCGCATACATAGCCCGGTCATCTTGATCGAATTCGACCATCAGATGCCGGTAGGTTTGCCCGGCCCGCGCACGCCCAACCGCGAGCATATTCACACGGTTGTCCGCACACCGAACGGCAATGATTACGGCAAAGATCTCTTGCGCCAACACTACGAACAGCACAAGCACGATCCCGACCACGTACATGAATGACGAAATAGAACACGAGCTGGAGCCTCAGCATGACGCTGCCTAGAATTGATGTTGTCGAACATCCCGACACAACTCTGCGCGAGCCGATTTTAAACGGGCTAATAGAATTTAACGCGCGTGTTCTCGGGCCAAACACGCCGGAGCCGCTCGCGATTGTTCTGCGCGACACTGACGGCGAGACCGTGATCGGCGGCATGTGGGCGATTTTTATATACGACTGGCTATTTGTTGAATTGCTTTTCGTTCCAGAAAATCTAAGAGGGTCCGGCGTTGGACGTTCGCTTATGGCAAAAGCCGAAGAGGCTGCGTCAAAACGCGGATGCAAAGGCGTGCGCCTTGATACCTACGATTTTCAAGCGCCAGGCTTCTACGAAAAACTTGGATACAAACCGTACGGGAAACTCGACCACCTCCCCAAAGGGCACGAGCAAACGTTTTATTTCAAAAAATTTCGCGTGGGCAACGGTTAAGCTGAAAGCTCTTTCTACTTCTCGATGCGCAAGTATCGGCTGAGATGCGCCTCGATCGGATTGTCGATCCAGCCCTTTACATGCCGCGCTACCAAATATTTGGTCACATTGAAGTACAGGGGAATGATCGGCTGATCGGCAAGCATGCGCGCTTCCGCCTGACGCATCAGGCCCGCGCGTTCAATCGGGTCCGCCGTTTGGCCCGCCCGGCTCATGAGCGCATCAAATTCGGCATTGTTGTAGCGGCTATAGTTTGCATTCACAGTCGTCGATTGAAGGGTGTAAAGAAACGTCGAGGCATCATTGTAGTCCGCACTCCACCCGGCAAAGCCCACTTCAAAATCGCCTTGCCGCAAACTGGAAAAGTGGATTTTGCCTTCCCGGTTCAAAAGCACTGTCTCCACGCCAACGCGCTTCCACATTGCGGCAATGATCACCGCCAATCTGCGATTTTCCGTGGTACTGGAATAGGCGTAGACTACGCGCAGCGGATCGTCCGGCCCGTATCCCGCCGCCTGCAACAAGCGCGAAGCCTCAGCCCGGCGAACCTCCATGGACAATTCCGCGAAACCCGCCACGGGCGGTGTGTAGTTCGCAGTAACCGGCGGCACAAAACTCATCGCCGGTGACTCGCCGACACCGCGCACTTTGTCCGTCAGCACACGCCGGTCAATCGCCATAGACAACGCCCTGCGTACGCGCACGTCGCGCAGATGCGGCACACTTGTGTTGAGAGAGAGATAAAAAGTCACCAACGCGGGAGAAAGGTGCACTTCATCCGGCAACATTTTGCGCAGCGACTTTGCTTGCTCGGGCGGAAATTCAAATTGTATGTCCAGACCGCCGGCCCTGAACCGCGCAACAGCCGACGTTGAATCGGCCGTCGGATAGTAAAACACTCTATCCACCGCAACGGTCTGCGCGCCGTGAAACGATTCATTGCGGACGATCTCGATACGATCCTGCGGCGCCCATTCTTTCAGCGTAAAGGCCCCGTTCGACACCATAGTGCCGGGACTTGCCCAGCCCTCCCCGAAGGCCTCGATGGCATGGCGCGGCAGGACCGCGGCAAAACCGTTCGCAAGAATTTGCGGAAAGTACGGCGCCGGACCGATCAATTCGATTTCAATCGTCAAATCATTTATGGCGCGCACGGCGAGCGAATCCAAAGGGGCCGCGCCGGTGTTTACCTCGCGCCCATTCTTCACCAGATAAAAGAGCTGAGCATAAAGAGCTGCGGACTCAGGGTTCATAAGCCGGCGATACGAAAAAACAACGTCGTCTGCGGTAATCGCCGTACCGTCGGACCAAACAAGATCCCTGCGCAAATGAAAGGTGTAGAGTGTGCCGTCCGCACTCACATCCCAGGAGGCCGCCACCGCCGGAACAATACCGCCGGCCGCGTCATACGCGGTCAGGCCTTCGAAAAGATCCTGAACGATATTATTCTCGTAAACGGTTTGCACCTTGTGCGGATCAAGCGAGGCAGGCTCAGACCTATTTCCCCGGTGAAGGACGGCCTCTGCGAAGGCTGGCGTATTGATCGCGCTTATTCCCGCGACCAAAGCCATCACTACGCCGACAAGACATCTTCTGACGCGCTTCGTCATGTTCCCACCCGGCAGATATACAAGCGCATGGTACGCCCCCAACGAGGCTACACAAACCAAGTGTTCCACGCCATCTGGCGCACGGGCCGCCCGATCAAGGCACTCACTTCATCGGCGGACGTTTCAGGAAATTTCTGCAGTTGATAAGCCTGCGGCGTGTAGTTCACGCCATGTGTGAGGGCTGCCTCACCTGTCGCTTGATTTTCTTTGTACAAACGAAACAGAGGCGTCATGACGTCGGCGGGCGAAAAATGACTTTCTAGATTGCCATTCCATTTTTCCGCGCGACGTACGGCAGCCACGGCTTCGTCCGCCGTGTTCACTTCAACATGCATATGCGCTGAAATGCCGTGGCCGCCCGACCCAAGCCTGACCGCTGGAACGCCGCCCAGGTAGGCGTCTAGTCCCGTCGTACACCCGCTGACAAAAACCACGGTCCCCGCTGACTTGAGGACATCGACGATGCCGCCGGACCCGTCGAGCACGACATTCGGCTGCGAACACGTCCATAGCGAGGGGTCTTCGATCGGATGGGGCCGCACGCGGATACGTCTGTGCGGGAAGGCGTTCGCCAGAGCGTCGATCGTCTCGTGCACCAGCGGCAACATGTCGCATTCATGGACAATCGAAGACCGGAAAATATCTGCCCAGCGCGCCCCTTCTGGTGTCGAAAGCGGAAATGCCGAGAGATTCAATACCGCCTCAACAACGTGCGCCAGCCCGTGAGATTTGATCGCGGTATGATTGATATTACCCGACTGCAGGCAAACCAGAATGTCGTCACCGCGCGAAGTCCCGTAGGTTAGTGTACGCGGATTTCCGGTGATATGGATATTCGCCGGATACGGAAACGCCGCCGCGTAGTTCTTGCCCTGAGCACAAATAACATCGGCCAGCGCCGCTACATGCGGATGCATCGTCGCAAGCAGATACTCGCGCGTCACGTCAATACCGAACACTTCCTCATCGAGCACCGCCGTCAGATGCCCGTGGTCAACCCACGCGGCCATATTACGTGCATCCATCGCATTGGAGGATTTGAACAGAGCGATTCCGGGCGGCAGGTTGGCGGACCACCCATTCATCACCCAGGTAGCGCCCATAATAACGTTGAATCCGCGCTCGAGCGCTGCGCGTGCGATCAGCGCTTTACTCGCCAACTCCCGCGCCTTGATCTCCACGGGAAGATACAAAATGCGGTGGGCCGAGCGCTTCGGCTTCACGATTTGATCAAACCGAGGCGAAGTGTGCGCCCCCGCATTGCGCGCGGCGTCAAAAACCTCGTCGAAGGTTGCGAGCAACGAAGCCTTGTCGGGCGCTAGAGACACGTCTTAGCCCCTTACCGCCCGGGGCCGGGCACGACAAAATGCTTCAGGAAAAGCTTCGCGATCACATCGACCATGGATTGATTGACGTGACGGAGCAGTCCGTCTTCCTCGCCGAACACCGGTTGCAAGTGCGCGCCCAGCCAGCGGACGATTTCAAATGACGGCCAGTAAAAGACATTTTCCGGATTTTTAGACAGATAGTTATGCACCGCCACCCGGAGCGTAGACTTGGAGATACAGTCTGCCGCCACGGTCGATTCAAAGCCCGGACTGCGGTTCAAGGGCACCGGCGAGACCGTCAGCACGATCTTGATGTCCGGATTGAGCTGGCGCAGCGCATCGACGATATACACCAGCGCAGCCTCGTTCTCGGCCGCATCAACGATGCGCCACTCGTAGTCCTGAAGGTTCTTCGGATCCGGATTGATCACCGGCACGTTGCTGTTCTTATCGAACCAGCACATGGCCAGACCCAGGGTAAAGACAAACAGACCTTCTTCACGTACCCGCGTCCGCAAATCGTTCAGCTGTGCTTCTGGAAAAATCGATTCGTGCGCCGGATGGGCATAGGCGGTCACGTCGCTGCGCACATATTCGAACAGATAGCGGTTGGCGAGCGGCGAATTCACCGCCTCGGTGAACTGAATGTGCCGCGCCTGCACGCCTGCCGCGTTCAGTGCATTGTAGATGTGCGTTGCGAAGCACGAGCCTTGGGTGCGCACAATCGTGCTTGCGGTGATCGGCGGGACGGCGGGCAAAAACCCCGGCAGCACAAATTGCTCCACAGCCTTTTCTAAGTCTGCGAGTTCCGACGCATGGCGCGGGTATTTTCCGTTCATCATATCTTCGTCCTTTTACGTCACCGACACCCGGCGCAGCACTCTATACAGGTTTTTTCTCCGGCGGGTTCATAGCAAAAGTAGACGTCGCATGACACACCAGTCGACCGCTCTCCTCGTCGGTGATCCGCGTCTCACCGAGGGTGACCCGGCCCCATTTCTGGACCGTCGCCTCCACCAGCAGGCTCGCGGTATTGGCCGCCGAGATGAAGTTGTTGTTCTGAGAGATGGTCCCCTTGCTCACCGACTCTCCGGTCGCGATCGCCATCGAGAACACCGTATCGACCGCGCCCATCAGCACCTGGCCGGACATGGACGAGCGATCGGCGAAGTCCGGACGCCCCGGCGAGAAGTGACACAGCTTGGGCTGGCGGCGCAGCCGCGCCAGCACCCGGCCCGTCTCGACCTCAAGCCATTCCAGTTTCAATTCCTGAACCCAGGGAGCGAACATTAAATCCGACACCGCCTGAATGGTGTCGATGGTTACGTTATGAACCGGCCTGTCCTTATCGATTCCGGTCCTCGCTTCAACTTTCGACATACGCGCAGCTACTCCAAATTGCCGGGATAGACCTGAAAGAACGCCGCCTGGTTCGGCATCTCGACAGCCGGCAAACTTTCCGCGTCCATCCGCTGATCCTCGGCCACCAGACCGTTCATGAACAATATATACGCCGAGAGCCCATAGACCTGATCGTCGCTCAGCGACTGCGGCGCGTTCAGCGGCATCGCCCGGCGAATAAAATCGAACAGCGTCGTCGCATACGGCCAGTAGCTGCCAACGGTCTTGACCGGCATATCGCTGGCGAGCGAGCCAATCCCGCCGACCAGTTTGTCCGCGACCCCGCCCTCGCCGTCCATGCCGTGGCACGATGCGCACTGCTCTATATATAAGTCTTTGGCCTCCGCCGCCGTGGCCCCGCCTGCGGGCAGGTTCGTCCCGTCCGGCCCGATGGCGATATCCCAGGCGGCAATATCCTCGTGACTGACCTCGACGCCGAGGTTCGGGCCTTCCGCAACCACCTTCGGTGCGGCAGGTTCGCTTTCCGCCGCCGTGTGTTCCGGCGCGCCCTGCTCGCCGCAGGCCGCCAGGGCAAACACCGCCCCGATCATCGCAGCATTTTTAAGCGTAAACATGCGCAACGCTCCCCTCTGCATCCACCGCCCAGCTGGTGATGCAGTTGCAGTGATAGAAGTTCTTCTGCCCGCGCTCGGCGATCAGCGCATCGCGGGTCGGCTGGACGTAGCCGCTCTCGTCGGTCACCCGGCTTTGCAGAACGGCGGGCCCGCCGTCCCATCGCCACGGCATACGAAAGCGGGTCAGCGCCTTGCTCAGCACCGGCTCGGACAGCGCGGCCTCGGCCCAGCTCTGGCCGCCGTCGGCGGAGACCTCCACCTTGCGCACCTTGCCAGCGCCCGACCACGCAATACCGGAGATCTCGTAAAGGCCCGGCCCGTTCATGCCCATGCCGGGCGAGGGCCGCACAATCACCGACTTCGCATCGAGCTGAAACTTGTATTGCGCAACCCGCCCGCCATCGAGCAGCAGCGAATAGCGCGAGGTTTCATAGCGCGTTTGCATCGGCGCTTCGGTCAGCTTGAGCTGCCGCAGCCACTTGACGTTCATGTTGCCCTGATAGCCCGGCACCAGCAGGCGCATGGGATAGCCGTTCGAGGGCCGAATGCGCTCGCCGTTCTGGTACAGCGCGATCATCGCGTCATCCATCGCCTTGGCGATCGGGATCGAGCGCGAGACCGACGAGGGGTCCGCCGCCTCGGCCAGCAGCCACTTCGCCTTCGGATCGACGCCCGCTTCGGCCAGCAGCACGGCGAGCGAAACCCCGGTCCATTCGGCGCAGGACACCAGCCCGTGCAGGGTCTGCGCGTTGCCCGGCACCGCCGTCGGCCGCACAAGCGCGCCGCTATTTCCCGCGCATTCCACAAACGTAACGCGCGAGGTCATGGGATAACGCGACAGGGCATCGAGCGAAAACGACAGCGGCCTTTCCACCAGCCCGTGAATCACCAGCCGGTGTGCGTCGGGGTCGATGTCGGGAATGCCGTTGTGGGTAATCTCGAAGTGCAGACCGTTCGGCGTGATCATGCCCTCAAGCGCGTGGATCGGCGCGCGAATGCCGCCGGGGCCGGAGGCGTACAGGGGGTTCTGATCGCCGATCGGCCCGCGCTGCACGTCGGCTTCAAAGCGCGACGGCGCGCCGTAGCCGGAAAAGTACCCTTCGGGGTTTTTGGTCCAGGCGGGCACATCCAAAGTCTCGGCCCTTGCGATACCCGGCGCGGCAAACGCCGCCGCCGCCAGCCCGCCGCCCTGCAGAAAAATCCGCCGGTGCAAAAGGCCCCCGCCCGCGACCACTTCATGATCGCCGGACATAGTGTTCACAGACCCGAGGTCCTGTGCCGGAAGTTTATCCAGATCGCCGCGCTTGCTCATGTTCGCCTCCCCGTCATGTCGTCCTCGCCGGTCCCGGAGCATACGCCGACAAGTGTCCGGTGTCAGGCTGCGAGTGACGGGCCGCGAGTCAGAGAGAGCGCCCGGCCTCTTCGTCTCTCGCACGGCAGTCCCGTGCAATTCGCATAACCATCCTGCACGGCTTCCGTGTATGACTACATCTTACGCGCCCCGCCTTCAGTTCGTCTTGATTGGTTTTCAACGTGCCTCCCTCTCCCGGTCATCCCGCTCCCTACGCCCTGCCGCCGCTGCACCTGCTGCTGGCCGTGATGGTGACGGTCATCTGGGGCACCAACTTTGTGGTGGTGAAGATCATCCTTGAAACCTGGCCGCCGCTGTTCTTTGTCTTTGCGCGCTTCGTGATCTGCTTTTTGCCGATGGCCCTGTTCATCAAGCGCCCGGACGTGCCGTGGTCCAACCTCGCCGCTTACGGCGTGCTGATCGGCGTCGGGCAGTTCGGCCTCGGCTTTCTGGCCATGGACGGACACATCTCGCCCGGCCTCGCCTCGGTGGTGCTGCAGACCCAGGCGTTCTTCACCGTCTTTCTGGCGATGTATTTCGAGTCCGAGCGCCTGCGTAATTTTCAGTGGGCCGCGCTTGCCATTGCCGCGGCGGGCATGGTCATCATCGCCTATAACGCCTGGGGCGTGCCCAGCGCCGAAGGCGGCACGGTGGCCGGTGCGGTCAGCCCCACCACCATCCTCGGCCTTGGCCTCGCGATTGCGGCCGCCGTGTGCTGGAGCATGGCCAACACCGTCGCCAAGCGCGCCGGACGCATCAACATGCTGGGTTATGTCGTGTGGGCCAGTGTGTTTTCGCTGCCGCCGCTGTTTGCGCTTTCGCTTTTCTTTGAGGGCGCGGACGCGATGATGACCGCCATGCAGAACACATCCTTCGGCATGTGGAGCGCGATTGCCTGGCAGACCGTCGGCAACACCATGTTCGGCTTTGCCGTCTGGGGCTGGCTGCTTGCGCGCCACCCGACGGCGGCGGTAGCGCCCATGTCGCTGCTAGTGCCGGTGTTCGGCCTGACCACCTCGGCGTTTTTCCTGGGC
>JAUIGX010000104.1 GCA_030432435.1 Alphaproteobacteria bacterium
CTTCGCACCCCAAGACCCGTCACCTTGTCTCGGGTGTTGTTGCGGGCGTCGGCGGCTACGGCAATTGCGTCGGCGTGCCTACCGTCGGCGGCGAGGTAAATTTCCATTCCAGCTACAACGGCAACATCCTGGTCAACGCCATGACCGTCGGCCTTGCCGATAAGAATAAGATTTTTTACTCGGCAGCTTCGGGCGCCGGAAACCCCGTGGTCTATGTCGGCTCGAAAACCGGGCGCGACGGCATCCACGGCGCAACCATGGCCTCTGCGGAATTTGACGAGAACTCCGAGGAAAAGCGCCCGACAGTTCAAGTCGGCGATCCGTTCACCGAGAAGCTTCTTATTGAAGCCTGCATGGAACTGATGGAAACCGACACCATTGTCGCCATTCAGGACATGGGGGCAGCCGGCCTGACCAGCTCGTCCTTCGAGATGGCCTCCAAGGGCGGCATGGGCGTTGAACTTTACATGGATCAGGTGCCCACCCGCGAAGAGGGCATGACACCTTACGAGATGATGCTGTCCGAGAGTCAGGAACGCATGCTCATGATCCTGAAGCCGGGCAAGGAAGATATCGCCCGCAAAATTTTCGAGAAGTGGGAACTGGACTTCGCCGTTATCGGCACACTCACGGATACGGGCCGCATGGTCCTGACCATGAACGGCGAAACCGTTGCCGACCTGCCCATCGATCCGCTCGCCCAGGCATCGCCGGAATATGACCGGCCGTGGATACCTTCCCCAAAGCAGCCCGTTCTCGCGGCCAAGGACGTCAAAGAAGTTCCCTGGACCGAGGCGCTTAAAACTCTTATGGGCTGCCCGGACCTCGCGAGCAGACGCTGGGTGTGGGAGCAGTACGATCACATGGTCATGGCCGACACCGCCCAGCGCCCCGGCGGCGACGCCGCCGTCGTCCGCCTGCACGCCTCGAACCGCGCGCTCGCCATCGCCACCGACTGCACGCCTCGTTATGTGAAGGCCGACCCCTTCGAGGGCGGTAAACAAGCGGTCGCGGAGACATGGCGCAACATCACCGCGGTCGGCGGCAAACCCATGGCGATCACCGACAACCTCAATTTCGGCAATCCGGAAAAGCCCGCGATCATGGGCCAGATCGTCGAGGCCATTGAAGGCATCGGCGCGGCCTGCACGGCGCTCGACTATCCGGTCATCTCCGGCAACGTCTCGCTGTACAACGAAACCGGCGGCACGCCCATCCTGCCGACCCCGGCTATCGGCGGCGTCGGCCTAGTCGAGAACATCGAACGCATGGCCACCCTCGCCTTTAAGACCGAAGGCGAAGTGATCTTGCTCCTGGGCCACAAGGATGATGCCGAAGGCTGGCTCGGCCAGTCGCTCTATTTACGCGAAGTCTGCGGACGGGAAGAAGGCGCGCCGCCGCCGGTAGATCTCGCCCACGAACGCAGCGTCGGCGACTTTGTGCGCGAGCTTATCCACGCAGACCGCCTCACCGCCTGTCACGACCTGTCCGATGGCGGTTTGCTCGTTGCCCTCACCGAGATGGCGCTTGCCGGAAACATCGGCTGCACACTCTCAGACCTAGAGACCCCCCTGCACAGCCGCTTGTTCGGTGAAGATCAGGGACGTTATGTGGTCACCGTAAAGGCCGGAAACGCCGCTGCTCTGCAAAAAGAAGCCGAAAAATGGGGCGTCCAAATACAAACCATCGGCACCACCGGCGGAGCCGCCATCACCATCGGCGGCAATAAAGCCGAGTTGTCTGCCCTGCGCGCCTTGAATGAAGACTGGTTCCCGTCCTATATGGCGGGCAAGGCTTAAGCGCCCAAAAGTAAGATTTGAAAGGTTCTCCCATGGCGATGGATGCATCAGAAATCGAATCCCTGATCAAGGAAGCCTTCCCCGATGCCAAGGTCTCGATCGAAGATCTGCGCGGCGACGGCGACCACTACGCTGCCGTAGTCGTCTCCGAGGCTTTTCAGGGCAAAAACCGCGTCCAGCAGCACCAGATGGTCTATGCGGCCCTGAAGGGCAAAATGGGCGGCGAGTTACATGCTCTGGCCCTGCAAACCAGCACACCGGACGCTGCCTAGGCCGTACGCGAGGCATTCACACCCCTTGTGATCTGCCCCAAGCCGCCTATATTGCCACCATCCGTACAGGCCAAGTCCGCCCTTATGCGCGGCGGCAGATGATGAGGACTTCCATGACCGACAATCCGGCAATCGACCAGATCAAAAAAGACATCAGCGAGAACGACGTTGTGCTGTTCATGAAGGGCACACCGACATTTCCGCAATGCGGCTTTTCTGCAGCTGTTGTCCAGGTGCTCAGCCACCTCGGCGTTCAGTTCAAGGGTGTGAACGTTCTTGAAGACGACGGCATTCGCAGCGGCATTAAAGAATTCGCAAATTGGCCCACCATTCCCCAGCTTTACGTAAAGGGTGAGTTTGTCGGCGGTTGCGACATTGTTCGCGAGATGGCCGAAAGCGGCGAGCTCGGCGCATTGATGAAAGAAAAGGACGTCGCGGCCGCTTAACCTGCTGCGCGCTTACGAACAAAAAACGGGGCCATTCGACGGCCTCGTTTTTTTTGTGAGAGTCTTCTTAAGACGCCCCGCCCTTGCCCTGTTGTGCCAGCCAGTCCTGGTGCCGCTTGTAGTGGGCGAAGTCACGCTCAATAAACAAACCCGTCGCCCGGGCAAGTAACGTGTCGGGCTCCGCCAGGCGTATTTCCCCGACCAGGTGCCAGCGCTCACCGTCGCGGTGATCGATCCAGGCGTAGCCCACCAGGTCGCGCTCGACCGGCACGGGTTTATGATAGTTGATGGTTAAGGATCCGGTGACCGTAAAGCTGCTTTCGAACAGAGCGATATGACCGAGCATCTCGTCCAGCACGGCCGCCGTCCAGCCGCCGTGCGCAACATTCGGGCCGCCGGCGAAATTGGCCGCGCACCGCAATGACGTACGGATTTTTCCGTCTTTTAGAACTTCTTCGCCGGTGATGCCGAATTGGCACGCGCCCCGGTCACGGCATCCGACGCACAACATGAACCCGCCCTTCTCGGCGATGGTCTCCACGCCGAATATGGCGCGGGCACTATCACCCAAGGGGCGTCTACGCTCCGTCATCACAAATTCCGTCCGGCACAGATGAAAACGGGGCTCTTTTGCAAGAGCCCCGTCAAATCTTAGCGGGAGTAAAACTCGATGACGAGGTTCGGTTCCATCTGAACCGGATAAGGAATGTCCTTCAGCGAGGGGACACGAACCATTTCGCCGACCATCTTGTTGTGATCAACGACAATGTATTCGGGAACTTCGCGCTCGGTCAGCTCAACCGCGGCAATTACTGTGCCCAGTTCCTTGGACTTCGGGCGCACTTCGATTTTGTCGCCGATTTTCACCATGAACGAGGGAATCGTCACGCGCTGGCCGTTGACCATAACGTGGCCGTGGTTCACGAACTGACGCGCGGCGAACACGGTCGGTACAAACTTCATGCGATAGACGACGGCGTCCAGGCGGCATTCCAAAATGCCCACCAGGTTCTCGCCGTTGTCGCCTTTGCGGCGCATGGCTTCGTGGTAATACTTGCGGAACTGCTTTTCCGAGATGTTGCCGTAGTAACCCTTGAGCTTCTGCTTGGCCATCAACTGCACGCCGTAGTCGGACGGCTTCTTGCGGCGCTGGCCGTGCTGGCCGGGGCCGTATTCGCGCTTGTTGATCGGGCTCTTGGGACGGCCCCACAGGTTCACCTGTAGACGGCGGTCAATTTTGTATTTGGATTCTGCACGTTTAGTCATGATCGTCCTATTTTTCTATATTGTCCCGGTAGTCCCGTCCGGCCCAGTTAAGTGAACTAGGGCCAGGGGGCGATGAAGCCGCCTTTTTGCCGCCACATGCGTTCCCGGAAATAAGCGCCGGAGTATAGGGATGAAGCCCGCAGAGTCAATGCAAGCCTCGACGCTGACCCATCCCACATAATCGTTTAAAAACAATTAGTTAATCGCTATCCACCTTATGCCCCGGTTGGCGTTTGGGTCGATCGTCCCTCCGGCCATAGCGCAATTCGGTAATAACCCCGTGCAGGGTGCGCACCTCCTGCTCGGTCAACTCGGCCCGTTGCAGAAGATTGCGAATATTAACCATCATGCTCGGGCGTTTCTCGTCGATCCGCAAAAATCCACAATTCACCAACTCCTGCTCCAGATGCTCGAACAGGCCTTGCAGCATTTTCTGAACAGCCGGTCGCCGGGCCTTATTATAGGTCACCAGGGTATCAGGGCCGTCATACCCCGCCTGAAACCACTCGTAGCCGATAATCAAAACCGCCTGCGCCAAGTTTAACGAGGAATGTTCCGGGTTCAGCGGCACTTCAACAATGGTGTTGGCAAGACTGATCTCATCATTGGCCAGACCATCGCGCTCGCGCCCAAACAAAATGCCCATCTTCCGCTCTGCCGCAGCGTGGGCACGCATATCCGAAGCCGCCGTCCGCCCGGTCATCAGCGGTTTAACCATATCGCGCTGACGCGCCGTCGCGGCGTAAACAATTTCCAGATCTTCTATGGCTTCGCGCACGCTGTCGAAACGTCTTGCCGCATGGAGGATGCGATCGGCGCCCGACGACGCAGCAATAGCCCGTTCGCCCAGCCAGTCGTTCTTGGGGTCAACCAACCGTAGGTCTTCTAGGCCCGTGTTCATCATGGCCCGCGCAGCGGTGCCCATGTTTTCGCCCAGATGCGGTTCCACCAAAATTACGGCGGGCGGATTCTTACCTGGCTTCGCCGGCAAGCGTGCTTTCTCGGCGTAGGACGTGGATTGTGTCTGGCCCGGCGCTACCTTGGTCATCACAAAAGTCAGACAGGCGTTTTATATGGAGGTTTGGGGATCGCTAGATGTGTCGCACTCAGGGCTTCTGACCAACGGCGGCGTAAATCGTTGAAATACGAATCGTCAGATTCGATCCGGTACTCCAATTCAATCTTCAGGACATCGCGCCTAACAATCATGACGTCCAGCGGCAGCCCTACCGCAAGATTGGAGCGCATCGTCGAGTCCATGGATATCAGGCCGATTTTCAGAGCGTCATAAATGTCGGTCTCAGGCCGGATGGCCCGGTCCAATATCGGCTTGCCGTATTTATGCTCGCCGATCTGCAAAAAGGCCGTATCCGAGGTTGCTTCAATAAAGTTCCCGGCAGAGTAAATCATGAACAGGCGCAAGCGCCTGCCTTTGATTTGCCCGCCAAGGAGCATCGAAAACTCAAAGCCCATACCGTGTTCTTTAAAACTTTCTGCATCCACCCTGTGTGCTTCTCGCACCGCTTTTCCGACAAGTTGCGCGGCTTCAAACATACTTGGCACACTCGAAAGCGTCATCGGTGCGTCCGGTGTGCCGGTTCCGGGGACACCTTCCGTCAACATGCTTAGGACAGATTGCGTGATGGACAGATTACCCGACGATGCCAGAGCTAAAACGCGTTCTCCGGGATTCTCGACGATGTGCAACTTGCGAAAGCTGGCGATATTGTCCAAACCCGCATTAGTACGGGTGTCCGAAATCAGAACCAGTCCATCATCCAATAAAATGCCGACGCAATATGTCATAGACGAGTCCAATTGAGCATGAATGGGCCACACATGAGGCGCGCCCGGCTTATAACCCATCGCAGGAAACCGTACAATTCAGCGTTTATTTTAGAGATTAACTTTGTTGTTGCTGACCGGCCTGGCCAACCGCGACATGCACATCGAGGCTTTCTTTGGCAATGCCCTGACGAGAGCCGCGGACCGGCGCAGCCCCCAGATAGTCAAGGCCCACAGCGATGCGCACATAAGCTTCCGACTGGCTAATTCCGTTGGTAGGGTCCAGTCCGATCCAGCCGAGATCCGGAACATAGGCCTCGACCCAGGCATGCCCGGCTTCCTGCTGGACTTCTCCGTCTTTCCGGAACATATGCCCGCCCACATACCGGGCTGGAATTCCAAGACTGCGGGCGGAAGCTAGAAAAATATGTGAAATGTCCTGGCACACGCCGCGGCGCTGTTCAAAAGCTTCTGCCGCTGTCGTCGTGGCATCCGTAGGCCCGTCGTCGAATTTCATTTCTTTGAAGAGGCTCTCCATGAGCTGATGAACCTGTCCCAACGGGTCTGTCTTGGTCGCGACATCTTTCGCGAAAGACGTGATGGCAGCGTTGGGTTCGGTCAACGGCGTCGCGCGCAAGTATAGTCCCACAGGAAATCTTTCGTAGGTTCCCCTAACGACGCCATGCGTCTCCTGTGTCTCCACCTCACCATCCACCGTTATCGTTAGGCTATCCAGAGGACTGCTGAGAGACAGCATGTGCACGACATTGCCGAACGCGTCGTCTCTCTTTTGAAGCAGCACATCGTGATCGAAGTCGATCCGCCAGTTTCGGACATTCTGGCTCTCATGATTACGCGGTGTAAGCCGCAGGTTCTGAATGATCGAACTGATTGGCGTATCATATTTGTAGGTTGTGCGATGATGAATTTGGATGTGCATAGTCAGGTCAAATACTGTTCTGAGATGGCGGCACCCACTTGGTTGTTATCCTCAATAAAGCCGATCAGAAATTCATGGAGCCCGGCCTGAAAAACCTGCTCCACGTTCGAATTTTCCAGCGACATCCGAGTTGTACGGGTTAGACGCTGCGCCGCACCTTGACGCCCGTAACCTGATGCCAGCTCGTCGAGCGCCTCTAAAATATTATCGTAACACGCCGCGAGGGAACGCGGCAGCGCATCGTTGAAAATCAGCAAATCGGCAATAAGCGCGGGCTTAATGCTCTCGCGATACACCCAATGATACGACGTAAGCGCATTGACCGAACGCAAAATCGCCGCCCACTGCGAAAAGTCCAATCCGCCGCCGACTTCCGAAGTTTCAGGCAAAAGAATGTGATACTTCACATCAAGAATACGCGCCGTATTGTCTGCACGCTCTATGAACGACCCCAACCTCGAAAACCAGAACCCATCCTGACGTAGCATGGTGCGGTAGCCCGATCCTTCAAACCGCAGCGCGACATCCTTAACCCAGTCCGTGAATTTAGTGATTTTATCTGGGGTCGCCGCCGAAGCGTCCATGGTTTTCAACTCTAACCATGCGCCGTTAATCGTCTCCCACATCTCACTGGTCAGCGCCGTACGAACAGCCCGTGCATTGAACCGGGCCATCTCCAGGCACTTCTGAATAGAAAAGGGGTTTTCCGGTGCAAACGCTAGAAATGCCGCGACTGTCTCCGCTGTCGCGTGTTTATAGGACTCATAAAAAATCTCACGGCAACCCGCCGTTGTCAGCGCTGTGTCCCACTCGTTGCTTTCGCCCGTATACGAGGTCGGGAGTACCGACAAACGCGTAGCCGCGTCCAAGATGCGCGCGAGGTAGTCCGCGCGTTCCATATAGCGCGAAAGCCAGAACAAGTTGTCGGCGGTGCGGCTCAACATGTTTGTTTACCCAGGGTCATAGATCGACCACCCAAGTGTCTTTGGTTCCGCCGCCTTGACTGGAATTGACCACAAGCGACCCGCTCTTGAGCGCGACCCGGGTTAAACCGCCCGGCACGATTCGCACACCGTCAGCGCCGGTCAAAACGAAGGGGCGTAAATCCACATGCCGCGGCGCTACACCGGACTCGACATAGGCCGGACACGTCGAAAGAGAGAGCGTCGGCTGGGCGATATAGCCTTGCGGATTGGCCTTTACCAATTCAGTAAATTTTCCAATTTCTTCTTTCGTCGCGTGAGGTCCGACCAACATGCCGTACCCTCCGGACCCGTGCACTTCTTTAACAACCAGTTCCCCCATATGTTCCAAAACATATTTGAGGTCTTGCTGGTCGCGGCAGCGCCACGTTGGAACGTTTTTTAGAATCGGCTCTTCGCTGAGATAGAACTTTATGATCTCAGGCATATAGGTATAGATCGCCTTATCATCCGCTGCGCCGGTTCCCACCGCATTTGTCAGCGTCACGTTTCCGGCGACATAGGCGTTAAACAGACCCGGCACACCCAACATCGAATTGGGATCAAAGGTCAGCGGGTCGATAAAGTCGTCGTCCAGGCGTCGGTAGATCACATCAACCTGTTTCGCGCCCTCGGTTGTTCGCATGTAAACATGATTGTCGCGCACAAACAGATCGCGCCCCTCAACCAATTCAATGCCCATCTTGTCGGCCAGAAACGAATGCTCGTAGTAGGCCGAATTATACTGCCCCGGCGTTAGGAGGACGACGGTTGGGTCCTGCCCGGCTGTGCGCGGCGCAACCGAGCGTAGGCTCGCGACCAACTGGTCAGGATAATCTTCAATCGGCGCGACACGGTGGCGACCGTAAAGATCAGCCATCAGACGGAATGATATCTCGCGGCCGCCGAGCATGTAGGACACGCCCGAGGGGGTCCGCGCATTGTCCTCAAGAACATAAAAGTCGTCCTCGTCGATCCGGACAATATCGATCCCGGCGATATGAACATACACCCCGTGCGGCACCTGCACCCCGGCCATCTCCGGACGGTAAGCCGGGTTTCCCCACACCATATCCTCCGGCACGATACCGGCCTTTAGGATGCTGCGTTTGCCGTAAATATCCGCCAGGAAAAGATTGATCGCCTTGACCCGTTGCTCAAGGCCCTCGGAGAGTTTGCCCCATTCTTTACTGGAGAAAATGCGCGGGATGATATCGAACGGTATAATGCGTTCTTCGCCCTGGGCGTCGCCATATACGGCAAACGTAATTCCGCCCCGGCGGTAAAAAAGTTCAGCTTCTAACCGGCGCTGCTCCAATTGATCGAGCGGCGCTGTTTTTAACCATTGATCGACGCCTGCGTAAGCTGGACGAATACTGCCATCGTCAGCGTACATTTCGTCGAATGCCAAATTGCGCTCCCCTATTTTAGCTTTCTTTATTGGCTACAAGCATACTCCGTGCCAACACACATAATCCAACAAAGTCGGGTACTATTTTCGCAAAACAGGCCTTTATTTTTATTTTCACGCGCTAATTCGCCTATTTTTTCGCCAATCGCTGAAAAAAAGTACAGATACCTGCAGTGCCGCCAATAGCTACAGAATACTCTCAATAAGAAACTCCGCCATATCGGCAGGCTTTAATTTCGGCACTTTACTGTCGCCTCCCTCCATCGTTTTCTTGATCACGATGTGAGCTTCCACTTTGCGCTGGTCCAATCGAACGATGTCCTTGGCCCCCTTGAGTCTGGGATAATACAGCGGGTCCAAAACTTTTTGCCGCTCGCACGCCCGCTCCATAACCGTTTCCGCATCGAGGCCCTCGACCTCACGGCTGCCCGCCAGCTGCCAATCGGCATGTCCCGCGTAATTCTCGGCGCCGAGTTCCTGAACGGCCTCCTGCGCGTCGCCGTCCGTATATCCCACTTTGTAGAGTTGTTTACTCACACCCACATCAGCGCCCCATTCCTGCATGGCGTTACTCATAGCAACATATACGACTGGCATAGCGGGGGCCTTTCATCGGGTAGAAACGGGGGAGAGTGTTAACAATAACCATAAAGACGATCACGCCCGGTTTCAAATCGAGGGGCACATGCGCCCTTATTGCATCGCTCTCGGTGGCTTTAACCGCCTGCAAGCGCGCAGATACCGCACAAAATGCAGATTTGAGTGCGCAAAACAGCGTTGTGAACGCGCAAAAAGCCTTCGACGTGATCGTGAAACTCTTCGTCGAGCGGTTGAATCGGCGGCGCGGCTAGCCTTTTTTCTGCTCTTTCGCCCACGTATCGCGCAAACCGACCGTACGGTTGAACACCAGCCCGGCATCGGGGTCGCGGCAAAAATACCCGAGCCGCTCGAACTGAACGGTCTCGCCAACGACAGTCGTTTCCAGCGCCGGCTCAAGCTGCGCGTTTGAAATAACTTCAACGGACTCCGGATTGAGATCGGCGATCGGGTCGCCGTCCGCGCCGGGATCGGGCCGGGTAAACAGCGGGTTATAAATTCGCACGGCCGCCGTTTTTGCGTGGGATGCGGACACCCAGTGCAGCGTGGCTTTGACTTTGCGGCCATCCGGCGCATTGCCGCCGCGCGTTTCGGGATCGTAAGTGCAGCGCAGTTCAATCACGTCACCGGCCTCATTCTTCACCGCCTCGCGACAGGTGATGAAATAGGCATAGCGCAAACGCACTTCTTTGCCGGGAGACAAGCGGAAGAATTTCTTCGGCGGATCTTCCATGAAGTCTTCTTGTTCGATGTAAAGCTCGCGGCTGAACGGCACTTTCCGCGAGCCCGCTTCGGGATCTTCGGGGTTGTTAACCGCATCCAGGTCTTCGCCCTCGCCCTCCGGATAATTTTCAATGACCACTTTGAGCGGGCGCAACACGGCCATATAGCGCGATGCAGCTTTATTCAGATATTCCCGCACGCAGGCATCGAACATCGCCACTTCCACAACGCTGTTAGCGCGCGCGACACCGACACGATTGATAAAATCGCGCAAAGCTTCCGGCGGCACGCCGCGCCGGCGCAATCCGGCGATCGAAGGCATGCGTGGATCATCCCAGCCTTCGACGTGCCCATCACGAACAAGCTGGGTCAGAACGCGTTTGGAGAGCACGGTATAGGCGATGTTAAGACGCGCGAATTCGGTTTGACGGGGCCGTGACGGCACCGGCAAATGTTCGAGCAGCCAATCGTAGAGCGGGCGGTGATCTTCAAATTCGAGGGTGCACAGCGAATGGGTGATGCCCTCGATTGCGTCCGACTGGCCGTGGGCGAAATCGTAGTTGGGGTAGATGCACCATTTGGTGCCCGTGCGCGGGTGCGCCGTATGAATAATGCGGTAAAGCACCGGGTCGCGCAGATTAATGTTGCCGGACGCCATGTCGATCTTGGCCCGCAGTACTCGCGCTCCATTTGGGAACTCTCCGGCGCGCATCCGGCGGAACAGATCAAGATTTTCTTCAGGTGAGCGATCACGAAACGGGCTGTTTGTCCCTGGCGCGGTCAGGGTG
>JAUIGX010000307.1 GCA_030432435.1 Alphaproteobacteria bacterium
CAAAGATGTAAGCAACTGCGCACAAACTCACCATTGCGAGCCACGCAAGTGTTCCCGCCGCGTGCCCGAGAATGGGGCCGGCAACTAAAAATCCTGAACCAATAATTGAAGCAAGTGGCGTTACGGTAGCATGCCACAATGGGTTTTTGAGCAATTTAGGACGAAACAAAAATCCAGCGGACAACACGGATATGACAATCAGAGTTAAGTTTGTCGGAGTCATTCCAGCCTCATACCCGCTCTGCGAGAGCAGCGTTGGTGTAGCCACACCTTTTAGCCCAGTCTCCAATCTGAGTTCATATTATTTTCTGCCGGAGATAACTATACCCCCCCGGAATGTCCGGGGCTTTTTCTTTGGCGCTATGCGTGCCTTGATTACTCGGCTTTCTGGAAGAGCAGCGTGAAGCGGTCGCTCTCGCCGATGGCCTGATATTTGGCGCGATCCTTATCGCCTTCGCGATAGTTCGGCGGCAAAGTCCATACGCCGCCCGGATAGTCCTTCGTGTCTTTCGGGTTGGCATTGACTTCGGATTTGGAGACCAGCTTGAAGCCCGCGCCTTCAAACAGGCTGATGGCGAAGTCTTCGCGCACGTAGCCCGATGCGGCTTTCGGATCTTGCGGCGCGTCGGTCGCGGCACGGTGTTCAACCACACCAAGATAGCCGCCCGGCTTCAGGGCTTGATGCATCGCCGCCGCCATAGCCTTCTCCTGCCCCTGGCCCATCCAGTTGTGGATGTTGCGGAAGGTCAGAACCATGTCGAGGGAGCCTGCCGGTACGGACGCTTCCGGCGTGAAGCTAACGATTTCGACCTTGCCGTAATGGGCGGGATCCTTGGCCATCTTGTCTTTGAAGCTGGCCAGAGACTTCGCGAAATAAGCAGGGCCATTGGGATCGAAGTGCCCGGCCACGTAGCGGCCTTGATCCGCCAGCAGTGGCGCCAAAATCTCGGTCCACCAGCCGCCCGCGGGCCAGATTTCCATCACGGCCATATCTTGCTTCAGGCCGAAGAACTTCAAAGTCTCCAAAGGATGGCGATAGGTATCGCGCGCTTTGTTGTCGGCGCTGCGCTGTGCTCCATCCAGCAGCCCCTTCAATTTCGTTTCGGTGGCTGTATCCATGCTGTTTGCGCCTTCGGCGGCAACGGCACTGCCCATCGCGATGATCAGCGTAAATGCCGCGGCCGCGGCACGGTTTGCGAAATTGCGCATTTCGTACTCCCTCAGATTCGACGCAAGGTCGCGACCGTGTCATCGGTTCGCCAAGGGCGCAAGGCAGAAATCACTGTATCTGGTTGTTACATTTAGTTGCGTGGCTCGCTAAGCTGGTACCAACAACGTCTTTCGACGAAGGTAGGAAGCATGCGGGGCGACAACATGGCGTTTCATCGTCCCGTGCCATAAAACAGTTCACGCATGCCGAGCATCCTTTTCTTTCCCGCGCTGCCAAGCCGTCCATTGCTGTTCGATCAGCTTTTTCGGGCGGTGTGGCACTTTCTGCCGGCATTGCAAAAATTTGACAGTTTGATTTTCCCCTATAGCGGTTCGGATTATGCGTTGCTGGATGCGGAGCAAACGCTGTCTATGGCGCGCGTTTATCTCAGCCGTGATTTCGATCCGGCTATCGCTGAATATGCGCCGCGATTTTCAGGGAAGGTACGGTTCGCTCAGGCGCGGAGCGCGGATCTGAGCGACATCGCCAGCGGGCTTTCGGCAATCCATACGGTCATCATTTGGAACACAGAAGACGCGCGGGTGGTCGCCGCCGGCCAACGCCTCGCGGCACACATGAAGGCCGAGGTGATCCTTGCCGATCCAACGATGGTGCAACAAGAAACGCTGCTTACGTTGCGCGGCGTGCATAGGCTTTTTCCCCAGAACGAACTCCACGATTTGGTGACGGAGTCCTATGGGCTGTTCACCCAGGTTCTAAAACGCCTGAAAGGTGAGCCGATCAGCGTCTTCGGCAACGGCCCTTCGTTGGCCAAGGTTGTCCAAGAGCAAACGTCGGTTTCCCCCGGTTTGCGTGGCGTCTGCAACTCGACGATCG
>JAUIGX010000105.1 GCA_030432435.1 Alphaproteobacteria bacterium
GAACAGCCCGCGCGATTATACCGTCTCGGCCGTGGCCATGACCGGTATCGTGATTCCGAATTTCGTCATGGGTCACGTTTTAATCTTGGTGTTCGGCGTGTGGCTGAAAGACACGGTTTTTAATTTACCGGCAGGTGGCTGGGGTGATGGGGGGCTGGCTTATCGCGTTTTGCCGGTTATTGCGCTGTCGTTGCCGTTCATCGCCTATGTGGCCCGCATAAGCCGCGGCAGCATGATCGAGGCCATGCGCACTAACTATGTGCGAACAGCTCGCGCCAAAGGCTTGCCGTTTCGCTCTGTTGTTATGCGTCATGCCATGAAAGCGGCGATGACGCCGGTTGTCACATACCTGGGCCCGGCCACCGCGTTTATCCTGACAGGCTCAATGGTAGTGGAGACTATTTTCCAAATCCCAGGCATCGGCCGCTATTTCGTGCAAGGCGCGCTTAACCGCGACTATACCTTGGTGATGGGCGTTACCATTCTCAGCGCCGCGCTTATCATTTTGATGAATCTTCTTGTGGATGTTCTGTACGGCGTTCTCGATCCGAAGGTGCGCTATGACCAGCGTTAATCTCACCTCTCGTCACGGTGATGCGCTCGAAACAGCGGCAGGCGTCGAGGGTCGCAGCTTGTGGCAGGACGCATGGCGACGTCTGCTCAGAAATCGCGCGGCCGTAGTTAGCCTTGTCATCCTCGCTGTGATTGGGCTGCTGTCGGTGCTCGGACCGTATGCGCTGCCCTGGAGTTACGACGAGATCGATTGGGATCATATTGAAGCGCTGCCGCCCACATTCGAACTCGGCCACTATCTTGGTACCGACTATGTGGGCCGTGATCTGCTTGCGCGTACTCTGGTGGGTGGGCGAGTCTCTTTAACAGTTGGAATTTTGGCCACGGCGGTTGCCCTTTTTATTGGCGTTACCGTGGGGGCCGTTGCAGGGTTCGTCGGCGGTCGCGTTGATCAAATTTTGATGCGCTTTGTCGATTTGATGTATTCGGTGCCGCTGACGTTCTTTGTCATTATCCTGATGGTTCTGTTCGGTCGGAATTTTATCTTGATGTTTCTGGCCATCGGTTGCGTCGAATGGCTCACGATGTCGCGCATTGTACGCGGGCAGACGTTATCCTTGCGGAACAAAGAGTTTATCGAAGCTGCGCGCGCATCCGGTGGAACAACGGCCGGTATCATATGGCGGCATATCGTCCCCAACGTGCTCGGCGTGGTTATTGTGTATGTCACGCTGACAATTCCCCAGGTTATTTTATTGGAAAGTTTTCTTAGCTTCCTCGGGCTGGGCGTGCAGGAGCCGCTCACGAGCTGGGGCATGTTGATCAACGAGGGCGCGGCGGAAATGGAAATCACGCCGCGAACATTGTTTGTGCCGGCGGTCTTTATGACCGTAACCCTGTTCTGTTTTAATTTTCTGGGCGACGGCATTCGTGATGCTCTCGATCCCAAAGACCGGTAGCCGATGATGTCTGCGCCGTCTTCCACCGTTCTGAAAATCAACGATCTCAGTGTGCGGTTTACAACACCTGAAGGCGAGGTGCAGGCGGTCAGTGATGTCTCGCTGTCTGTGAACAAGGGGGAATGTCTGGGCATCGTCGGCGAGTCGGGCTCCGGTAAAAGCCAGACCTTCATGGCGGCTCTAGGATTGCTGGCGGAAAACGGTACAGCGCAGGGCGAAGTGCTGTTGAACGGTGTTGATCTTCTCACGGCCGGCGAACGTAAGCTGACGACAATACGCGGCAACAAAATCGCGATGATTTTTCAAGACCCGATGACGTCGTTAACCCCGCATATGCGCGTTGGCCGTCAGCTGACTGAAGTTTTAGTCCGGCATCGGGGCCTGAGTGCGGCTGACGCCCGGGACGGCGCCATAGCCATGCTGAGGCGAGTGCAGATTCCCGAACCGGAGCGTCGGTTTGCCATGTACCCGCACGAGTTGTCCGGGGGGTTGCGTCAGCGCGTTATGATCGCGATGGCGCTCCTTTGCGGCCCTGAGATGGTGATCGCCGACGAGCCGACCACAGCTCTTGATGTGACCGTTCAGGCGCAGATTCTGGACCTGATAAGGGAAGTTAAGGAAACGCTCGATACAGCCGTCGTGCTCATTACCCACGATCTTGGTGTTGTTGCTGGATTGGCTGATCGGGTTGCCGTTATGTATGCGGGCCGCATTGTCGAGCAGGGCGATGTGCGTGATATTTTTTACCGTCCGAACCATCCCTACACTCAGGGACTTCTCGAATGCACACCGCGTCTTGATCAGGCTCAGGCCGGCAAGTTGCTCACAATTCCGGGGCAGCCTCCTGATCTTCAGAACTTACCGTCAGGGTGCGCCTTTAATCCCAGGTGTGTGCACAGTTTTGATCAATGTCGCGCTGCGCGGCCTGCACTCTTGCCGGCGTCTCATGGCGGGCATAAGGCGTGCTTTTTATCCGATAGGCCGGTGAATCCATGAGTAAGCCCCTATTGCATGTGCGTGATTTGAAAGTGCATTTCCCAGTGCGCACCGGCGGCGGTTTGATCGGGGAATACCGGCCGCTCAAAGCAGTTGACGGCGTTAGTCTTGATCTCGCGCCGGGTGAAACCTTGGGGATTGTTGGCGAATCCGGCTGTGGGAAATCTACTCTCGGACGCGCTGTTTTGCAGTTGCTGCCGGTCACAGATGGCAGTGTTGTGTGGTTGGGGCAGGATCTTGCCGCATCGGATAAGGCCGCGCTGAAAGCTGTGCGGCAAAATATGCAGATTGTGTTTCAAGACCCGCTCGCCAGTCTCGACCCACGCATGACGGCCGGCGATATTATTGCAGAGCCTGTTCGCAACTTTCACCCGCAGCTTACGCGTTCGGAGGTGAAGGCCCGCGTCAAGACTATGATGGATCAAGTTGGGCTGCTGCCCTCAATGGTCAATCGTTACCCTCATGAATTTTCCGGCGGGCAATGCCAACGTATAGGGATTGCCCGGGCTATGATTCTCGGCCCTAAGCTTGTGGTGTGTGACGAGCCGGTCAGCGCCCTCGATGTTTCTATTCGGGCACAGGTCATAAACCTGCTTATGGACCTGCAGCAGCAACTCAACCTATCCATGCTGTTTATCAGTCACGATCTTTCAGTTGTGCGTCATATCAGCCACCGCGTGTTGGTGCTTTATCTGGGCCGGGTGATGGAAGCTGGACCGCAGGAATCCGTTTATGCTGCGCCCCGTCACCCCTATACCCAGGCGCTTATGTCCGCAGTGCCGATACCTGATCCCGATAAGGAGCGCGCGAAACCTCGCGTCATTTTGCAGGCTGACCCGCCGTCGCCGCTTGATCCGCCGTCCGGCTGTGTGTTTCGAACACGATGCGCAAAAGCCACGGACATCTGCGCCCAGAAAGTCCCGCAAGAAGAGTTGGCGGTACCCGGCCATAGCGTGGCTTGCCACCACTGGCGGACCTAAAAACCAAAAACAACATGCGCGGCTGACGGGCCTTCTGCGGTAACATGGGCTCTTCAGCCCCTAAATTATAAAGTTGTCCGATTATGCTGTTCCTTATCAAGCGCGCGCTCAAAGCTATTTCCCTTTCTGTTCTTGTTCTGACGCCAACGGGGTCGACGTGGGCGGCCGAAGTTATTTCGCCCGAGCTAGGATCAGGCCTGACCGAACTTAAGAGTGGTACGGCTCAAGAGTTTATGGTCGTAGCGGCAAACCCTTTGGCGGCTGAGGCGGGTGCGGAAATTCTCCGCGCAGGCGGTTCGGCGGTTGATGCGGCGATTGCCGTACAATTGGTCCTTAATTTAGTTGAGCCGCAATCTTCCGGCATCGGCGGCGGTGCCTTTATGCTGCATTGGGATGCCGAACACAGCAAAATGACTAGTTATGACGGCCGTGAAACGGCACCGGCTGCGGCGCAAGAAGATAGGTTCCTGACGGAAAACGGCAAGGTCATGGGCCGTCGGGAGGCCATGGTGGGCGGCAAATCTGTCGGCGTGCCGGGCGTGATGCGGTTGATGGAGATGGTGCACCGGCAGCACGGTGTGTTGCCCTGGGCAGACTTATTCGCACCCGCTATTGCCCTCGCTGAAAACGGCTTTGCGATTTCTCCACGTCTTCATACGTTGCTGAGCGGCGAAAGTGCCCTGAAGAATATCGAGCCAGCTAAATCTTTTTATTACGACGGTAATGGTGACGCTAAAGCTGTCGGGACGATTCTCAGAAACGCGCAATTTGCCAAGACCCTTCATACTTTGGCTGATAATGGCGCCGACGCTTTTTACGATGGCCCGCTTGCCGCCGATATCGTGCGTACAGTCGCTACGGCGTCCAATAATCCCGGCGACATGACCCTTGAAGACATAGCCCGATACGAAGCCAAAGAGCGCTCACCGGTTTGCGGGCTGTACCGGACCTACCGCGTGTGCGGGATGGGGCCACCTTCCTCGGGCGGGATTGGTGTCATCCAAACCCTCGGTATTCTCGAGTCGTTTGATCTGCGCGCCATGGGCCGCAATAGCGCAACAGCTGTTCATCTGATGGTCGAAGCAGGCCGTTTGGCTTTTGCCGACCGCGCCGTTTACATCGCCGACAGCGATGTGGTTCCCGTCCCGACGAAGGGCTTGATTGCTCCAGAATACCTAGAACAACGCGCTAAACTGATAGATCCTTCCGCATATATGCCGTCTGCCGAGGCGGGCGATGTGCCGGTTGAAAGCAAACATGGCTACGCGCCCGCGCCGAGTCCGGAGCTTCCCTCCACAACCCATTTTTCAATTGTTGATCAAAATGGCAATGCGGTTGCGATGACTTCGTCTATTGAAAACGGCTTTGGCTCCAGGTTGATGGTGAACGGGTTTTTGCTCAACAATCAGTTGACCGATTTTTCCTATCAGGATGTGGCCGAGCACCGCGAGGTGGCCAACCGCGTGCAAGGCGGCAAGCGCCCGCGCAGTTCCATGGCGCCGACGCTGGTGTTTAATGCCGATGGAAAGTTGGAAATGATTTTGGGTTCGCCCGGCGGTCCGGCCATTGTCGGCTTTGTGGTTAAAACCCTGGTCGGTCTTATCGACTGGGATATGACGCCGGCCGAGGCCACGGCTGCGCCGTTTGCTTTGTCCTTCGGCGGCCCGACGCTCCTTGAAAAGGGGCTGAGCGCCGAGGAAGACGCTCTGAAAGCCTTGGGTCATAACGTGCGGCTTGTCGATTTTCCGAGCGGCATCCACGCCATTCAGATTACTGAATCCGGCCTTATCGGAGGCGCCGATCCGCGCCGGGAAGGCGCCGTTGTTGGCGAATAGTGCGGCTGTTAATCAAGCTGGATGATTTCGACCATATGTCCGTCCGGGTCGTAGGCCAGCAGCCTGCGACCGCTTATTAAAGCGCCTTCGCCCTCACGCTCGGTGAAACGGGTGGGGGGCTCATGAAATCGTGTGCTCGCCGAGCCTAAACGACTGTAGACCCCTTGAATATCCGGGACCTCAAACATCAGCACCATGTCGCCGGTGCCAAGACCCATAAGATTGCCACGGGCACTGGGGAGCGGCGGTCGGTCATACCAAAGTAGGGCAATCGCCCCGGATACGCGGCCCTCGCCAGACATGATGACAAGCCGGCTACGGGTGGGGTCATCGGTCAGGGGTAGAGCGTCGGCCGAGATGATGCCGCTCACATCGTCGCTAGTGCGCGAGGTGTCTGATTTTGAAACCAACCCCAGCCGCTGATAAAAATCCATAGACCGCTCGATATCACTGACGATCAGTGTAACCCGATGCAGGGTTGTTGTGTCCGGCGCCGCTTCTTGCGCTAACGCGTCGGTGCGAGGGCCAACGGCAAGGGCTATCAGCACGGCTGCCAGAGCAATAGCCGGAGCAATAAACTGTCTGCCGCGTCTTTCCGGCATTTTTGAAAATGTCATTAAGTTACCTTTACCCGCGACTTGGAAACGAACTGTCTGTACCGACCTTAATTCTCTGTCGAAGAACGCGTTAGAGCAAGCCTGTGTCGGAGAGGGCGACCATACGGCCGGTTTTCGAGAAAAATAAGGCAGGCAAGGCAAAGATACGTTTGTCGTCGGGTTCAGTTAAGCTCCGGCGTAAATTGTGACTACCGAAGATACTTCAACGATAAAATGGAATGATCGATTTTCGATCCGCTCGGCCAGTGGCAAATCGCGGGTTGGGTCGTCTATTTGGCGGCGGCACCGCTCCAAAATACGCACCCTCATCTAAATTAGGTGGCCTGGTTAGGACAGGATGCAACGCGCGGCGGTGCCACCGTTGTCACGACCTGAGTCTGCTATCAGGGCCACGAAAAAGTTATCCACCGGATGCAGGCTTGAGTTGCATGGGTGGAATGTCGTTTAATGCATGCGGTACGCTTGCTGAATGTCCGCATAAACGCTTTTGCGGGACACGGGTGTGTCCAATAAGATAGTAAGAAACATAAATTAATCCGAACGCTGCAAAGATCTCCCTTATGAATGCTGCTCGCGAACGTTTTGTCGCATTTGCCTTTTGTTGGGCCGATATTTTGATCGAGCTCGACAGCTCGTACAAAGTGCTGTTTGCCGCTGGCGCGACCAATGCCTTGCTGGGCATGGATGCAACCGGGCTGATCGGTCAGGATTTCATGGCAACGGTCTCGCCCAAGGACCGCGTTCTGGTGGACCAGCTTTTACATATGACGTCCAAACGTGGGCGCATAGATAATGTGACAATTCGGCTTAAAGGGACCAAGGGGCTAACGGCTCCAATGTCGTTCGCCGGCTATATGCTGCCGGATCTTAAAGACCATTTCTTTCTCGCCCTGCGCACGCGGGTGCACATAAACGAAAAAGGTCAGGCTGAGGAAGGCGTTTCACGCGACAAGGGCTCCGGGCTTTTGGAAGGCGACGCTTTCTCCGAAATGGCCGTTAAGAAGCTCAAGGATGCCAAGGGAACGGGCGCAGCCGCCGAGATGACCCTGGTTAGTTTGCCGGGTTTTGAAAGCTTCTACGAGTCTTTGAGCGAAGAAGAGCAGGACGTTCTGCTTAACACCGTCGGCACAACCCTGCGAGCCAATTCAATTGGCGGTGATTCCGCGGGCGCCATTGGCGACGGTAAGTTTGGTATCGTTCATGAGTCGGGCCTCGACGTCGCAGCCCTCGAAGCCAAGTTGTCGGAAGCCACGAAGGCGTTCGATCCGACCGGCAAGGGCGTTGCCGCCCAGGCGGGCACGGTTGATGTTGATCTTGATGGGGTCAATGAAGACGATTTGGCCAAGGGCCTCGTCTACACCATCAATCATTTCAAGGAACAGGTGGGCGACAAGTTCAATGTTAAGGACATCGCCGACAATATGAACAACCTGGTTCAGGAGGCGGTTCAGTCCCTGAACAGTTTCCGATCCATTGTAGAGGGTAACGACTTTCAGGTTGCCTTCCACCCGATTCTCGATGTGCGCACCGGGGCGGTGCATCACTATGAGGCGCTGGTGCGCTTTAACGGCAATTTCGAGGAATCGCCGTACAAGCATATTACCTTTGCCGAAGAAACCGGCCTTATTACCGAGTTCGACATTGCTATGGCGCGTAAATGCGTGGAATGGCTGCGCAAGAATCGCTCCGACAAGGTCTCCATAGCCGTCAACATTTCCGGCATGTCTGTCGGGAATGAAAAGTATGAGAAAGAGCTGCACGCCATGCTCGACGCGGACACATGGCTGAGCAATTTCCTGGTGTTTGAAATTACGGAATCAGCCCGCGTGGCTGATTTGAAGCAGGCCAACGATTTTGTTCAGGCCTTGCGCAAAAAGGGCTTCCACGTGTGCCTTGACGACTTCGGCGCCGGCGCAGCCAGTTTCCAATACCTTAGCGTTTTGGAAGTCGATGTGGTTAAGCTGGACGGCAGCGCTATTAAAAACGCTCAAAGCGCGCCCAACGGCCGCGCTTTCCTCAAGGCTCTCGCCACCCTCTGCAAGACCATGGAGGTCGAGACAATTGCCGAGATGGTTGATTCGAAAGAAGCGCTCGAGTTTGTGCGCGATTGCGGCGTGGAATATGTTCAGGGCTTCCTCTTTGGGAAGCCCGACCCCGATCCCTGGAGCTTCATCAAAAAGCTGGACCGCAAACTGTTTGCATAAAATGCCTGCGGCTCATGCGGCCGCAGTTGCATACCCTTTAATTTTACCGACCATGGATACCAGCCCGTTGCGCCGCGTCGGGCTGAGATGCTGATCAAGACCGATCTGCTTAAAAGACCCATCGATATCAATCGCCGCGATTTCGGCGGGGGTCTTCCCGGAAAACAATACGCCTAAAACAGCAATCAGTCCTTTGACGATGTGGGCATCGCTGTCGGCGGCAAAGGCGAACCGGTTCGCATCACCGGCCATATGGCCGGGAACCATCCAAACCTGGCTCATACAGCCGCGAACTTTGTTGGCCTCGGTTTTCAGGTTGTCGGGAAAAGGCGGTAACTTGCGCCCCAGATCGATGATGTAGCGGTAGCGGTCTTCCCAATCGTCAAATAGCTCAAAGTTCTCCGCCAACTCGGCGAATTCCATCTCGGGCGCAATCATTGTGGGTTCTGTGGTCATGACCTCTCTCACATTTGCGCTTAAACTAGGGATCAGCGCAGATTTAACAAGTATGTTTTCAGATCATGGCCTCGCGTCCGCATCTCATTCCTATTACGTCGTCCATATCCCTTGATGAGCGCGAGCTTGAATTCAATTTCATTCGCGCGGCCGGACCGGGGGGGCAGAATGTCAACAAGGTCGCGACTGCTGTTCAGCTGCGGTTTGACGCCGCCCGTTCATCAAGATTGCCCGCCGCTGTACGTGAGCGCCTTTTGAATCTCGCCGGCCGCAGGGCAACACTTGAGGGCGTGATTGTGATCGCCGCCAATCGGTTTCGGACCCAAGAGCGGAATCGCAGTGACGCGATTGAACGGCTAGTGGACCTGATCCGCAGGGCAACGCTGGTACCGAAGAAGCGGGTGCCGACGCGTCCGTCGCGCTCGGCGAAGGGCAAGCGGCTCGACTCGAAGCGGCGGCGCGCGGACGTCAAAGGCAAGCGCAGTGTAAGGTCCGGGGACTGGGACTAGACGTTGTGCCCGATTACTGGGCCGCTTCTACTTCGTCCGCTGCACTTTCTTTGATATCGGCCGAGAATTGAAGGGCGGCAACGCGGGCATAGAGCGGGTTGCTGGCAATCAATTGATCGTGACGGCCTGTATCGACCAGATGCCCATTGTCGATCACGGCGATGCGGTCGGCATTCACCACGGTGGCGAGCCGGTGTGCGATCACCATGGTGGTGCGGCCAACCATCAGTCGTTCCAGGGCGGTCTGCACCAACCGTTCGTTCTCGGCATCCAACGCGCTTGTGGCCTCATCAAGCAGTAGCAAGGCCGGGTCGCGCAAAATCGCGCGCGCGATGGCTATGCGTTGCTTTTGCCCGCCGGATAATCTTACGCCGCGCTCACCGAGAAAACTCTTCATGCCGTCCGGCAACCGTTCGATGAATTCCATGGCCGCGGCCGCCTCTGCGGCGGCGCAAACTTCCTCGTCGGTCGCATCGGGCCGGCCGTAACGAATATTTTCCATGGCGTCAGTGGCAAAAATAACCGGGTCTTGCGAGACCAATCCAATACGGGCGCGTGCGTCGCGTGGGTCAACATCGCGCAGATCCATGCCGTCGATACGCACCGTGCCCGTTTTCGGATCGTAAAAGCGCAGCAACAGCTGAAACACCGTGGTCTTGCCTGCACCGGACGGACCCACCAGGGCAACGTGTTCGCCGGGTTCAACTTTTAGCGACAACCCGGACAACGCGGCTGTGTCGGGCCTAGATGGATAGTGGAACGTAACGTTGTCGAATTCGACAGCGCCACGCGCAGGCGATGGCATCGCTTTAGGCTCCGCCGGCGCGGTGATGTCGGGCTCCATTTCGAGGAGCTCAACCAGTCGCTCGGTCGCCCCCGCCGCACGTTGCAATTCACCCAGAACTTCGCTTACTGCGCCGACTGAGGCTGCAACCATAACCGCATAGAAAATAAACGCCGACAATTCGCCCGGGGTAATCTCGCCCGCGATTACGCCGCGTCCACCAGCCCATACAACAAGGGCAATGGCGACAAAGACGAGAAAAATAACCGCGCTGCCCATCATAGCGCGCGCGGAAATACGGCGCATGGCCGTTCCAAAGGCGCCTTCTACGTTCCGGTTAAAAAATGAACGGTCGATGTCTTCATGCACGTAAGCTTGTACGGTACGGATCGCGTTGAGGTTTTCCTCGGCGTACGAGCCGACGTCGGCTACTCGGTCTTGGCTTTCACGTGAAAGTTTGCGCACTTTGCGGCCATACCAAATGATCGGCACGATCACGGCGGGCACAACAAGGGCGACCAGCGCTGTCAGCTGCACATTGGTTACCATCAGCATGATGATGCCGCCAATCAACGCGAATGAATTGCGGATAGCGATGGAAAACGAAGTGCCAATCACCTGCTGTAAAAGTGCCGTGTCGGTCGTCAATCGCGAGAGAATTTCACCCGTTTTTGTCGTTTCGTAAAATCCGGGGCTGAGTTTCAAAATATGACTAAACACGGCCGCGCGAATGTCGGCGACGACCCGCTCGCCAATCCATGAAATATAGTAGAAGCGGACAAACGTCCCGGCTGCGATAAAAACAACAACGCCGACAAGAAGGGCAAGGCCTGTATCCAGGGTTTCTTGGCTGCCTGCGCTTAAGCCCTGATCGACAACGAATTTAAGGCCCATGCCGATGCTCAGCGTTGCAGCCGACGTCAGCAGCAAGGCAATAGAAAAGATCACCATGTGGCGCGTATAGGGTCGCATGAACCCAAAGGTGCGGCGCAGGTAGGCGTAATTCTTGCTCTTGGGCCGTTCAGGCAGATTCCACTTTGAGGGCCCGCGGGATTGATCACTCACCGGAGATTCGCCTTCCGTTCAAA
>JAUIGX010000106.1 GCA_030432435.1 Alphaproteobacteria bacterium
TAAATTGTCAGCGGTAGCGATGTGTTTGATGAGCGCGGGTGCGATTGCGCAGGACGCCCCCGCGGTGCAGCAGGTGCGCCCAGTGCATGAATCGGAGATCCCGGACGTTGATCCGATCGCGCTTTACGGCGAGAGCGCGCTCTACGACGTGCTGCGAAAGGGCAAAAAGGTCGGCGAACATCGTATGCATTTCAAACGCGACGGTGAGGCATTCGAAGTCACGGCCGACTTCAAACTGGAAATTCCATTTCTTTTCTTCACCGCATACCGCTTTGAGTATCAGGCAACGGAAGTATGGCGCGGCAAGCAACTGATGTCGCTGACAGCAAGGGTCAACGACAATGGCGATGTCGCCGAAACGTCGGCGAAAACGGAGGGGGATCAGTTCAAGGTACAGGGTCCGCAAGGGCTGGAAATGCTTAGTTCCTGGATTTTCCCGACCAACCACTGGAACCGCGGCCAAGTGCGGGTGCCCGTTATACTGAATACATTGACGGGCAAGGTCGCTCGCGTGGAGACCCTCCCAAAGGGAATTGAAACTGTGGAAACGGTGGCAGGAGAGATTCAGGCCGAACGCTTCGTCTATACAGGCGATCTGCGGGACACAGACGTGTGGTACGATTCCGAAGGTCGCTGGGTGAAAATGCGCTTTGTGGCCAAAGGCAATACTGTGCTCGACTACATCTGTCGGCAGTGCGGACTACAGGATGAAAGCACCGCGCCGGCTTGGGGGGATAGGGGGCTGCAATGAACCGAAGTCTTTGGATCACCGGCGCGGGCAAAGGTATCGGGCGGGCTGTCGCGCTTGAGTACGCGCGGCGCGGCTGGTCTGTTGCGGTGAGCGCCCGTACCGCGGCCGACTTAGATTCCTTGGCCGAGGAAGCCAGGCAACTCGGTGTGTCGGGACGCATCGTGAGTTACCCGGCAGACGTCACCGATCAGGATGAGATGAAGCAGACCTTCAAGATGGTGGAAGCCGATGTCGGGGCGCTTGATCAAGTCATTTTCAATGCTGGAACCCACAGGCAAAGTCCGGCGCAAGACTTCAGCGCTGATCCTTATCGTATCCTGCTTGAAATCAATGTGATGGGGACGGTGAACGGGTTGTCTGCAGTGCTGCCAACCTTTATCGATCGAAAACGCGGCCATATCGGAGTTGTGGCTTCGGTCGCCGGATACAGCGGACTGCCGCTTGCCGCTGCTTACGGGGCAAGTAAAGCCGCTCTGATCAACATGTGCGAGGCGCTGAAGCCGGAGATGGATGCAGCCGGTGTAGGCTTGTCGGTGATCAACCCTGGTTTTGTGCGGACACCCCTGACGGCTAAAAATAAGTTTCCGATGCCGTTTCTGATCGATGCAGACGTAGCTGCGCGTCACATCTATACCGGTATGATCAAGGGCAAATTCGAAATAGCGTTCCCGCGCGCTTTCGTTCTTATTTTGAAGGTGCTGCGTATGCTGCCCTATGGACTTTATTTTCCCCTGATTAAGAAGGTGACCGGCGTATGAGTTCGGTTCGCTCTGTCGGCCCAGCCGATTCTTACATTCGGTTTTACGAGGCTATGAGCCCCGAGACGATGGGCGATCTTGCGAAAGTCGCCAGTCCAGACGTTCACTTTCGTGACCCGTTTAACGACGTCACCGGTATCGAGTCCTACCAAAAACTACTCGTGAAGATGTTTGAAGCCGTGCCGGATGTGAAGTTTACGGTTAGCCATCAGGCGGTCGATGGAAATACATGCTTCATACGTTGGCGTATGACGGCGACCTTACGGGGCTCGCCCTGGGTCGTGGAAGGGATGAGCGAGTTGAAATTTGCGCCGGATGGAAAAGTGCGCGCGCACATTGACTACTGGGATGCCGCCGCGCAGTTCTACGAGAAGTTTCCGATGGTTGGCCCAGTGATCAAATTTATCCGGCGGCGTGTTGCGCGCGCCCATCAGTAGTGCGCGAGGCTAGGGAGTCGAGCCGCTTACGAATAATGCTTTGCCGCGCGGCGGTGATGGGAAACCCCCAGACGATAACAATAGCTGCGACCTTGAGCACGACGGGCACGAGTGCATATCCGGCGGTCAAAGCAAGGATGGCCGTCGCCTCGTTATTGCCGGACGGTATAAATCCGAATGCACCCAGCAACGGGAAGGCAATGCCGACGGCCAGCGCAAATGCGAGCTTGGTGGACATGCTCCAGAGCGCGAAGAATAAACCCGCGCGATGTTGGCCAGAGCGCAGCGTATCGTAATCAACGACATCGGCTTGCAGTGCCGGGGGAAGAGCAAGGTCTGCGCCAAGCGCCATGCCAGTCACCACGCAGATGAGTCCAAACGCAACAATTTGTCCCGGCACCAGCAGTGGCACCCATACGAAGGCCAGGCAGGCCAAGAGCATAGAGATGCACCACACGCGGTGCTTGCCCCAGCGTTTGCTTAGAACAAGCCAGATAGGGATCGCCGCAACCGCGCTGAAGAAGTAAACGAGTGTAAGGACACCGCGCTCAGTTAGATTTGCGTGAAGGCCGTGCTCAAGATACAGCAGGAACAGCGATGCCGGGATGCCTGTCGCCAGGCCATTGATAAACCAGGCCGTTATGAGTCTTAAAAAAGGACGGTTTCTGGCAATTTGGCGGACCTCGGTGAAGATTGTGTTGGTTGACGCAGGCGCTTGCTTCACTCGTCCTTGTGGAGGGATGTCCGGAACGCGCCATAGCATCAAGGCGATGAGTGGACCGCCAATGAGAACTGCCATCCACGAAACAGCGGTATACCCCTCTTGCTCGGTGCCACCTGTTCCTGAAATGATCGCCGGAACGGCTCCTGCGGCCAAGATTCCAACAACCATCACCCCTTCGCGCGCCGAAGTAATGCGGGCGCGTTGGTGGTAATCGGTGGACAGTTCTGCGCCCCATGCCGTGTAAGGAACTTGGACCAATGTCCAGCCGATATATAGCAATACGGACCAAAGCATGAAGTACCCGACTGTGACATCGGGAGGTGGTTGAAAAAGTTGAATGATCGCAATGCCGCCGATAATAGCGCCACCTACGATCCAGGGCTTGCGGCGCCCCCATCTTGTTGTCCAACGATCGCTGAGGAGGCCCACAATAGGGTCTACGAGAACGTCAATGCCACGAGCGATGAGAAGTGCAAATCCCGCGGCCGATAGCCCGAGGGCAGTACCGTAGAGAGCCGGGAGAAACACGAAGGCCGGGATCATCGGCATCGCAAGGGCAAAGCCCGGAAGCGCGTAGGCTGCCAGTAGACCCGTGGAGATGGGTGAGGGGTCTTTTGGCGTCACGGCTAAAGACGAACTAATTTGAACTGACCAACATTGATAGCGTTGGCGCGAAACCCGCCTTCACAGTAAGCGAGATACATCTCCCACATGCGGCGGAATCGTTCGTCGAAACCTAGGGGTTCGATGGTATGCCAGGCGCCAAGGAACTGATCGCGCCAATGCTTGAGCGTGTGGGCGTAGCTTTCACCAAACATAGTCGCGCCTTCGAATTGAAGCTTGGCACGATCAAACTGGTGTTTTAGGGCGTCAATGGAGGGAAGCATGCCGCCCGGAAAGATATAGCGCTGAATGAAGTCCGCACTGTGACGGTAATTTTCAAAACGGTCCTCGGCGATGGTAATAATTTGTAAGGCGGCAGCGCCACCTTTGGTTAGACGTTCGCGAATCATATCGAAGTAGTGGGGCCAGTGCGTCTCGCCGACGGCTTCAAACATTTCAATAGATGCAATTCTGTCGAAGGTTCCTTCGACATCTCTGTAATCCTGGAGACGTAAGTCAACTTTGTCCGAAAGCCCCGCTTGTTGGATGCGTTTTGAGGCAAACTTAAGTTGTTCTTTTGAAAGTGTAAGACCGGTAACGCTACAGCCATATTCCTTGGCCGCGAATTCGGCAAACCCACCCCATCCACAACCGACTTCCAAGACGCGGTGCTCGGGCCGCAATTCCAGTAATTCAGCGATGCGGCGGTATTTTTCAAACTGCCCCTCTGCAAGAGGCTGGTCGGGCTTTTCAAAGTACGCGGAGGAATAGGTCATCGTCGGATCGAGCCATTGGCGATAAAACTCGTTTCCCAGATCGTAGTGCGCAGCAATATTGCGCCGGCTGCCACGTTTAGTGTTGCCGCGCATAAGGTGGATCAGGCGGTTCCAGATTTTGTGGCTAAAGCTTTGCAGGGCCCGGCCGTTCCAATTTTTTGCGTTCAATGCAGCAAGCTCGACTACGTTGGCAAGCTCAGGGCTTTCCCAATCACCGTCGAGATAAGATTCGACAAATCCAAATTCGCCTTGAGTCAAAAATCGCCGGACGGCTCTAAATCTTACGATGGTAATAACTGCATGGGGGCCACCAGCGCCATTGCCCGAGAGTTCGTAGTGCGCACCGTCGGGCATAATCACCGTCAATCTACCGCTATCCAGCCTGCTCACGATGCTGATGCATCGCTGAATAAACCGCTTACCGATCGGCATAGGGTCGGGCGTTGTACCGTTGGTCATCGTTGTTTCGCGCCTTCTGTTTTATGCCGCCATCTTATCTTCTTTGCCGACTACGGTAACCGGATTAGTCGGTGGCTTGGGGTGATGCGTCACGGGCACTCCTTTTGCCCATAATTTTAGAGCTTCCCAGTGGATTCCCCCGATGATTTTTAGGGTCATAAGCGGAAATCTTATATAGGTCTTGAGCAGTTCAGATGATGAGAATGGCTTTCGAAATCCGCTGAACGATGCATCGAGAATCGGGCCCTCGCTATTCGTTTCATGAATGGCGACCGTGATGTCATCAGTTGGGGGCTTGATGCGAAAATTATATGTCATCTCCATATCCAAAAACGGCGATACATACATCTTCTTGCCACAAGCCTGACGGACTATTCCTTCAGGACGCTGGTTTGCAACCGGGATGAGGTAGGTGTGGCGCTCGTGAAAGGTATTGGTGACTTCATACAAAATTGCCGCGAGCACTTCCTCTGTTTCCTCTTTGCGGTAGCAGAAGTAGACGCTGAGCGGATTGAAGACGTATCCAAAAAGCCTAGGGTAACAAAGAAGGCGGATCGCTCCACCATCAAGGGAGATATCTGCGCTCTTCAAATGCCCTTCAACCCAAGTTCGCAGAGGCTCGCCGGTGCCAGAGCCGTGGTCTCGGTCATGAAAGCTAAATAGGCCAAACCGGTTATATGAAAACCCCGCAGTGTTCTTTGCCAAGGCGGGCAACTCGTCGAGGTCGAGTAAAGTCGAAAAAACGCGATATGAAAGCTTGTGCTTTTTTGGCCGGTGCCTTCGGTGAAATACGGCGCCATCGTATATGCAGGATTTGAACGTTCCGGTCATGCTGCCGCTCGCGGCGCCTCAGTGATGACAATACGACTTGAGTGATTCTTTACCGACCAAGGCCGTTGGACTCCGCCGAGGGACTCGCCGACTGCCAATCCGGCCTGCAGTCCGTCCTCGTGAAAACCATGCCCGAAGTATGCACCGCAGAACCAAGTGCGGTTGACGCCCTGCAAGTCCCAAAGCTTTCCCTGGGCATCTAGTGCGGCGTGATTGAAGACGGGATGCTCGTATTCGAAAGATTTGATGTGGTGCTCGGGTGCCGGCGGGCGGTGCGGGTTGAGCGTGACAAAAAGTGGGAACCGATTGTCGATATTTTGTAGAAGGTTCATCCAGTAAGTTAGGCTGACCAGGCTGGAATCGATATCCTTGTCATCCGAAATATAATTCCAGCTAGCCCATGCTCTCCTGCGTTTGGGCATAAGCGAGGGGTCGGTGTGCAAGACCGCGGTGTTCCGCTCATAGCGGATCGCGCCCAGCAATTCCTGTTCTTGGCGGCTTGGATCACTCAGCATTTTTAAGGCTTGGTCGCTATGAGTTGCGATGACTACGTGGTCGAAGCGTCGAGTGCTTCCATCCGACAGCGTTAGGTCCACGTGAGCTGAATGTCGCTCAATCTTTGTGACCGGACACTTCAGGTGAATGCGGTGTTTGAAAGGTTCTGTCAGACGCCGGACGTAGGCTTGACTACCTCCGCTTACGGTTCGCCATTTGAGGCGGTTCTTGGCATTTGCTTCTAGCAGGCCGTGATTTTCGAAGAATCTTATGAATGCGGTCAATGGATAGGCAAGCATATCGCTGAACGATGCCGACCAGATCGAACGGCCAAGGGGCAAGAGGTAGTCGCGCATGAACGACTCAGAGTACCCATTGGTTTTTAAATAGGACCCCAGTGTCAGTGTGTTGGCTTGAGGCTGCAAACCGTGGTCAGTGGCTTCCCGGAAAAACCGCATAATATCCCAGACCATGTTCCAAAAGCGCGGGCGCAGCAGGTTACGCTTTTGGGCCAGCATTGTGCGGAGACTATGGCCGGAATATTCGAATGCGCCGTTGTCGACCGAGGCTGAGAAAGACATGTTGCTGGCCTCGGTCGCAACGCCGAGGTGCTGAAACATTGCTGTCAGATTTGGATATGTACTTTCGTTGTAAACGATGAACCCTGTGTCGACAGGAATCAATTGCTCCTGCATTTGCCACCTAGAAGGCACTTCAACGGTATTGCAGTGACCGCCGAGCCATTCAGCCTTCTCAAACACTTCAACATCATGGCTTTGATTCAACAACCAAGCGGCGGACATGCCTGAAACACCGGTCCCGATGACCGCAATGCGAAGTCTGTTTTTGCTCGTTGAATTTTGCATTTGCCGGATACAGGCCTTTTTTTAACGCTTTGCCTTGATCGGCAATGAAGCTGGGATAGTGCCCTCAATTTGGGCATGATTGAAGTAATTTGGTGGTCAATATCTCCAAGCGGCGTCTACACGGAACAATATAGGGTGAAGGCGCTTCGGCGGCGTCCTCCGATGTTGGTCGCCCGAAAAATCAAATGCCCCCCAACTGAAATTCGACATGGATTCTGCGAGGTCGCGGCTATCTGTCGTAATTTGCGGTACTCGGTAGTTTTACGTCTGTGGTGCAGCTTTGGATCACTAAATTTACGGATTATCTGATCCGGCTTCAGCTTCCGAACGTATCATGAATTATGAGACCTTGCATTCTTGTGCTGTGTGAGCGCCAAATGCCGGCGCAGGCCATGGGTCGCTTAGCTCGGAAATCAATTGATAGTATTTGTTTGAATTCGTCAGGAGTGCGATGTGGTCACCCTCAAAGCTTATGAATTCACGCTTGTTGCTTTTTTTAGCCTTGATTTTTTATGGCTCGGTTTCGTGGCGCGAGGCTACTACGCCTCTCAGCTCGGTAGCTTGATGCGCGACAACATCAACCTGCCAGCCGCCGCAGGATTTTATGTGGTGTATGTTGCTGGGATTCTATTTTTTGCCGTTTTACCGGCGTTGAACGAGGAGTCCTGGATGCGCGCCATAGTGAATGGCGCGTTTCTCGGTTTGTTGGCTTACGGAACCTATGACATGACTAATATTGCTACCCTGCGTAACTGGCCCGTCGCGATGAGTGTCGTAGATATCGCATGGGGTACTGTTCTGACCGCGGGGTCGGCTTGGGCCGGGTACATGTTGACGCGCATATTCAACTGAAATGCCGTAAGTAAGCTGATATAGCGCTGAGTCAGCACACGAAGTCTCTGGCGCCTTTGTTGATCGTGGATTGCATTTTGGCGCAGCTGGCACGAATGCCGCAAACGCGGCCCTTCATCATCCCCCAGCTACTCGCAGTTCTGGAGAGAAATGCTGTTTTACGGCCAAGGAAAAAAGGCTACGCCTTTTGTGCCCGCTGATTAATTCGCCGAACCCGTTTGTTCGCCTGTAGACCATCGTCGATAATATGGTCCTTGGCCAGCGTGCAGGCCATGCTCTTTGCCGCCGTGCCAGACTCTAATATTTTGCTTCAAACCGCGCTACACTCCAATGCGGGGAAGAATGTAGGTCATTGGTTTAGGCGTCGAGAAAAGCCAAGGGTTCAGGAGAGTATATGGCTGGTGACGGCGATAGGCAGAACGATGCGAGTGTAGGTGCCGGGACAGAGCGCGATGTAAAGGCTGATCTTGGAACCGCGTATGTTTGGGCGGCGATGAGTCATGAAATTCGCACTCCGCTGTCGGGCGTTCTTGGAATGCTTGAGATCTTATCGAGCACGTCGCTAACCGACGAGCAGCGCAGAATTATTGCCACGGCGGAAGAATCTTCTGCAGCTTTGATGCGTATTATTAACGATGTGCTTGATCTTGCCCGCCTTGAATCGACGACGGTTGAGTTTGAACTGAAATCTATCGATCTTGCCGAATTGGTCGAAGACTGCGCCGAGTTTTTGGCTAGTCAAGCCGACGCCAAGGGCCTCGTTCTGACCTGCGAGACCGACTCCCAAATACCGGAGTTAAAGTGCGATCCTCTTCGTGTACGGCAAGTTCTTTTGAATCTTGCATCCAATGCCATCAAATTTACCGACACCGGCGGTGTTGCTGTGTCTGTTGATCTGGTCCAAATATCGGATGCGCGCGCGACAGTTCGCTTTGTCGTCGAAGATTCCGGTGTGGGAATTCCCGATGGCCTGAAAACATTTCTGTTTCAGCCGTTTTCGCAGATCAAGAACGTGAGCGCTCGCGGCGAAGGCGGGGTCGGACTCGGACTTGCTATATGTCGCAATCTCGTTGAAGCCATGGGCGGTGTAATACGAGCGGAGAACATCGCTGGTCGTGGCGCTCGATTTAGCGTTGAGGTGCCTTTTGATATTTCGGCAGGAGAGGGGAGCCAGGCGTCGCGCAGTCCCGGTGCGGGGGAAGCGGTCGCCGTTATTGTTAACTCCGACGAGCCCGCGATTAAAATAGCCATGCGCTATATGAGAGAGGCTGGCATAACGCTGCACCTCGCCGCTAGTTTAAACGATTTAAACGGCACAGAGCACAGTTTGTCGCAAGCTGTTCCGCCCGTGGTTGTTATTGGTCCCGACGCCGAGCAGGAAGAAGTGGTGGCGGTGTCTGAGGCCCTGCAAAAGGTGAACCCCCGCCGTCAGGCGCTTATAGTTTGGCTTTACCCCCATGCCATTGGTAATACACGTTCACTTGAAGAACGCGGCGTTCGCACTGTACGCGCGTATCCGCTCCGTCGCGCGCTACTGATGGACGCTGTTCTGGGCATACGCGGTTTTGGTCGTGGCGCGGTCGAGGCTCCGTTGGTTATGCATCACGCGCGCGGGGCTGGTCTGGGCACCGAGGCGCCGGAAGAGGCTCGGGCGGAAGGTCGCATCGTTCTGATTGCAGAAGACAATCCGGTAAATCAGCAAGTTCTGCGGCAACAACTCGCAATTTTGGGATTTCCGTGCGACGTCGCAGGCACCGGAATTGCGGCGCTGCAAATGATGGAAGAGCGTCGTTATGTTCTTTTGCTGTGCGACTGCCACATGCCGGGTATGGATGGATTTGAACTTACCCGCCGGGTGCGTGAACGTGAACAAAAAACAGGAGATCATCTGCCAATCATCGCCGTGACAGCTAACGTTCTTCCCGGCGAATCTTTTCGCTGTAAGGCTGCGGGAATGGATGATTACCTTGCTAAGCCTATCGAAATTAAGGTGCTGCAATCGGCGATGGAACACTGGCTTGATGTATCTTTGGCTGCGCAAGCACCGAGCGAGGTCGGCGTCATGCAGCAAGCCGAACTGGCAGACCATAGCGTCGATGACGGAACGACTTTGGCGCAGATCAAAGCCGAATTGCCGAATGCGTCTCACTCGGTTGATCTCAAAGCTTTGCAGTCGCTCTATGGTGACGACACCACTCGTTTGAGTAACATTCTAGCGCAATGGACACTCGTTATAGAGGAAGCGGCGCGGGAGTTAAGCGATGCGCTTAGTCAGACGGATCGACAGTTTGCCCTGGAGGCTGTTCATCGCCTGAAAGGCAGCGCGGGAATTGCTGGCGCACACCAACTTTCGGAAGCCGCATCAGCGCTAGAGGCCGCCCTACGTACCAATGACACGCAGCAAATAAATATTGAAGGTCCGCGCGTTCAAAGTCTCGCACTTCAAGCCCTCGATGAAGCCGCAGCATGGAACCGCAAATTTATGCGTGGGCCTAAAAGTCAGGCGGCGTTGTAAGATGAGGTGACTTCGGATTCGTCGGCGAGCATATAGCCCTTGTTCCGAACGGTTTTGATGATGGCGGGTGTTTTCGGGTCGTCCTCGATCTTATGTCGCAAGCGCGTAACGAGAACATCAATGCTGCGGTCTATCGGATCCCACACACGCATCAAGACATCGGCCATCAGATCTTCGCGACTTTGGACGTTACCAATAGTGCGAACAAGGTACGCGAGCAGGCGACACTCGTTACCGGTCAGTTCGACCAAATCCCCATTGGGTCGACGTAGCCTGCCGGTTTTCTCGTCGAGAGTACATCCGTGAAACGACAGTTGCGTTGCTGTAGGGTTGCCACGGGCTTGAGTATTTTGCGGCGAACTCTGCAAGGGCTCGTTATTGTTGGCAAGCTCGCCGCTGCGGCGAAGAACGCTGCGAATACGGGCCAAGAGTTCGCGCTCTTCGAAAGGCTTCGTGACATAGTCGTCGGCACCGCATTCAAGTCCGACAACTCGGTCCACGGTATCGTTGCGCGTGGTGAGAATGATAATGCCGAGTTTGTATTGTTCACGTAGGAAGCGGGTTAGTACGAAGCCGTCTTCACCCGGTAGGCGCAGATCCATAAGCACCAATTGTGCAGGTTCGCTTGCCAGAACAGTGCGCATCTCCTGGCCATCGGTCGTTACAGTGACGCGGTACCCTTCACCGGTCAGATAAATCTCAAGGACTTCCCGCATATGCGGGTCGTCTTCCACTACAACAATGTGGGGCGGTGCGACTAAGTTCTCTGTTTTCGTTGGGGAATTCAGCATGAACCCTATGCAC
>JAUIGX010000107.1 GCA_030432435.1 Alphaproteobacteria bacterium
AACTTCACTCCGCGCGACCGGTTGGAAACATGTATCGGCCCTGCTGCCGGCCATCGAAGAATCATTCGAGGACCTAGAGCAATTTATAGCGTTGTATTCGGGAGAGGCCAGCAGCAAGTAAGATGTGGAAATTACGCAGAGTTAGACACGGAATGAAAACCTTCGCCGGAAATATTCCGATTGTACGCGCTCCGTCTCAATAACACGCGGCACAACGAATACATCTGCGGCGCGTCACATGCCTTGAGCCGATTTCCTTATTCCCCGAGCATCCGCTTCGCTCTGAGGTAGACCGGCTCGTCAATCATCTGGCCGTGCAAAGATACACTGCCCTTGCCGCGCGCTTTGGCCGTTTCATATTCGCGCACCACACTCGCGGCCCATTCGACTTCTCCCTCGCCCGCACGATACATCTCAGTGGCAACGCCCACTTGCTTGGGGTGAATGCAAATAATTGTTGTCGTGCCCAGTGCACGCGACAACCTCACCTCGCGGGCGAAGCGGCCCATATTTGTGTGATTGGCGACTGAGCCCATCACGCCCCAGCTTTCTAGCCCGTACGCGGCTGCGGCCAGCACCACCGTTTGTCCCGGCCCGCGCAACGCCGCATGACGCGGCGCGATGCCGAGCGCCGCTGCGAGGTCTTCGCCGCCGAGCGCCAAGGCCTTTAATCTCGGCGCGGCTGCGATAGCCGATGCCGCCAAAATTCCGGCGGGAGTTTCCAGCGTAGCGCAAAAAACAATTTTATCTTTGGGAAGCGCGGCTGCCGTTTCAAGCCGGGCGACTTCAGAGGCAATTGTGGTGAGTTCCAGCACACGCTCGACTTTCGGAATCATAAGGCCGGTTACGCCGGCGCGCACCGCGGCCGCTAAATCGCCGCCGAGCAATTCGCGCGTGTTGTTCACCCGCACCCAAACTTCGACCCCGCGCGACACCAGCAGATCGATTGTCTCACCGAGCGCATTTCGGGCCGCGATTTTAGAGTCGGGCGCGACGGCATCCTCTAAATCCAAGATAACGGCATCGGCGCCGCGCTCATGAGCCTTGGCAACAAACCTATCCGCCAAAACGGGGACAAAAAGCACTGTTTTCCGTGTCATAAGCGCGCCAATACCGTGTTTCGTAAGCACATATCGCGCACCTATCGGCGCACTTGATCGCGAATAGGGCCGAGTATTTCGGCCTCATCAGCGCCTAAGTCCGGCGCTTTACGCCGAATTGCGCCGGGTGTACGCGACAAACGGGGCACCACATCGTGCATAGGCACCGTTCCTAGGTCGTTGTCGGGCACTTCAACCAGCACGCCGCGCGCTTTGACATGCGCATCGGCCTCGAAATCGGGGGGATCGTACACAGGGCCGACCGTCACCTCCGCCTCTTCAAAAAACGTGAGGTTCTCAGCCAGAGTTTTCCGGCCGATAAAATCCTGTAGCACGGCATCCACTTCATCGACGTTGTCGAGCCGGGCGGAATTGTCGGCGAACTTCGGATCGTCCACCATATCTGGGCGTCCAATGGCGCGGAACAGGCGCTGCGCCATGTCCTGGGTCGAGCCCGTAAGCGCCACCCATTTTCCGTCAGACGACTGATACACATTGCGCGGTGCGGTGATCGACGCGCGGTTGCCCGATCTCGGCGGCACGTTGCCTGTAATACGGTACTGCGCGGCATCGGGCCCCAGAATAGAGTGCAGCGGCTCAAGCAGCGAGACGTCGATCACCTGCCCCGCGCCGCCCGGCTTTTCCGCCTCGCGCAGCGCCACCATAACCGCGAACGCGCCGGACAATCCGGCGACCATATCGGCCAGCGCCATGTTCGGCAGCGCAGGCGGCTTATCGGCAAAGCCGTTCTTGGCGGCAAAGCCGCTCATGGCTTCCATCAAACTGCCGAAGCCGGGCTTGCGTTTGTAAGGCCCGGTCTGTCCCCAGCCGGACACTCGCGCCATGACGATTTTCGGATTGAGGTGCAGCACTTCGTCCGGGCCGAAGCCAAGGGCTTCCATCACGCCGGGACGAAAACTCTCGACGATGACGTGAGCGGTCGCGACCAGCTTGCGAAACAGCGCCTTCCCTTCGTCCGATTTCAGGTCGAGCCGTATGCTTTTCTTATTGCGACCGTACACCTTCCAATACGGCGAGACGCCTTCGTCGGTCCAGTGACGCAACGGATCGCCTCGGTGCGGCTCAATCTTCACCACTTCAGCGCCAAAGTCAGCCAGCTGCAAGCTCAGCATATTCCCGGCCACAAGACGGGACAGATCAAGCACCCGCACACCGTCCAGGGGGCATTTCTGCTCGGGCTCGTAAGGCATTGACGGTAATCTCCCCCAAACTTTCAGTCACACTTGCACGCAGGATACAGATAACCTTATCGCGGTTGCTACAATCCACTCTAAAATCAACTTCTTGATACAAGATCGGGAGACGCCATGACCACCGCAGCCCAGAAACAGCCGGCCGCCGGCACGGAACCGCTTGGACATCGCCAGATGATCGTGGATGGACGGCAGGTGGACGCCGCAGCCGGGGCGCGAATTGAAATGCTGTGCCCCTCGGACGGCGAGGTCTTTGCCACCATTCCGCGCGGGGGTCAGGAGGATGTGGAAAAAGCGGTGGCCGCCGCGCGCCGGGCGTTCGATGAAGGCCCCTGGCCTCGGATGCCGCCGGCTGAACGCGGACGCATATTGATGAAGTTGTCGGCCCTGGTTGCCGAACATCATGAAGAACTGTCTCAGCTTGACGCCCGCGATGTGGGCAAAACCATCAAATCTGCACGCGGCGATGTAACTGTACTGTCGCGGTACTACGAGTTTTATGCGGGCGCAGCCGACAAGACCGGCGGTGCGACCATACCGCTCGGTAATGGCTTTACGGCCATGACCTTTCGCGAGCCGCACGGCGTGGTCGGGGCTATCATTCCATGGAATTCACCAACTCAGATGACAGGGCGCACCTCGGCCCCAGCCCTTGCCATGGGCAACACGATGGTCATCAAGGCGGCGGAGGACGCTTGCTTGTCGGCGCTACGCATTGCCGAACTGGCGCTAGAGGCCGGCGTGCCGCCAGGCGTGCTCAATGTGGTGACGGGGATTGGTGAAGAAGCGGGAGCTGCGCTTTCCGCCCATAGAGACGTGGATTTTATTACGTTTACGGGCTCGCCGGAGGTCGGCACCCTGGTGCAAAAGGCCGCCGCCGATCATCACGCAGCGGTGACAATGGAACTCGGCGGCAAGTCGCCACAAATATTTTTTGCCGATGCCGATCTTGAAGCCGCCATTCCCGTGATTACCAACGCCATTATCGTCAACAGCGGTCAGACCTGTGTTGCGGGCAGTCGTTTACTCGTCGAAGAGTCTGCGTGGGACAACGTCGTGGCGGCCTTCGCGGCCAAATTCAACTCTCTTGTCACTGGACCGCATGACGGTGATTTCGATTTCGGCGCGTTGATCAATGCCAAGCAACAAGGCCGCGTTCTCAGGTTTATCGAGCGCGCGAAAACCAACGGCATTCCCATTCTCGCCGAGGGCAAGATCGCACCCGAAGCCTCGCCCGCCGGGTTCTTCGTTCCGCCGGTTATATTCGGACCGGTACCGACCGACAGCGAACTTGGGCGCGAAGAAGTTTTCGGACCGGTGCTTTCGATGATCCCGTTTAAAGATGAAGCCGAGGCTATTCGCATCGCCAATGGCACGGACTACGGTCTTGGCGCTGGGGTCTGGACCAAAGATGGTGGACCCGCCTTGCGAGTGGCTCACGCCGTGCGCTCCGGCCAAGTTTACATCAATGCTTTTGGCGCAGGCGGCGGCGTGGAATTACCGTTCGGCGGATTCAAGAAGTCAGGCCACGGCCGCGAAAAAGGCCTAGAAGCCCTGCATGATTTTTCGACCACTAAAACGATCATCATCAACCATGGATGATGCGGCTTAGCGCGGCACTTCCAAATACCAGGATTGAAGCGCGGCGCGTCCATCATCGGAAACACCCAGCGCTTCGTTGAAGTAGCGGTCCGTTGATCCGAACCGAGCCTCGATCGCCTCGAAAGAGGCCGCAAGGTTTTCGGCGCGCACAGGAAAAACCGCGTTGAAGAGTTTCTCTAACTCGTCCTTGTTACGGCCCGGCGTGTCCTCAGCGTAAGTCTGAACCATTTTCGCGATAAAATTGTTGGCGGTCGGCGCGGCGTTGGTGAGCAGGTAGTCTTCCACAATCACATCATGAGGAACGCCGAGTGCAGACAAAATAAGCGCGGCGCCAAATCCGGTGCGATCTCGGCCGCCCCGGCAATGTATCAAAGCGGGCTTTCCCTGCCCCTCGAGAAGTGCGGCAAACATCACCGCGTATCTGTCTGCGAATTCCACCGCAAGACCGCGGTACATCTCGCGCTGGGTTTCGTACACGGCCTCAACGCTTTCACCATCAAACAGCATGCTTTTGACAACGTCTGTGGGGACGCGCGCGCCGGACGGCCAAATGTCCAACGACACACGGTTGACAGTCATGTCGCTTGGAAGGCGCGACGGCCCACGCTCCTGCTCATCAATCGTTCGAAAGTCACAGATCAGATTCAAATCAAGAGCTTGTAGTGCGGCAAGATCCGCGTCCGAGAGATTTGCGAGATGCGCCGATCTGTAGAGCTGCCCCCAGCGCGTGCAACGATTGTTGGCGGTTTGGTAACCGCCAAGGTCGCGGAAATTAACTGCCCGCTCGAAGGGAATATGACGCTGCATGAGGTGTTCCATTTGCGAGTGTGATCGTTCAATACGGCCTGCCCCCTTCCCTGTCAATTTAGCCAAATTAGCGGTTTCTGCCACCTAGGGGCCGATGCTAAGACAGGCCCCGGCTTACGGAGGGATATGATGAGCGACTACACCGCCACAATTGGCTGCGTTGATTTGAAGGTCGATTGGGCCGAGATCCAGGACAACAGCGTCGCTGTTCAGTTCGGCGACGGTGGACTTACGGAGTCCAAGATTTTTATGAACTACGGCAAGAAGACACACCATAACGCCCTCGAACTTCTGGGCTTATGGATGGAGAGCCATCACTTTGGCGGTCCCGATGCTCTCGTGAATGAATTGTTTGCACCGGGCAGCGAAGAGAAGTTCACAATCTTGGCAATCACGCGTCCGCAAAAGCCCGGCGACAGCGGCTTCGTCGATTTCGACGCCGGCTTTAACGTGACCGATTCATGGTGCGTAATGACCAACAAGGGCACCCTCCCGGCACGGCGCATTCAACTTATTATGCGCGTCTCTATTGTAGCAACGAATTAGATCCACAATGCAATCTGTTAAGACGCTGTCTGTCGCTTCAGATCGCGCCGATAGGCATGCAAAAGCGGTTCGGTATAGCCATTGGGCTGGCTCGTACCTTTGAAGACCAAATCACACGCCGCTTGAAACGCGAGGCTTGAATCGAAATTGGAGGCCATCGGTCGATATGCAGGATCTCCTGCATTCTGGCTATCAACCACCGCTGCCATCCGCTTCATGACCGTCATGACTTGATCTTCGCTGCATACACCGTGCTCCAGCCAATTGGCGATATGCTGGCTGGATATCCGCAAGGTGGCCCGATCTTCCATCAGTCCTACATCACTAATGTCAGGTACCTTGGAACACCCCACACCCTGGTCGACCCACCGCACAACATAGCCAAGAATGCCCTGGGCGTTGTTCTCCAACTCTTTTTCCACTTCGTCCGCGGACCAATTTTGTCCTCCGGCCAAGGGGATGGTCAGAATATCACGCAAGGATGTAGGCCTGCGGTTTGAAAGTTCGTCCTGCACCTCCGCAACGTTCACCTGATGATAATGAATCGCGTGCAAAGTGGCCGCCGTCGGCGATGGAACCCAGGCTGTGCTCGCGCCCGACTTGGGGTGCGCAATTTTGGTTTTCAGCATGTCGGCCATAAGATCTGGCATCGCCCACATACCTTTGCCGATCTGCGCCTTACCTTTAAGGCCGCAGGCAAGGCCCACTTCAACATTCCAGTTCTCATACGCCTGAATCCACCTGGCGGACTTCATATCGCCCTTGCGCACCATGGCCCCGGCCTGCATCGAGGTATGAATCTCGTCGCCAGTCCGGTCCAAAAACCCAGTGTTGATAAACACAACACGGTTGCGGGCGGCGCGGATGCATTCTTTCAGATTAACTGTGGTGCGCCGCTCCTCGTCCATTATGCCTACCTTCAAGGTATAGCGCGGCATACCCAGCATATCCTCGATCTTGCCAAAGAGTTTATTGGTAAACGCTACTTCGTCCGGTCCATGCATTTTTGGTTTGACGATATAGACCGAGCCCGTGCGGCTGTTTCGGTTCGGGCCCTTCCGCTGCAGATCGTGAAGCGCGATCAGGGACGACATAATGCCATCCATGAGGCCTTCCGGAACTTCGCCGCCATCTGCAAGCAAGATGGCTTCGTTGGTCATCAGATGACCGACGTTACGGATAAACATAAGACTACGACCGGGCGCTATCACCTGGCCGCCGTTCGGCGCGATATACTCACGATCATGATTGAGCGCCCGTTCGACTGTTTTGCCGCTCTTATCAAAGGACGCTACCAGATCGCCTTTCATTAGCCCGAGCCAGTTGCGGTAGATGTTTGTTTTGTCTTCCGCATCTACGGCTGCGACAGAATCCTCGCAGTCCATGATTGTTGTCAGGGCGGCCTCAAGCACGACGTCGGCAATTCCCGCTGCATCGTCCTTACCGATAGGATGGGCGCGGTCGATACGCACCTCAGCATGCAAGCCATTGTTCACAAGTAAAATAACGTCGGGCGCCGACGGCGCACCGCGATAACCTGCAAATTGCGCGGGCGTTTTTAGAACTCCGGTGCTGCCATTTTGCAGAGCTACGGATAGATTGCCGTTGTCAACGGAATAGACCGAGGCATCCGCATGCGAAGCGCCGTCGAGCGGAAAGGCCTCATCCAAGAACTGGCGCGCGCGGGCAATAACCTTAGCGCCGCGTTTTGGATTGTAGCCCTTGCCCGGCTCCGCACCTTCGTCTGATGCAATGACGTCCGTGCCGTAAAGAGCATCATACAAACTTCCCCAGCGCGCATTCGCAGCGTTGAGCGCGTAGCGCGTGTTGGAAAGGGGAACCACCAATTGGGGTCCGGCAAGACTTGCAACTTCCGGGTCCACGCCGGAGGTCTCGATCGAGAAGGCCTCGCCCTCCGGCACTAGGTAGCCGATGTCCTTTAGAAAGGTTTCGTAGGCAACGGAGTCAATCGCGCTGCCCCGGTGATCTTTATGCCAGGAGTCAATCAGCTCTTGCAGCTTGTCGCGTGTTTCCAAAAGGTCACGGTTTTGGGGAGTCATATCCCCCAAGAGGGCTGCCGTATTTTTCCAAAAATCGTCCGCTGCGATACCGGTCCCGGGCAGCGCTTCCTCGTTGATAAAGTCGTAGAGGGTTTGGGCTACCTGCAAACCGTGGCTTGGGACGTATTGGGTCATGCTGGCCTCTTTCTAACTTTGTACATAGCCCGCTGCAAACTGCCCGCCCGCAGTCACAACAAGGCTAGATAAACTGATGGTAAATCGGGCCGCAGGGATACACCAGCCGTCCCACGCCTTCAATATGACCCCTCTCCGCCTACTTGGTATATATTGCCTCCTTCGAGCCTATTTATCTGGAGAATAAATATATGTCCGGGCTGAGGATGCCTGACCCCGAAGCCCGCGTTATGGCGCGCCGCACCGAAATTGCGGCAGTCTTGCGAACAATTCTGCCTTCGGAAAGCGTTGTCACTGCCGCAGAGTCACTACGGGTCTATGAGTCCGATGGACTCACCGCCTACAAGCAGTTACCGATGATCGTGGCTCTGCCGGAAACGACCGGCCAGGTGGCGCAGATTCTCAAGTATTGCCATGCACAAGGCATTAAAATTGTCCCGCGCGGTGCAGGGACCGGACTGTCTGGCGGTGCGCTTCCTCTGGCCGATGCCATTACCCTTGGCCTTGCCAAATTCAACCGTATTCTGGATATCGATATTGAAAATCGAACGGTAACGGCGCAACCGGGCGTAACCAACCTCGCCATCACCAACGCGGTTGAGGACGCCGGGTTTTATTATGCACCCGATCCCTCCAGCCAGATCGCCTGCACCATCGGCGGCAACGTCGCGGAGAACTCCGGCGGCGTGCATTGCCTGAAATACGGCGTGACCACCAATAACCTTCTCGGCCTGGAACTCGTCACGATGGACGGCGAGGTTTTGCGCATCGGCGGCAAGTATTTGGATAGCGGCAGCTACGACCTTCTCGGCCTGATAACAGGATCGGAGGGACTGCTTGGTGTCATCACCGAAGTTACAGTGCGTATACTGACGAAACCTGCAACGGCCCGGGCGATCCTTTTGGGATTTAACTCCAACGAGTCTGCGGGCGAATGTGTCGGCCGGATTATCGCAAGCGGCATTATTCCCGGCGGTATGGAAATGATGGACAAGCCGGCCATTCACGCCGCCGAAGACTTTGCCAAGGCCGGCTACCCACTTGATGTGGAAGCCCTGTTGATTGTCGAACTCGACGGCCCAGAGGTGGAGGTCGACGAACTTATTGAACGAGTTATATCCGTCGCCAAGAACACCGGCGCCGTTTATGAGCGCATATCGCAGAGCGAGGCTGAACGACTGAAATTTTGGGCCGGACGAAAAAGCGCCTTTCCGGCCATCGGTCGCCTATCGCCCGATTATTACTGCATGGACGGGACGATCCCGCGCAAGGCATTGCCCCGGGTTCTTGGGCGTATGCGCGAGCTGAGCGAACACTACGGCCTGGGGGTCGCCAATGTGTTTCATGCCGGCGACGGCAATTTACATCCCCTCATTATGTACGACGCCAACATACCGGGAAATTTGGAAAAGGCTGAGAGCTTCGGCAGCGACATTCTGAAATTATGTGTCGAGGTGGGCGGCGTGTTAACCGGTGAGCACGGTGTGGGCTTAGAAAAGCGCGATCTGATGCCAGTCATGTTCAGCGATGATGATTTAAAACAACAGCAGCGCGTGAAGTGCGCCTTTGATCCCGACTCCCTACTTAACCCCGGCAAGGTGTTTCCTCAGTTGCATCGCTGCGCGGAACTCGGCCGACTGCATATCCACCGCGGTGAAGTACGCTTCCCCGACCTACCGCGCTTTTAAAGTGACTGAGTCACCTATGAATAAAATGTTGCGCCCAAACACCGCCGCCGAGGTCGGCGAGTTCATGGCATGGGCAGCAGCAGAAGAAATTGCGCTGTCTATTGCCGGACGAGGCACAAAGGCCACACTCGGCAATAGGACGACTGACGCCGGGCACACCCTTGATCTGTCGCGCCTCAGTGGCATCACCTTGTACGAGCCTGAAGAGTTGATTCTCCAAGCCAAGGCCGGCACGCCGATTGCCGAGATCGAAGCCGCACTGGCTAAGGAGACTCAAATGTTGGCTTTCGAACCGCCCGACCTCGGCCCGTTGCTGGGTGCCGCGCCGAACGCAGGGTCTATCGGCGGGGCGCTCGCCTGCAATTTGTCGGGCCCTCGACGATTTAAGGCCGGAGCTGCGCGCGATCACTTTCTTGGTGCGTCAGCTTACTCGGGACGCGGCGAGTTGTTCAAAACCGGCGGCCGCGTTGTGAAGAACGTAACCGGCTACGATCTTTGCAAAGTTCTCGCGGGATCGTACGGCACATTGGCGGCAATGACTGATGTGACGGTGAAAATACTGCCCGCGCCGGAGAAAGTCCGCACCGTACTTGTCGCTGGGCTCGATGATGAGGGCGGCTTGCACGCTATGACCCAAAGTCTCGCAAGCCCATTGGAAGTCTCGGGCGCGGCACATATGCCTGCATCGCTTACACCGCGTTCCGGCGTTGACTATGTGGCGCGAACGAACGGTGCCTTGACCGCGCTGCGAGTTGAAGGGCCGGCGCGGTCCGTTGAACACCGCTGCGCGGCTCTACACAAGCTCCTGTCGGCGTATGGCAAGACAGAAGAGCTGCACAGCCGAAATTCGATAGCTTTCTGGAGAGAAATCGGCAACGCGCATCCTTTTACAAGCGAAGCACGTGCAGTGTGGCGCATTTCCGTTGCCCCGCAAGCCGGACCGCGCGCAGGGGCACTCATCCGAACCGTCACCAATTCGGACTATTATTACGACTGGGGCGGCGGCCTGCTATGGGCTGCGGTTCCGCCGGAAGGTGATGCCGGTGCAAGTGCCGTACGCAATGCCGTAGCGCAAGTTGGCGGCGGGCATGCGACTTTGATCCGAGCACCTGAAAATCTACGAAGCGATGCAACTGTGTTCCAACCGCAAGCGCCTGAGATAGCCGCTCTTCACGCGCGCCTCAAATCAGCGTTCGACCCCAAGGGTATTCTAAACCCCGGTCGTTTTACGGTAGGTGCGTAAAGGTATTGCATGCAGACCCATTTTACCTCCACGCAACTCAACGATCCCGATACTGCTGAAGCGAACAGCATCTTGCGCAGTTGCGTTCACTGCGGCTTTTGCACAACCACCTGCCCCACCTACGTCCTACTTGGGGATGAACTCGACAGTCCGCGCGGGCGCATTGCGCTGATCAAAGACATGCTGGAAAACGAGAAGGCCGCGGGCAAGGAGGTCACAAAACACATCGACCGCTGCCTATCGTGCCTAGCGTGTATGACCACTTGCCCATCCGGGGTGAATTACATGCACCTTGTGGACCAAGCACGCGCGCATATAGAACGCACCGGCGCACGGCCATGGCCCGAACGTTTGCTACGCTGGATGCTTGCGGCGGTC
>JAUIGX010000108.1 GCA_030432435.1 Alphaproteobacteria bacterium
GTTTCTGCCGCCAGTGCTGTTCCGGGTACAGACCAGATCAGACTCAACGACAGTGCCGCAGCCCAGCGAGTGATGTTGTTCGACACAAGCGCGCTCCATATTTGACGTTTTTAAAGGTGCTCGCTGCAACGAGGCACCATAGCTAGATGACAATATTGCCCTGGAAACTAAGAAAAAGAGGGGGCAACCGCCCCCTCTTTTCTAAAAGTCTTACCGTTACATCTTGAAGCGAAGGCCAGCCCGGAACGTCCGGCCCAGCACATCGTACAACTGTGGATTGGCCGGCGAGACTTCGTAGCTATAGCCGCCGGGTCCAGGCGCCACCACCGGAGGTGCCTTGTTCGCGATGTTCTTAACGTTCAAGAACAACTCCATTTCGGTGGTATCGGCCACCATGAAGTTATAGCTGATCGCCGTATCCAAGTAGATCGCTCCAGCAATTTGGTTGTTCTCTGTAGTGCGGGCAGCAGATGTAGATGCCGGGCAAGCACTCGTGCACTCGATCCAGCGATTGTCATATACACCAGAGCTCACACCACGAGCCGTCAAGTTAGCGCGGAAGCTATCAGTTCTGTAGTCAACAGAACCTCTCCAACGCCAATTCGGCGGATCATCGCTGCGATTTTGTCCAACCAGCTGCAACGTATCTCCGTTCGCGTTTGTCTCGAATCTGCTGATGTAGTGTGTTGCCTGGAACTGAAGGCCTACTACACCGGGCACACTCGCAAAAAACACATCGACAGGAAACTGATAACTAGCTTCGATATCGATACCTCTGGCGCCCAAAGTCGTCAGATTGAACGGTTGAGTTCTAAGGAAGTCGATCGTCTGAGTGGGGCCGAATGTAATCGCCTCACAAAAGTCTTGATTGCCTTGGAAACAGAAATCGATGATTTCCTGAGAAGAGGCGTTGCCGATGGCATCGGAAATATCAACATCCCAATAATCCACCGATGTACTAAAGCCCGGTAGAAACTGTGGTTGGAGTACCACACCGAAGCCAACATAGTCTGACTTCTCGGGCCTAAGATTGGGATTGCCCTCCGTAGATCCAACAGTGATTTCGGTCTCACCGTTCCGGAACGGGTTTACAATGCCGGGGAAACCGCCACCGCCCGAGCTAAACAAATCGTTCAGGGTAGGCGCTCGGATGTCGCGAGATACGGTGCCGCGGAAGCGAATGTCGCTGATAGGTTGGTAGGTCGCACCCACTTTCCATGTCGTCACGAATCCTGAAGTCTTGTAGTCGGTTCCGCGAACTGCGGCATTGAGTTCCAGAGATTCTGCCCATTCGACATCGGTCGCGAGAGGCACGACGGTCTCAAGAAAGCCTTCCGTAACGCTCTGGCTAGCTTTGAATACCCGGTAGTTGCCATAGAGCCAGTCGCGCTGACCACTAATCGGATCGGCAAAACCATCTACTTTATCGATGCGATGTTCGATACCGGCAGCAACCGACACCGGACCGGCCCAAGTTGAAAACGGCTCACCAGAAATCGACCCGGCGATAATGTCCTGTTTCATAGCCTCGAGGCGATAGTCGCGATCTCCGTTGCCCTTCAGATAATCAATAGTCGCCGGAGAATTAACGTTGATGCCGAAAATATTGTACGGAACGCAGATTGGATCGTCATTGCTCAAGTCTGCATCCGTATTGACGCGGCAAGCAGGCTGGCCTGATGCATCAATAACCGAATCAAGCGCTTTGGCGAATCGTGACCGGCGAGGAATTCCGAATACTTCCTGGTGAGCGTGCGCGATACCTTTCTGGTAGTACACATTCCAGTCCCAGCCCGATTCGAAAGCATCGAATGAGCCGTCTAAACCAACGGTGTAGCGTTGTACACGACGCTCATTGTAGGCACCGCCGCGACCGATATCGGCATTCATGCTGCCCATTCTAAAGGACGTGATGCCCAACGCATTTGCCTGCGCCCGGATCGAGTCCGGAATAAAGGCGTTGTCGATTGAGATCGTAAGGCTGTCCGTATCTTCCTTCATGCAACACCAGTTGCGATTCTGGTTGCCTGACCAGGACGCCTCGACCCAAGCATTGATATCGTCGGTAACGTCGTAGCTAACGCGAGTGAAGAAGCTTTGAGTCTTTTGGCGCGACGTTAGACCATTCGCGAATTCTTTTCCGCGAATCTGGGCAGCCTGCCAACCGCCGCCTACCATAAGAGGATGGTCGACGATGTGACCGTAAGGGAACGGGTATACAACTCCACCTTCACCGAAGGCATTGCCCTCAAGCGCTGTGCTGGTAATGATACCGCCGACGATACCGTTAGACGGACTCGTCTGATCGCGAACTAAATACTCCGGCAACCCACCCGTGGGCGTATAGGCCGGATTATGGACGATGTTCCAGCCGTCGAGATTCCACGGGCGATCATTTGTCGGGACACCGGCATCGCGAGAAACTTCACCTGTAATCAGGAAGTGGCCACGGCCGTTCGCAAAGGGAGTGCCGGCGGTTATATCGAACGACCAGGACTCGTTGTCGCCATAGGTAGTGATGCCGCCAGAGGCTTCACCTTTAATGCCTGTGAATTCCTTATCCAATATGAAGTTCACGACGCCGGCAACAGCGTCCGCACCGTAGGCTGCGGAAGCACCACCCGTAACGATTTCAACACGGGAAATCAGAGTCTGAGGAAAGGTATTAACATCCACAATGCCTGTCGGCCTTGAAGATACCGTACGACGTCCATCGATAAGCACCAACGTACGTTCGAGACCCAGGCTGCGAAGGTTCACAGCGTTCAAACCCGACGTTCCCGCGCTCATGCTGGAATTGGTGTTGGTCGGTGCACGGCTACCCGAGAATGCGGGCATCGTATTCACGAAGTCGGCAACGTTCGATGCCGTCGAATTCGTCAGTTGTTCCACGCCGACGACCGTTAGAGGTGTTGGCGCTTGATAGCCATCGCGAACAACCCTCGTACCCGTAACAACAATCTCTTCAACCGAGGCTTCTTGTTGTGATTGAGCGAATGCGGGAGTGCTCGCAAATACCCCCGACAGGGCAAACGTTAGAGCTGTGCTTGCTAGCACACAGCGCTTAACTTGCTTCATATTCATCATCATAGTCCCCTTTATTCAAAAAATCTTTTCCCGACGACGGACAGCAACCCAGCCTTCGGGCGTAATTGGACAACAACACTTCTCCCATAGATTAAAAAGTCGGTAGTCTAGCGAACTGCGTCTCTCCCACCGCAGACAAGTTCATTCAAGCACCTCCTTCAGTCTTCGGATACCCCCCGCACCCGCCCGAGAACGGCGACGAGCTATCGACGGAGGAACACCCAGACATTCCTTATATGTTCTAGACAAGTGCGAGCAATCACTGAACCCACATTCAAGCGCAATTTCTGTGATTGTGTGATTAGTCTGCTCCAACAACCTCTTTGCCTTGGCCAGCCGCAAACGCAACCGATATTGCTTCGGACTAATTCCAACATTGGAAATGAAACGACGCGTCATCTGCCGCTCACTAACCCCGAAGTCTTGAGCCAATTTGGACATCGGCTCCGTGTCCGCGAGGGTCCGCTCTATCGTCAACATTGCGGCACGCACCAGATCATCCCGAGACTGACAGGTAACAATCGATTCAGGCTGCAAGGTAGCCGCAGAATGCGCAGCCTCCATCATAAGACGAAGGCTCATTCCAGCTTGCTCACTGCCGTAATGTTTTTCGATTAGCTTGGAGGCCATATGAATGACGCCCGTCCCGCCCGCACACGTGATCCGATTATCATCGATGATGAAAGTGCGTTGCGAATCCACACGCAGGGTCGGAAATTCACTATCGAATTTGTCCCGGTGGAACCAGCTGATACAAACATCGCAACCGTCTAAAAGACCTGCCCGCGCCAGAACAAATGTTCCCGCCCCTACACTCGCCAACGGCACTCCAATGTGAGCGGCTGCACTTAAAAATGACGACGTTGCCGAAGGAACCTTACATTCGTCGCTCACGCCCCCGACCACGACAATATAATTGTAGCCCTTTGGGTCGCTAAACGAAGCGTCAGGTTCGACCACAGCCCCGCAACTGGACTTAATAGGACGGTCTCCAAGCACAACACAGCGAATGCGCTGTCGTTGACCCACCCCTTCGCCCGCCCCGAGAAGCGTATCAACAAAACTCGCGAACGCTGACAGCGCGAAGTCCTGGGTTAAAACGAAACCGACACGGAGTTCTTGTAAATGGGGCACTGGCACACATGACCCGTCTTGATTGCTTTGCTTTTTTGGTGGAGCTGACTGTAAGGCCGGTGTGCGCATTTCAGACACCGGACGGGGGGTTCGTGTGAACCCTCGATCAAAAGAAACGATTTCGCCAGCAACACCCATTCCGGTCACCTCAAGTCTGGACATGTGACCATATTATGACTAGTCATATTATATTGTCTATACTTAATTATGAGGCGCAGATGATCGACAATGTAACTCTTTATCCCGGTCGCATTACTCTCAACGAATGGCGCCAAGTTGTTGGCGGTGCAGCCATAAGTCTAGATTCGACGTTTCTCCCCCTTATTGAAAAGTGTGCAGCTTCGGTTGAGCGAATTGTCGCACGTGGTGAAGCGGTGTACGGCATCAACACCGGATTTGGAAAACTCGCAGCGATTCGAATTCCTGTAGACGACCTAACGACTCTACAACGCAATATAGTTCTTTCTCATGCCGCAGGCGTCGGCGCGCCCACCGATGCGGACGTTGTTAGAACAATGATGTCGTTAAAGGTTGCGAGTCTTGGCCGGGGCGCGTCGGGCGTCCGGCCGAGTATCATCGACGCTCTCATCCAGATGTTAGTGCACGACGCCATACCTATCATTCCGCAAAAAGGATCTGTTGGCGCATCGGGCGATTTGGCCCCACTTGCGCATATGACCGCGACGATGCTCGGCGAAGGCGAAATCACTTTAAAAGGCGATAGGATGCCCGCTCGAGACGCGCTGGCACAAATTGGATTGACCCCACTGACCCTCGGGCCGAAAGAGGGTTTGGCTCTTCTCAACGGTACACAGTTTTCGACGGCAGCCGCGCTTGTGGCGGCCGTACGTCTAGAGCGCGTATTTCAAACCGCCTTACTCTCCGGCGCCCTCTCGCTTGACGCTTCAAAGGGATCAACAATTCCATTTGATTCCCGCATCCACGCGCTCCGCGGCCATCCCGGTCAAATCGAAGTTGCGGCCGCATTCCAGAATATTCTGGCAGGTAGCGAAATTCGAGATTCACATGACGGCTGTGCCAAGGTTCAGGACCCTTATTGTCTACGTTGCCAGCCTCAGGTCATGGGCGCGATACTCGATCTTGCACGCAACGCCATTGGAACTCTGACCATCGAGTCAAACGGTGTTACCGACAATCCGCTCGTTTTCGCTGACGACGACGAGGCATTGTCCGGCGGCAATTTTCACGCCGAGCCCGTAGCCTTTGCCGCCGATCAACTGGCCATGGCCACATGTGAGATTGGCTCTATAACTGAGCGCCGCATCGCCATGCTGACAGACCCAGCTCTTTCGGGCTTACCGGCATTTCTCACACCTCACCCAGGCTTGAATTCGGGATTCATGATTCCCCAGGTTACAGCGGCGGCCCTAGTGTCGGAAAACAAACAAAAGGCTTTTCCCGCAAGCGTCGATTCCGTGCCGACCTCCGCCAACCAGGAAGATCATGTATCCATGGCTGCGCACGGCGCCTATCGCCTTTTGGATATGGTCGAAACGACACTTCAAATCGTAGCGATTGAGCTGCTGGCGGCCGCGCAAGGGTGTGACTTTCATACGCCTCTTCGTTCCAGCGGCCCGCTGGAAAAGGTGCGCGCAAGTATTCGGTCAAAAATTCCGACTCTGCAGGAGGACAGGTTTTTCTCACCCGATATAGCGGCGGCTGCCGGCCTCATACGTGACGGCAGCATTCTTGATGCTGTCGACTCAGTTCAGCTCCCATCTTTTTCGATAACGACGTCTTAACTTAACTTTAAATCTGAAACTCAAAATGCTTTAAATCCGCGCTTCACGAATACTCAGGTTTCGTCACCCCTGTTTTCATCGCTCGTACTGTTAAGCATTTAACCGACTGCTTTTTTCAATTCGCAATTCTGAAAGAACACATCCATGACACGAATAGACAATATGCGCGTTATTCGCTCGCCCCATGGCCCCACACTCAATGCCAAGAGTTGGCTGACTGAAGCTCCTCTTCGCATGTTAATGAACAATCTGGATCCTGATGTGGCCGAACGACCGGAGGAACTTGTTGTCTACGGTGGTATCGGCCGGGCAGCGCGCGATTGGGAAAGCTTTGACCGCATTGTCGAAACTTTGAAGAAACTCGACGATGACGAAACCCTCGTCGTTCAGTCAGGCAAGCCTGTAGGTGTTTTTCGCACCCACGAAGACGCTCCCCGCGTTCTAATCGCCAACTCCAATATCGTGCCGCATTGGGCAACCTGGGAGCACTTCCACGAGCTCGACCGGCAAGGTTTGATGATGTACGGCCAGATGACAGCCGGCTCGTGGATTTACATTGGCAGCCAGGGAATTGTACAGGGAACTTACGAGACATTTGTTGCTGTTGGTCGCAAACACTTCAATGGCGATCTCGCAGGACGGTGGTTCCTAACAGCAGGTCTAGGCGGAATGGGCGGTGCCCAGACCTTAGCCGCAACAATGGCAGGAGCCTCTTGCCTTGCGATTGAATGCCGCCAAACCAGTATTGATATGCGCCTGCGGACGGGCTACCTCGACGTTCAGGCCGAAAATCTCGACGATGCCCTTGATATAATTTCAAAGGCGACAAGCGAGAAACGCGCCATGTCGGTTGGGTTACTTGGAAACGCCGCCGAAATTCTGCCGGAACTTTTCAAGCGTGGCGTTCGACCCGATGCAGTAACGGATCAAACATCGGCTCATGATCCTATTAATGGATACTTACCCATCGGCTGGTCCGTGGAAAAATGGGACGAAGCAAGAGAACGTGATCCCGAGTCTGTTAAGGCCGCGGCGTGCCGCTCAATGGCAACACATGTCCGATCTATGTTGGACTTTCATAATGCCGGCGTCCCCACATTCGATTACGGCAATAACATTCGCCAAGTAGCCAAAGAAGAAGGCGTAGAGGACGCGTTTGCGTTCCCGGGTTTTGTGCCCGCGTATATCCGCCCTCTATTCTGCCGTGGAATCGGGCCATTCAGATGGGCAGCATTGTCCGGAGACCCAGAGGACATATACAAAACAGATGCCAAAGTGAAAGAACTGCTTCCCGATGATAAGCACTTACACAACTGGTTAGACATGGCGCGCGAACGTATCAAGTTCCAAGGGCTACCTGCACGCATATGCTGGGTGGGCCTGGGTGACCGGCATCGCATCGGCCTCGCATTCAATGAAATGGTCAGCCGCGGAGAGTTGAGCGCTCCGGTCGTTATCGGCCGCGATCACTTAGACTCGGGCTCAGTCGCCAGCCCTAACCGTGAAACCGAAGCGATGAAAGACGGCTCGGATGCCGTGTCGGATTGGCCGCTGTTAAACGCGTTGTTGAATTGCGCCAGTGGCGCAACCTGGGTTTCTCTACATCACGGGGGGGGCGTCGGAATGGGTTTCTCCCAACATTCCGGCACCGTCGTTCTTTGCGATGGCACCGAAGCCGCTGCACGCCGTGTTGGCCGCGTTCTATGGAACGACCCTGCGACCGGTGTCATGCGCCACGCTGATGCCGGCTATCAAGAAGCGATAGAGTGCGCCGCCGAGAATAACCTAAACTTACCCTCTCTCCGGTAAACGTACCTGAGGTCTCGCACATCTGACCTGACGGCAAAAAGGCCTGCTCCAGCAAACGCCGGAGCAGGCCTTTCTTGTGAACTCGGGAAAGTCCCTGAGTCGATATGGACATCTAACGCGTATTCAGGCCTTCCGTGCCAGCAGTTTGGTATGCTCGCGCAAATTAATCACCGATGCAGAAGCTTGCCGCTGCGGTTGCTGCGCGTAGGTGCTTGTTGACGGGCTAAAGTGTGCAACCAACTCGTGCTCGCCGGCCGGATAGGTAAGACGCACAAATGTTACGGCCCCCTCTGAACTCCATGTCCGCCGTTCGACAACGAGACAGGGGTTGTCCACTGCAATTTTCAAATTTTCTGCCGCAACGGCAGAAGCCGCAACAGCCCGAATTTTGTGCTCAGCGTCACTCCATGGCACGCGACTCATAAGCCATGCACCAGGCGACAATTCTTCAAACTTCTCATCTGCCGCCTCAGGTACCGCGGCCAGATTAATCAAGCGTTCCTCAAAGCAAAAAGGTCTGTCATTAGCGTAATGACGAACGACAATATCTAAAATCGATGATCCTTTAGGGACATCAAGATGTTTCTGATCTCCTGCAGAAACCTGCCTTCGCCGGCGGGTGTGAATATCAAAGTGATACGGCAACCCAAGCTCTGCCACCTCGGCCTTGATATCAGCGATCTCAAGAACCGCCGAACTAGAGTGTGGGTATGTTACAAAACTGCCGGCCTTACGCCGCCGCTCAATGAGTTTCACACTGACCAGGTGAGTCAGCACCTTGCTCACGGTCATTCGCGAGCACTTATACTGTTTTATCAATTCGTGTTCGAACGGAATACGGTGTCCCGGCGGCCATTCGCCGGACAAAATGCGACCTTCAATATCGCCAAGAATCCGACTGTGAAGAGAGATCGCCCCCCTCTTCTTGGTCACTCTCCGCTTTTTTAATTTGCGCGTTGCCATATCAACACTTCATCGTAATACGTTCACTCGTAAACCTAAAACTTAAACCGCGTGTATATCATATCTATCGATCGCCTAGCGCAATCTGTCCGCAAAATACACTGTCCGACCTTATAAAAATTGTGTTGTAACATCTCAAGAGGCCACCCCCAGTTATTGCATTCCCATCGATTATGTCTATACTTTACCTGACCTTAGACGTTGTTGAAATAGAAGAATATTATGGCGGCGGACGCGACGACCGAACAATACTGCGATCAGCTGTGGCGTAACGCCCGACTAGCAACCCTATCTGAGAATTTACCGGACCTTGGAATAATCGAGCACGGGGCCATTGCGGTCCGCGATGGCCGCATATTGTACGCTGGCCCCGAAGCAGACATGCCCCGCTACCAGTGCTCGGAGGAGTTCACGACAGATTGCGCCGGGCGCTGGATCACACCTGGCCTGGTCGATTGTCATACACATATTGTATACGCAGGCGACCGCGCCCGTGAATTTGAACTCCGCCTTAAGGGAGCAAGTTACGAGGAAATTGCCCGCAATGGCGGCGGTATAGTCTCAACCGTCAAAGCCTTGCGCAGTGTCGATGAAGACGAGCTTTTGCGCCAAACGTTACCACGAGTGGACGCGCTTATAGCCGAGGGATTGACCACGCTGGAGGTGAAATCAGGCTACGGCCTTGACCTCGAGAATGAGCGCAAATCACTGCGTACAGCGCGCCGCTTGGGCAAAGTGCGAGATCTGAGCGTCACCACCACGTTCCTCGGGGCGCATGCCGTCCCACCGGAATTTTCCGGCGACAGCGACACCTACATCAACAAGGTGATCGAGGATATACTACCGGCCATCGCCGAGGAAAATCTCGCTGATGCCGTCGATGGATTCTGTGAGGGAATTGCATTCTCGCCCGACGAAATCAGCCGCGTATTTACAGCCGCAAAATCTTACAATCTCCCAGTTAAATTGCACGCGGAGCAGCTCTCAAATCTGCACGGGGCTGCGCTTGCTGCTATGTTTGATGCTCTTTCAGCCGACCACCTCGAATATATAGATGAAGAAAGCATCGCAGCCATGGCAAAAGCAGGCACAGTTGCTGTGCTGTTGCCCGGCGCTTTTTACTTTATGCGCGAAACCAAAATTCCACCTCTTTCTCTGATGCGCTCGCACAAGGTGCCTATCGCTCTTGCCACAGATTCGAATCCCGGAACGTCTCCTCTTACCTCCCTACTGCTGACAATGAACATGGCCGCGACGATGTTTCGCATGACCGTCGATGAATGTATCGCAGGGGTCACACGAGAGGGAGCCCGCGCACTCGGACTGCTAGCCGAGACCGGAACACTCGAGGCTGGGAAGTGGGCCGATCTTGCGATTTGGGATATCGACCGACCGGCAGAACTTGTATATCGCATCAACTATAACCCTCTTCATAAACGCATTTGGCGAGGAAAGTGACCGCAGGCTCGACAGGCTCATCACCTCACGCGAAATCACCGCTTAAACTAGTTTGGAACAGCACGGATATCAGATGACCAAGTCCGCCCCCCATTGGCTGCGCGTTGTCAGAGGCGACGCCCCTCTTCTCTTAAGTTTACCGCATACCGGGACAGATCTTTGCGATCTCGAAGACCGTCTGGTATCGCCGTGGCGTGCACGTAAAGACGCCGACTGGTGGATTGAAAAACTCTACGATTTTGCTTTGCAACTTGGAGCAACAATGGTGCGTACAACACTGTCACGCACTGTAATTGACGTGAATCGCGACCCATCGGGACAATCTTTATATCCGGGACAAGCAACAACGGAGCTTTGTCCGACCACGACCTTCGACGGTGAGCCGTTATATCTCCCCGGCGCACTTCCCTCCGCCGAAGAAGTTTCAGAGCGTCGCATAACCTACCATGCCCCTTATCACCACGCCCTTGGCGTTGAAATCGCGCGGCTTCGTAGTATTCACCCTCAAAT
>JAUIGX010000109.1 GCA_030432435.1 Alphaproteobacteria bacterium
ACGTAACTTGGCGCTTCGCGTAGTGCCGTGTCGCGGCCTGCGCGGTCGCGATCGCCTCATTTAATGTCACCGCCCCCCCCAGATAGGCCGCGAGTTCTCGGGCACCGAGCATCCTCATAACAGGCATATCCAATGCCCCCCCGGAGTCCAAAAACGCCCGAAGTTCTTCAACTGCTCCCGCCTCGAGCATCTGGTGAAAGCGCGCGTCACATGCATCGTACAGAGCCTTGCGCTCCGGTTCTGTCACTATGGAATAATACGTCGCATTAAGCGGCGGCGATGTTGGCGTCGCTTGCCAAGTGCTCAAAGGGGTTCCTGTGGCCTCGACAACATCCCAGGCACGAAGCAGCCTATGGGTATCTCCTGGGGCCAGTCGTTCGGCGACCTGCGGGTCGCGCAGCCTTAGGCGCTCATGGAACGCCGCGTTACCAATTTCAGCCAGCAGCGTTTCAGAGGACGCGCGGATGTCGGCTGGGATCTTTGGGATGTCGATAAGCCCGTCCATCAACGCCCGCAAATACAAGCCTGTCCCGCCGACCACGATAGGCTGCTGACCTTTGGCGCATGCTTCCTTTATTTCTTTTGCAGCCTTTTCCGCCCATTCAGCCGCTGATCCGGTATCCTTAGGACCGAGGTCGCCGAATAGCATATGCGGAACGCCTGCCATATCCGCAGGAGTTGGGCGCGCCGAGAGAATGGGAAGATCGCGATACCGCTGCTGACTGTCGGCATTAACAACGATGCCGCCCAAAGCGTTTGCTATCGTTACCGCCAATCGCGACTTGCCGGTCGCGGTCGGGCCGGCAACGACAACGACATGAGGCCCGGCGTTCAAACCCGCATCAGTCGAGGACGTGGCTGACAAGGCCGTCCGCCAGCTTCGGCTCGAACCAAGTGGATTTGGGCGGCATTACCTTATCGGCATCAGCAACCGCAATAAGCTGCTCCATACCTGTCGGATACAGCGCGAAGGCCGCTTGCATTTCACCCGAATTGACGCGCCGTTCAAGCTCATCCAAACCGCGCATCCCGCCAACAAAATCGATACGCTTGTCACGGCGAGGATCATCAATCTTCAAGACCGGACTAATAAGGTTGTCTTGAAGCAAGCTGACATCAAGACGAGCAACAGGATCGGTCTGCGGTATAAACTGAGGCTGAATTTCAAGCCGATACCACGTTCCGGCTAGATACATGCCAAAACGGCCGGGACCGTCAGGCTTTACCTGACCAGACGCTTTTTCCACCTTGAAACGCTCTTCCACCTTTGCCAGGAAATCGGCATCGGATAGACCGCCAAGATCGCGAACCACGCGGTTGTAATCGAATATCTGCGTCTGATCGTGAGCAAACGCGACTGTCAAAAAATACTCATGACTGTCGGTTTGAGTTTGCGTCTCGCGACGCACCGCCGCTACTCGAGACGCCGCAGCCGAACGATGATGACCATCAGCGATATAAAGCGCGTCCATGTCGTCCACCAAACGAGTCAGCCGCTCAACAGCGGCCGGATCATTCATGATCCAAATCGTATGAACAATTCCGTCATCGGCGGTCACTTCGTACAGGGGCGTCCCCGCGGCAACTCCGGCAATAAGATCGTCAACGTTCTTATTCGCCTTATAGGCAAGCAACACCGGCCCTGTCTGCGCGTTGAGTGCGTCGATCTGCCGGACCCGGTCGTCTTCTTTGTCCGGTCGGGTGAACTCGTGCTTGCGGACACGGTTGGCATCGTAAGCGGCAACCGAAGCAGCAGCGACAAATCCCGTTTGAGTATGTTCTCCCATGCGCAAACGGTAAATGTAATACACGGGCGCCTCATCTCGGATCAGCACACCCTCGGCCACCAGCTTTGCTAAATTTTCGGCACCCTTGGCATAGACTTCGGGGGCGAAAGGGTCTGTGTCAGAAGGAAGATCGATCTCGGGTTTCGAGATGTGCAGAAAGCTATACGGCTTGCCGGCTGCGCGTTGACGCGCCTCTGCGGTGTTGAGCACATCATAGGGCGGAGCCGCAACATCGGCGGCTTTTTCCGGCAACGGTCTCAGCCCTCTAAAAGGTCGAATAAGAGTCTTCATGGGCTGTCTCCGTGCCATCAATTTTTCAAGGTTTTGCGGGTGTTTAACCTTTGAGCGTGTGGGCCGCAACGTGGAAACCCGCGAACCCGAAATTTAGCCATCCGCCAGCCTTTGGCCGCGGAACGGTGTATCTTTAACAAAAATGCAATTGCAGTACTGAAACCTATGGTTATGTTTCTACGTATTCGTTCGCTCGTTGGGAGAAATAATATAAATGGCTAAAAGCAAATCGGAAATCCTCAACGATTTTCAAGACTTTATGGGCCGTCACGGCGGAAATTACAAAGAATGGTACGTCGGCAGCGCTGCCGACCCTAAAGCTCAGCTTTTCACGATCCATAAATTCAAGAAGGGCGACAAAGGTCTGTTCCGGCAGGCCGCGTCCGAAATTCAGGCAGCCGAGGTCGCCGAGTTTTTCACGAACCTCGGTGCCAAAGGCAACGACGGTGTCACACGCGACGCTGAATTCGTCTACGCCTACAAGCGCGCACCTCACACCAAGCCGTAGGCGTCCGCCCTAGCGAGGGCAGAGTATTTAGCCTTCGCAATTATCGGCGATAAACCGGTTTAAGAGTTTCACGCCAAAACCGGTGCTTCCTGGATCTGACAGGGCCGTCCCCTTTTCGTTCCAAACGACGCCCGCAATATCCAGGTGCGCCCACCGCGTGTTCTTCACGAATCGCTGCAAGAATTGCGCTGCGGTGATGCTGCCGGCTCTCGGGCCGCCGATGTTTTTCATATCGGCGATGAGAGAGCGAAGCTCTTTGTCGTACTCTTCGCCCATAGGAAAACGCCAAAGCCGTTCTTCAGCAATTTGACCCGCCGCAGTTAATTGCGCGGCCAGATCGTCATCGTTTGCGAACAAACCAGCATAATGATTAGACAGCGCAGCGATAACCGCTCCGGTCAATGTCGCAAGGTCAATCATGGTCTTCGGCTTGAAACGCTCTTGCGCGTACCACAGCACGTCGGCCAGCACGAGCCGGCCCTCGGCGTCTGTGTTTTGCACCTCGATGGTTTGGCCGGACATGGATGTGACCACGTCGCCGGGGCGCTGCGCTGCCCCATCCGGCATGTTCTCTACGAGGCCGCACAACCCGACGACATTCACTTTTGCCTTGCGCTTAGCCAGCGCGCACATCAGACCGGCAACAACCCCGGCGCCACCCATGTCCCATTTCATGTCCCACATGCCGCCTGGGGGTTTAAGGCTGATTCCGCCGGTATCAAAACACACGCCCTTGCCGACAATGGCAATCGGCGGAGCCTTTTTATTCTTGGCACCGTCCCAGCGCATAATCAAAAGCTGCGATTCCCGTGCAGACCCATCGCCGACACCAAGCAGCGCGCCCATGCCGAGTTTGCGCATTGCGGCTTCGCCCAGAATCTCGACTTTCACCCCGTCCTTCGCGAGCGCCTTAGCGCGCGCGGCAAAAGAAGCCGGGTAGATCACATTAGCCGGTTCGGAAATCAGATCGCGTGTGAAAAAGACGCCGTCCGCAACCGCCGAAACCGATGTAAAGCTTGCCTTGGCCGACGCCTGGGCATCGCACTGAACCACCAATGTCTTCAGTTTAGGCTTATCGGACTTGCTTTCTTTTGTCCGGTACTTGTCGAAACGATAGGACCGGAGCCGAACGCCCCCTGCAATATGAGCGGCCAGCCCACCGTCATTCGCCGACGCACGAAGAACATCTAATACAACCGTCGCCGCAGATTCTTTCGCAACCGCTTTATAGACAACCGCACCAATCCGCTCGGCAGCCGCCTCATTTAGGGATTCGAGATCGCCCAACCCAACGAGGATGACCTTGTCCAGCTTCGTTCCGCCGGGCGCAAGAACCTCTAGAGTTTGCTCTTTCTTCCCCGCGAAGGTCGCCGATTTCATGGCCCGGCTTATTGAGCCGTTTGCGCGTTTATCAAGCTTGGCTGCCGCTGGCCCAAGCTTGCCGTTGTCAGTTACACCGAAAACAACCGTGCCTTGGGCTGGAACAGATATTTTTGCGAAAGATATTTTCATAATGGTCCCTTAGCGAAAATGGCCGGAGTATTAAGCCGGGAGATACTGGATGTAGAGATAGCGTATGTAGGCCGAAGGCGCGAATCAACACCTCGCCGCACAAAGGCTCCGGCCCTAGACAAAAGGTCGGCGCACGCTATGTTTCGGGACCAGACCAAGGGCGAGGATGAAACAATGGGTAAATTTGGCGTCGGACAATCCATTCGGCGGGTTGAGGACCAACGGTTTTTGACCGGAACAGGTCGGTACACAGACGACATTACGGTCACCGGGCAGCTCTATCTCTATGTACTGCGCTCAACTCATGCTCATGCCGACATTGTAGCCTTGGACACCTCGCAAGCGAAAAATGCGCCCGGGGTTATCGGTGTTCTCACCTCTGCCGACCTGGATGCCATGAACATCGGCTCTATCCCGGTAGAATTTGTTCCTCCTGATCGGGACGGCAACACACCCAAACCACCGGCGCGTCCGGTTCTGGCTGCAGGTCGTGTGCGGTATGTAGGCGAGCCCGTCGCCGCGGTCATCGCCGAAACCCTGGCTCAAGCCAAAGATGCAGCTGAACTGATTGAAGTCGATTACGACGACCTCGCGCCGGTAGCCTTGCCCGCGGAAGCCGTAAAAGAAGGCGCGCCTGTTCTTCACGCCGAAGCGCCCGGCAACGTTCTTGTCCACTGGCATATGGGCGACAAAGCAAAAACAGACGAGGCCTTTGCGAAGGCCGAGAAGGTCATCTCGATTGATTTGATTAATCACCGCATGGTGCCGACGGCCTTGGAACCGCGCGGCGCCATCGCTCAGTTTGATCCGGCGACGAACCGCTACACCCTGACCCAGGGGTGCCAAAACACTCACAAGCTTAAGGAGTGGGCGGCAAAGACCCTGCAAATCGATCAACAGCAGCTACGAGTTCTCTGCGACGATGTCGGCGGCGGGTTTGGCATGCGCTACTTCCTCTTTAACGAGCCGGTTTTATGCTTGATCGCCTCGAAGGCTTTCGCAAAACCCGTTAAATGGACCGCCGACCGCTCAGAGAGTTTCCTTGCCGATGGTCATGGCCGCGACCAGGTGAACCACGCCGAACTTGCCATGGATAAAGACGGCACATTCCGAGCCATTCGCGTTTCATCTCTCGGCAATTTAGGGGCCTATCTGTCGCAGTTCGGCGCATTGGTTCCGACGATGGCCGGCTGCGGAATGTTGGGCGGCGCGTACCGGATCGGCGCGGCCTGCGTTGATGTGAAAGTTGTCTTCACTAACACAGCGCCCGTTGACGCCTACCGAGGCGCGGGCCGGCCCGAGGCCGCCTATCTAGTTGAGCGGTTAGTGGAAAAAGCCGCGCGCGAATTGGGTATGTCTTCCGTAGAATTGCGCCGCAAGAACCTCGTTCGAGCCGACGAGTTCCCTTACAAGACCGCGTTGGGGCCTGTGTACGATTCCGGCCGATACGAAGAACTCATGGATGCAGCGCTGAAACGCGCGGACGTTGCGGGATTTGAGGCGCGCCGCACAGAGGCCAGAAAGCGGGGCAAGCTGCGAGGTCTAGGCGTTAGCTACTACGTAGAAGCCTGTTCCGGCGGAAATCACGAAACGCCGAAGATGTTCTTTGACAAGGACGGACGGTTAAACATTTTGATCGGAACTCAGTCCACCGGTCAGGGCCACGAAACAGTTTACGGCACTGTGGCCGCAGAAGCATTCGGCATCCCGCTTGACCAAGTCATCGTAAAGCAAGGCGATACGGATTTAATTCCCACCGGCTTCGGCACAGGCGGTTCGCGGTCAGTCCCGATTGGCGGAAGCGCGGTTATGAAAGTGTCCCTCGCCATGATCGAGCAAGGCAAAGCGATTGCCGCCGACTTGCTGGAAGCTGCGGCCGGCGACATAGAATATGAGAACGGTGCGTACAAAATTGCCGGTACCGACAGAAGCGTCGCGCTTAAGGATGTCATTGCTGCGTCATTTGACAACAGCAAACGCCCGGAAGGTAAAGAGCCCGGCCTGTGCGAAAGCGAACGCTACAAACCGGAAGGCAATACCTTCCCCAACGGCTGCCATGTCTGCGAAGTCGACGTTGACGAAGAAACCGGCGTTATTGCCTTCGTTAAATATACGGTCCAGGACGACCTCGGCTACGCCATGAACCCGCTCCTGATGGAAGGGCAAATCATCGGCGGCGCTGTTCAAGGCCTAGGCCAGGCGCTTTTCGAAGAAGCCGTATACGACGATGCAGGTCAGTTAGTGACGGGTTCTTTCATGGACTACACCATGCCGCGCGCCGACACCTCGCCCGTGATTGATTTCGCCTATACCGAAGTGCCAACAACCCGAAATGCACTTGGTATTAAAGGCGCCGGAGAAGCTGGCACTATCGGTGCTACGCCGGCCGTCGCGAACGCTGTTGAGAATGCCTTGTCGGCCATCGGGGTGGGCCATCTCGACATGCCCTTCACGCCGCTGAAGGTTTGGCAGGCCATTCAATCGGCAAAAAGCCGCGCTGCATGACCTCCTCCAAACCTGATTTTTCGCTTCTCTGCGCGTGGGCCGACCAACTGCGCCCAACTGCCGACGCTGCTGGGCGCGCAATTCTTGACGTTCGCGCGCGCGGCTTCGCCGTGGATAAGAAAACCGACGCCTCACCGGTTACAGAAGCCGACCGGGTTGCCGAAGGCATTGTGGTCGCCGAACTTGAAAAGCTGTCACCTGCGTTTCCTATAGTCGCGGAAGAAAAAGTATCGGCAGGAGATATCCCCGAACTCAACGGCACGGCGTTTTGGCTGGTCGATGCCTTGGACGGCACCAAGGAATTCATTAAGAATGGCGCCGATTTCACCGTCAATATCGCCCTAGTTTATGAGGGCGTGCCGATCTTCGGAATTGTCCACGCTCCAGCGCGTAAAGAAACTTTTGTGGGCGTGGTTGCCCCCAACACTTCGGAACGGCGTGCCGAGGTATGGCGCAATGGCGAACCTGCACCGATCTCCGTGCGAAAACGTCCGTCGCAAGTCATTGTAGCCGGCAGCCGATCGCATGAAGTCGCTGATGAAATGAATGCGTTTTTGTCCAACTATGAGGTGAGTGAACGCGTTGTTATTGGCTCGTCACTTAAGTTCTGCCTCGTCGCCGAAGGTCTTGCAGATTTCTATCCGCGCTTCGGTCCAACCTGCGAGTGGGACACCGGCGCGGGACACGCCGTACTGCGGGCTGCCGGTGGCCGGGTCCATACCTTCGACGGTACGGAATTGCCTTATAAGAAGGTCCCGAACTTTTTGAACGGCAAGTTCCTGGCCGACGGGGGCCCGTGAACACCCATCCGGCAACACCCGATACGATTGCGGAAGGCGCCCGTATTCTCAAGGCTGGCGGTCTCGTCGCTTTTCCGACAGAAACCGTTTACGGCCTGGGTGCAGACGCAACGCAGCCCGAGGCGGTCGCACGCATTTTCGAGGCCAAAGGCCGTCCGTCATTCAACCCATTGATTGTTCATCTCGGCAGCGCCGACTGGGTTTCGGATTTTGCTGAACCCGACGCCCGGTTCCATAAGCTAGCACGCGCCTTTTGGCCTGGGCCTCTCTCTCTCGTGCTCAATCAAAGACGCGGGACACCCATTGCCCAACTTGCAACAGCAGGGCTTGAAACCATCGCCGTGCGATGCCCCGAAGGCGCAGTTGCAAACGCACTCTTGAATGCTGCGGGCCGACCGCTTGCAGCGCCAAGTGCCAACCGGTCAGGCGCGGTGAGTCCGACACACGCAGACCATGTGGCGGAATCATTAGGCGATAGAGTGGACCTCATTCTCGACGGCGGACCGTGTTCTATTGGCGTTGAATCGACGGTTCTCGACCTAACCACGCGAGAAGCCGTTATATTAAGGCCGGGTGCAATTACCCCGGAGCAAATATCCACCCTGATCGGGCCGGTCGCAGCCGCCACCAACGCAGCGCATGCGCCCAAGTCTCCCGGTCAAATGCTGAGCCACTACGCACCTTCCCTACCGCTTCGATTAAATGCGAAAACAGTCGCTCCTCGCGAAGCCTTCCTCGGCTTTGGCCCCACAGACGGGGCAACCCTCAACCTCAGCGAAAGCAGCAATCTATTCGAGGCCGCCGCCAATCTTTTTGCCATGCTGCGATCACTGGACAACCCCGACCGTTTCAACGCCATTGCCGTCGCGCCGGTTCCGGAAACCGGGGTGGGCATAGCGATCAACGACCGGTTGCGCCGCGCGGCGTCCCAATAACCACGGCGGGGCACAAACCTCTGCAGGGACGTTGCCTTGCGGCTGCGTTTGGCCCATTTTGGCCCCAACATTACATCCTCGGAGTCCCTAACCGTGCCTGTCGATTCATCGCTCATCAGCCGTCTGCAAGAAATTGTCGGGCCTGGCAATTGTATCACGGACGCCTCGTCCATGACGCCGTATCTCTATGAAGAGCGCGGCCTATACACCAGCGCTGCGGCTGTCGTTGTTAAGCCCGCATCTACGGCGGAAGTGGCCGCGGTCGTAGAGGCGTGTGCCAATGCCGATGTCTCCATCGTTCCACAAGGCGGCAACACAGGACTATGCGGCGGCGCGACAGCACATGAAGACGGCAGTCAGATTATCGTCAACCTCGGACGGATGAATACCGTACGCGCCATAGACCCGATCAATTTCAACATCACCGTTGAAGCTGGCTGCATCCTTGCCGACATCCAGCGCACAGCGGCCGACCACAATAGCCTGTTCCCCCTTAGTCTCGCCGCCGAGGGGAGTTGCCAAATAGGCGGCAATCTCGCGACAAACGCCGGCGGCATTAATGTTCTGCGTTATGGCAATGCAAGGGACATGGTGCTTGGCCTTGAAGTCGTTTTACCCGATGGCCGCATATGGAACGGCCTCAAGTCATTAGGCAAAGACAACACCGGCTATGCGCTGCGCCATTGGTTTGTCGGCGCCGAGGGGACCCTTGGCATCATTACCGCTGCCGTATTGAAACTCTTTCCACAGCCCACAGAAACATCAACTGCGCTCTGCGCGCTTGGTGATCTGGAGAGCGCCACGCAATTACTGAATTTGGCGCGCGCCCTGTCGGGAGATGCAGTTACCGCCTTTGAACTGATTCCACGGACCGGCTTGGAAATCTGCGCAAAACATATCGCCGGTGTCAGAGACCCTTTTGCCGAGTCTCATTCCTGGTATGTATTGATCGAACTCTCCACCTCCCGGCCAGATGCAGCAATTCGGCCGAGCTTCGATGCGGTGCTGGAAAAGGCATTTGAGGATGGGCTTATCGCCGATGCGATCATCGCAGAGAGCCTGGATCAGGCGCAGTCTTTGTGGCGCATGAGGGAATCCTTGCCAGAAGCACAGAAGCATGAAGGCGGAAGCATCAAGCACGACGTGTCGGTGCCGGTTTCCCGTGTTCCTGAATTTATTGCCAAAGGCACCGAGATCATTGCCAAACAGTTTCCAGGCGCACGGCCTGTGCCGTTCGGGCATTTAGGAGATGGCAACATTCACTTCAACGTGTCCCAGCCCGTTGGTGCGGACAAGGATGCTTATCTTGCGCAATGGGCCGATATGAACCGGGCAATTCACGACTTAGTTGTATCCATGGATGGTTCCTTCTCGGCTGAACACGGTATTGGACGGCTCAAGGTCGGGGAAATGCGTCACTATAAAGATCCTGTTGAGCTGGATCTCATGGCGCGTATGAAGCGGGCGATTGATCCCAAAAACCTAATGAATCCCGGGAAAGTGGTGGATTTGGGATAGCCCGCGCGCCCGTTCCGCCCTTTCAACCACAGCGTGGAAAACAGAGCGCAAATTAATCTCGTTTGTGATATCTATTGCACTCGTTCGACTTCAACAAAGTACCGTGACTTCAGAGGGTTATGATGGATGTTGGACGCTCGTTATTTTCTGCTTTTGTAGGAGTTATACACATGAGCAAACTAAGCCGTCGGCTCGTGGCAATGGTTGCCGCCGCCGCCGTATCTTCACCAGCCATCGCCGCCGAAGAACAGGGACCGTACATCGCCCTCGGCTTCGGACTCCACGAAGCGGGAAATTCAAACGTCAGCGCTGAGAGCCCACTGGGCAGCCCCGCGGTCCAAAACCGAGTCACCTTTGACTCTGGCTGGGCCACCCACGGTGCAATCGGCTATAAGTGGCCGCAAAATTTCCGCAGCGAATTTGAAATTGGGTACCGCGACGCTACCGTTGGCACAGTATCTGGCGCCGAATGGCTTGGGCGGCAAAATGCGGTCACCCTTATGGGCAATTTATTGTTCGATGTTGGCCGGGGAACAATGTTCCAACCTTATGTCGGTGGCGGCGTCGGCCTCGCGATAACAAAGTGGAACGGCGTACGCGCAGCCGCCACGCCCACGTTCACCGATCGCAGTTCGAAATTCCAATGGCAAGGTATTGTCGGCGTCACAATTCCGCTGCGTGAACGGCTGGCTATGTATGTCGACTATCGGTACGCCAATAGCCTGAACAACAGGTTCGACAGCGCTCCTGCAGGCGCTCGTATCAACGACCACGACGACACCAGTCACAACGTGTTCCTCGGGCTGCGCTACACCTTCGGCAAGGAAGAGCCGGTCGCCGCTCCGCCGCCACCTCCCCCGCC
>JAUIGX010000110.1 GCA_030432435.1 Alphaproteobacteria bacterium
TTGTCGGCTCATCAAGCATCAGGAACTTGGGCCGCAGGACCATGGCCCGGGCGATGGCAATTCTTTGGCGCTGCCCACCGGAAAACTCGTGGGGATATCGGTTGCGGACAGCCGGGTCGAGGCCGACGTCTTGCAAAGCTTCGACAACGCGGTCGGTTCGCTCGGAGAAACTTCCCAGCTTGTGAACAGCCAGGCCTTCCTCGACGATCTGGCCGATAGATAAACGCGGACTGAGCGAGCCGAAAGGGTCTTGAAAAACCACCTGCATATGGCGGCGAATTGTGCGTAGCGTTTTGGGCGGCTGACCGTCAATACGATTGCCCTCAAATCGGATCTCGCCGGTACTGCTGATGAGCCGCAAGAGGGCAAGTCCAAGGGTTGTTTTGCCCGAGCCGCTTTCCCCGACGACTCCTAGTGTGCGTCCGGCGGGAATAGAAAGGGAGATGCCGTCCACGGCCTTGATATGATCGACGGTGCGGCGGATGAGGCCCTTTTTAATGGGAAACCAAACCTTCAGATCGTCGGCGCCGATAATTTCATCGCCGTTCAGGGCGCGAGGGGTTGTCGGTTTGGGCTGTGCGTCCATAAGGCGCTTGGTGTAGTCGTGGCGCGGTGTGTCGAAAATCTCGGCCACCGGCCCATGTTCGACAATCGAACCGTCCTTCATGACGCAGACTCGGTCTGCAAGCTGACGCACTATATTGAGATCGTGAGTAATGAAGAGCAGAGCCATTCCTAGGCGCTCCTTAAGATCGCGCAAGAGCTCTAAGATTTGGGCCTGAATAGTGACGTCCAGCGCCGTAGTTGGCTCATCGGCGATGAGCATGTCGGGGTTGAGGGCTAGAGCCATCGCGATCATGACGCGCTGACGCTGGCCGCCGGACAGTTCATGAGGCAGGGCCGTCAGGCGTTTTGAGGCGTCGGATAGCCCGACCAGGGATAGAAGCTCAAGGATACGCTCGCGCTTGGCGTTGCCCTCCAGTCCGGCATGGACGTCTAGGACTTCCCCAACCTGCTTTTCGATAGAGTGCAGAGGATTGAGCGACGTCATGGGTTCTTGAAAGACGATCCCGATGCGATTGCCGCGTACTTTGCGCAACACGTCTTCCGGCGCGCCCAGCAGTTCCTGTCCGGCAAAGGTAATGCTTCCCGCCGGATGCTTTGCGCGCGGATATGGAAGAAGTCCGAGAATAGAAAGAGCGGTAACAGTTTTGCCCGAGCCGCTTTCACCGACCAGCGCCAAGGTCTCGCCCTTATCGAGCGAGAAAGAAACGTCCTTCACCGCCGAAACGGCAGACTCGCCCTTGCCGAAGACGACGTCGAGATTGGAGATTTGCAATAAAGGTGATGATGACATTCAGGCGGACCGTTAGGCGAAATTCTTGCGGGGATCGAAAGCATCGCGCACGGCTTCGCCGACGAACACGAGCAAGGTCAGCATGCCGGCGATGGCGAAAAATCCGGTAAAGCCGAGCCATGGCGCATTTAAGTTTTCTTTCCCCTGGCGCAAAAGCTCGCCGAGGGATGCAGACCCCGGCGGCATGCCAAGTCCTAGAAAATCCAACGAGGTGAGGGCGACGACGGCCCCCGATAGAATAAACGGCAAGAACGTGATGGTTGCTACCATGGCATTGGGCAGTACGTGCTTAAACATAACACCGGCGTCGTTCATGCCGAGCGCTTTCGCCGCGCGTACATAATCGAAGTTGCGGGCGCGCAGAAACTCGGCGCGCACTACGGCGACAAGAGCCGTCCAGCTGAAAAGCAACAGTACCAACAGTAGTGTCCAAAAACCCGGAATGACGATGGACGAGACAATGATGATGATGAAGAGTTGCGGCAGCCCGCCCCAAACCTCGATGAACCGCTGAAATAGCAAATCGATAAGTCCGCCGAAGTATCCCTGCACCGCGCCGGCGGCAACGCCGATGATGGTGGAGACAATGGTCAAGGCCAAGGCGAAGAGCATTGATAAACGAAACCCGTAGATGAGGCGGGCGAGCACGTCGCGTCCCTGGTTGTCGGTGCCAAGCCAGTGGCGTGCGGATGGCGGCGCGGGGGCCGGGCGGCCCAAATTGAAATCGATGGTATCAAAGCTGTAGGGAATTAAGGGTTCGACGATCCAGCCGTCCGCTTCAATCAAGTCGATCAAGTAGGGGTCGGTAAAGTCCGCCGATGTTTCGAACACCCCTCCGAAAGTCGTCTCAGGATAGTCGACGATTACGGGTGTATACAACTCGCCTTTAAACGAGACCAAAAGCGGCCGGTCGTTGGCAATGAATTCAGCGCAAAGGGTGACAAAGAACAGCGCCGCGATAATCCAAAGCGACCACAAGCCACGCCCGTTGGCCTTGAAGTTGGCAAGTCGCCGCTGTGTAAGCGGGCTTTGCGCCCAGCGTTTAAGAGAAGTTATCATGTCTCACGCGCCTCGAAATCGATGCGCGGGTCGACAATGTGATAGGAAATGTCGCTGATGATATTGAGCACAAGGCCGAGAAGGCTGAAGACAAATAAGGTTCCGAAAATGACCGGATAATCGCGGTCTATAGTTGCTTGAAAGCCCAAAAGGCCTAGGCCGTCCAGCGAGAAAATCACCTCAATCAGCAGCGCGCCGGTAAACAGCATGTTGACGACGACCGAGGGAAAGCCGGCGATGATGATGAGCATGGCGTTGCGGAACACATGCCCATACAAAACGCGTTTCTCGGAGAGGCCCTTGGCCTTCGCGGTTAGAACGTATTGTTTGTTGATCTCATCCAGGAACGAATTTTTCGTGAGCATGGTGAGAGAGGCAAAGCCGCCGATCACCATAGCGGTGACAGGCAGGGCCAAGTGCCAGAAATAGTCGGTGATTTTGCTCCAGGTGCTTAAAGTTTCCCAGTTGTCTGAGGTTAGGCCGCGCAAAGGAAACCAGTTCAGGTAGCTGCCGCCTGCGAACAAGACAATCAACAGGATCGCGAACATGAAACCGGGTACGGCGTAGCCGATTACGACCATGTAGGATGTGGAAACGTCAAAGCGCGAGCCGTCGCGCACGGCCTTGGCGATGCCGAGCGGTATGGAGACGAGATAAATAATAAGCGTGGACCATAGCCCGAGCGAAATTGAGACAGGCATTTTTTCGAGGATAAGATCGCCGACGTCTATGGAGCGGTAAAAGCTCTCGCCCAAATCGAACTTGGCATAGTTGGTGACCATCAGGATGAAGCGTTCATGCGCGGGCTTGTCGAACCCGAACTGACGCTCGATTTCTTTGATGAACTCAGGGTCGAGCCCCTGTGCGCCGCGATAGCTGCTGCCGCCGCCAGCCGTATCACCACCTCCACCGGTAAAGGCTGCTGTTGCACCAGCATCCAATCCCCTGACTTGCGCGAGCACCCGTTCGACAGGGCCGCCGGGCGCGACCTGAACGATCAGAAAGTTCAGGGTGATGATGCCGAGTAGGGTGAGGGGGATGAGCGCCAGACGGCGCAGGATGTATGCGAACACAGTGTGCGATTACCCTGAACTCTTACTTGCGAACTCGTCGTCTGCGAACGCCAATGATCGCTATGACAAGGACACCGGCTGCCACAATAGCCCATACAAAGGTGTTCATGCCACTATTGCGCGCTTCGTCATCGTTTGAAGTGTCTAATTGAGCCTGCTGCTCATTGCCCATGTCTGCGGCATTAGCTTCATCAAACCACCACAGGGCGATCACAGATTCGCCCAGTCCGTCCGAGAATTCGCCCATGCGCCCAATCCCCAAAGCAGGCATGACTTCAGGCATGCCAAGCTTTGTCCAGTAGGCGTAGCGTTCGGTCGGGCTGGTGTAGGTCAAAATTTGATAAAAATTCCAGGTTAGCACCCGGTCTAATGCTCTGGTCGCAGCGGTAACGTCTTCGTAGTTTTCCGCTTCAATGATTTTAGAAATCAACGCGTCGACAACAGGGTCCTTCACGCCGCTTAGATTGTTGCTGCCTTTGATGTCTGCGGCTTGTGCGCCCCAGTTTTCATATTGCTCGTTGCCAGGCGTAAGGTCATTGCGAGGAAAGACCAGATTTGCCGCATCATAATCGAAGTCATTAATTCGGTTGATGTACTGCGATGTGTCCACCATGCGCAGCGTAGCGGTAATACCCAACCTTTTAAGGTTTTGAGTGAAAGGTAGAAAAACAGCCTCGGAAGAAGGGCTTCGAGTCAGGATCTCGAATGTGAACGGCTTCCCGGATTCAATGTTTACGAGAACGCCATCACGCAACTCCCAGCCTGCGTCCTGTAGTAAATCCCGAGCCAGAAGTAAGCTCTCGCGAATATCACCATCACCCTTGTTAACTGGATGGCTAAATTCTGTCGTAAAGACTTCTGTGGGAACTTGACCGCGAAAGGGCTCTAATAGTTGCAATTCTGCGGCACTGGGCAGGCCGACAGCTTCCAGAGGCGACCCCTGCCAGTAGCTTCGCGACCTCACATACTGACCGTAGAAAAGGTTGGCGTTCAAAGACTCAAAATCGAAAGCATAGCTTATAGCTTGGCGAACACGTTTGTCCTGAAACTGTTCGTTCCGAAGATTTAGATAAAGTGGTTGAACGCTAACGGGCTCGATACTTTTAACTTCGAATTTTTTTACAAGCCCGTTGGTGACCGCTGGAAAATCGTAACCCGTGGCCCATCTGCGTGCACGAACTTCGCGTACAAAATCGTAACCATTGGTTTTGAAGGATTCGAATTGGACATCGTCATCGCGAAAGTATTCAAAGCGGACGGTGTCAAAATTGTACTGCCCCTTGTTCACGGGAAGGTCTGCTCCCCAGTATTCATTCCACCGGCGATAGACGATGTTTTTCCCCACTTCGAACGATTCTATTACGTAGGGACCGTTCGTAACGGGAATTTCCAGGGTGGTGTCCGTAAAGTCGCGGTTTTCCCAATATGATTTCGACAAAATGGGCAGGTAGCGGGCGAGTAAAAGAGGCAGATTTCGATCGTTTGTCGTTTTGAATGTAAACCGCACGACACTTTTGCTGGCAGCCTGCACATCTTGCACATTGGCGTACATGCTACGATAACGCGGCCAGGCCTTGGTCATGACGGTCTCGAAGCTGAACGCCACATCCTCTGCCGTGATGGCGCTTCCGTCTGTAAATCGCGCTTCGGGCCGCAAGACGAATTCTACCCATGCATTATCGGGCGCTATTTCGACGGATTGTGCGATCAATCCGTAGACGCTCGCAGGTTCATCTTGGCTCGGTGTCATTAGGGTGTCGTAAAGTAATAGCTCTAGACCATGAACCGGCGCCCCCTTCACCGTGTAGGGATTGAAGGTGTCGAAGGTCAGGTACGCTTCATTGGTTTTTACGAAGGCGCCACCCTTGGGAGCGTTCGGGTTGACGTACTCAAAATGCGTGAAATCCGGTCCGTATTTGGGCTCACCGTAAAGAGCTAGTGCATGCACGGGTGTGCCGCGGACGACGGCCTGTGATGGTAAAGCTGCAGCGCATAGCAAAAGCAAAGCGGCAAGGCCTGTGGATGAGATGGATTTCAAGGTAACTTTCTCACAGTGGGGTCATTCTAATTGTGTTGGACTGCGACTATTTAGGGCGCCGCACGTTGAATTTGGCGTTGATCACAGCAGCTTTATCCGCATCGTACCACCACGTTGAAAGGTCCGGTCCTTGCAATGGAATTTTCTCGGGGTGACCAAATTTATTCCAGTAGGCGTGCCGGGTTGCGGGCACACTTAGTTCGGGAACAAAGTAATGGTTCCACAGCAAGACTCTGTCCAGGGCGCGCGTATGAGCAACGAGACTTTCGCGCGTTGTCGCTGCAACTAATCCCTCTACAATAGAATCAATCGCCGGGTTTTTGATGCCCGACCAATTTCGGCTGCCCGGTCTGTCCGCGGCTTCGGATCCCCAAAATTCGCGTTGTTCATTTCCCGGTGAAATGCTTTGCGCCGGAACGCCTACGACCATGTCAAATTCGAATGCATTGATTCGGTTTACATACTGTGTGGAGTCGACCGTCCGCATGGTTCCTTTGATTCCGAGGCGTTCAAGATTGCGCAAGTACGGCGTGACCCATTTTTCAAGGCCGGGCTGGCCAAGTAGGAATTCGAATTCGAATTTCTCGCCAGATTTAGCGTTGGTCAGAACGCCGCCTTTAATTTCCCATCCTGCATCGCCCAGCAACTGCCGCGCTTTCAATAAATTCTCTCTATTGTTGCCGGACCCGTCGGTCCGGGCGGGCGAAAAGGGCTTGGTGAAAACTTCGTCAGGAATCTGACCGCGGTATTCTTCGAGAATTTCGAGTTCGAGCCCCGCTGGTACTCCGGTGGCGGCCAACTCCGAGCCTCCAAAAATACTGTCCATGGGGGCGTATTGGCCGTAGGCGAGTGTTTTGTTGCTCCAGTCGAAGTCGAAGGCTAACCCCAAGGCTTCGCGCACGCGCGGGTCGGAAAATTTCGACCGACGTAGGTTCATCACAAACCCTTGGGTATTGTCGGGCATGCCGTCTTTAAACGACTCCTTTTTCATGAGCCCGGATTCGATAAGGTCGTCGTCATATCCGGTCGCCCACCGCAGAGCCGTGTTCTCTACCAGGTGGTCAAATTGGTAGGCCTTAAAGGCTTCGAATGCGACTTCCGTGTCCCGAAAATAGTCAATGCGGATCTCTTCGAAATTATGAGTCCCGGCGGTGACGGCGACATCCTTGCCCCAGTAGTTTGGGTCACGCGTGTAGATAATGAATCGACCAGGCTCAAAACTCGTTATTTTGTAGGGTCCGGACGATACGGGCACCTCAAGTGAGCCTGATTCGAATATATCGCCGTTCCAATATGATTTACTCAGTATGGGTAGTTGGCCCATGACAAGCGGCAACTCGGCATTGTCGAGATTGCCGAAATAAAATCGTACTGTTCGCTCGCCCTTCTTTTCGGCCTTGGTTACATCTCCCCAATAGAATTTATAGAAGGGATGGCCTTTCGCCATGAGGGTCTCGAATGAAAAAATAACATCGTCGGCGGTGATGGATGAGCCATCGTGGAACTTCGCCTCGGCCCTGATGACGTACTCGATCCATGAGTTGTCGGTGGCCACAGTCATGGTTTCACAGAGAAGGCAGTACTGGGTGAAGGGTTCGTCGCTGCCCTGTACAGTGAGGCCTTCCACAAAGTAGCCGTTCGTGCCTAGAAAGGCCAAACCAGCAGCCGGTGTTCCTTTGATGATGAACGGATTGAAAGAGTCAAAGGTGGGGGCAGGCGCACTGATTCTGAACGTTCCTCCCTTTGGCGCATTTGGATTGACGTAATCGAAAGTCTCGTCGGGGCCATATTTGGGCTCACCGTAGAGCGCCAGTGCGTGTACGGGCTGGCCGCGCACCAAGGCTTGGGCCGGCAAGGCGCTTGCGCAGGTAAAGAGCGCTATGATCAGTGTTGAAAGTCCCCGGCGCATGGCAATCGTCTCCCGAAATCGGCGGTGCGGGGGCGGTGGCTTATCGGCTTTGCAGCAAATTAACGACCTCTGTATGAAGGCGCGGATCGCCACAGGCCAGCACCTGCCCATTGACTGTAGTCTCCGAGTCTAGGGCTAAAGGCGCGCCATTCCAATCAGATACGACGGCTCCGGCTCCTTCCAGTACGGGTACAATGGCGGCGTAATCGTGCAGTTTCAAACCCGATTCGACGACTAAATCGATCCAACCAGAAGCGACCATCGCATAGTGGTAGCAGTCCGTCCCGCCGGCGCGCGCCTGTCCCGCAGCTTTTGTAACTGCGTTGAAGGCCTCGGCTTCGCTCGGCGCAAACAAGTCAGCGGCTGTGTAGTACATGGACGCATCCGCTGCAGCCGCGCAGGCGCGCGGCTCGGTGCGCACGCCATTGAAGGTGGTGGGGTGATTGTTGCCGCCCACCCAGCGTTCTTTTAAGGCCGGGTGATTGATGCATCCAAGAACGGGCCTTGCCTCGCCGTCACCGGTTCGCTGCCACAATGCGATAAGAGTGCCGAACAAAGGGACGCCGTTGATGAAGGATCTGGTGCCGTCGATCGGGTCGAGAATCCATAGCCACTCGGCGTCCGGCCTTTCGCGGCCGTGCTCTTCTCCAATGAGGCCGTGGTCCGGGAAAGCTGCGCGAATCATCTCGCGCATTGCCGACTCCGCATCGCGGTCAGCTATCGTGACGGGTGAATCGTCGCCCTTGGCGTCAACGGTGACCGAGGTGCGGAAATGCTGAAGGGCTATTTCACCGCTTCGCTCGGCGAGACGGTGAAGTAGCGCAATGCAGGCGTCTGAAAAGTTGGCGCCCGCCATAATGAACGGTTATTCGGCGGGCGTTTCTGCCGCAGCCTCGTCTTCCATGGCAGGCTCTTCCATGGCCGGTTCTTCAGCAGCGATTTCGGGAACCGGCGGCGGGTTTTCCGTATTCGCCATTAGAAACTTGATAACTGCGGCGCGCTCCGGGGCCTTCTTCAGACCAATGAAGGACATCGTGCCCTTGGGGGCCAGGTGCTTCGGGTCTTCCAGGTAATCGTCGAGCTTTTCATAGGTCCATGCACCGCCGATTTCGCGCAGAGAATCGCTGTAGGCGCCAAAGCTGCCAACGGAGGCGATTTCAGCTCCGACGACATTGTGGAGGTTTGGTCCGGTTCCGTTGCCGGCTGTGGGGTCGACCTGGTGGCAGGACTGGCACTTGCGGAAACTCTTCGCGCCGTCGTCAACGCTGGCGCTGGCGATCAGCGGCAGGGCACTGGGGCGTTCTTCGGGCTCATCACCGGCAGCTACCGCTACGTCTTCCTCGGGCACCTCGACCGGGTAACCAGTGGTGGCGACATCTTCTTCATGGGGCATGATGAATCCGCCGATCAGGTTCACTCCAAGAATGGCCAGAAAAGCCAACCAGAAGGCCGCGATGACGGCGTAAAGTGTCATTTTGTTAGGCATGCCATGAGTCCCAATGCAAATTTGATCATCCGGATTTACCGGATTTGCCCAATTTGGGAAGTGCATACTGGGTTTGGCCTCAAATCTCAATATGAATCAAGGCTAGTGCGGCTTGAATTGACGCCCGGCCCCGGCTCCGGAAGGCCTTGGAAGGGCTCTCCAACTCCTGTATTTCTCGCCGCTGCCTTGGGTTCGCGCGATTATGCGCAGGTTTGCCCAGCATACTGTAAGGGGTCTTCATGCCTGCTTTGATCGTCATTCCGGCCCGTTTAAAGGCCACCCGGCTCCCGGATAAGCCGCTCGCCATGATCGGCGATGCGCCGATGATTATTCATGTCTGGCGCCGGGCAGTGCAGGCCAATGCCGGGCCGGTGGTAGTCGCTGCCGGGGATCAGGAGATTGTCGACGTTGTAAGCGCAGCGGGTGGACAGGCGGTTTTGACCGACCCCGACCTACCCTCTGGATCGGACCGGGTGCATGCCGCCGCCGAGACGCTTGATCCGGACGGTGCTTATGACGTGGTGGTGAATGTACAGGGGGATCTTCCCACTCTCGACCCTGCCCTGGTGGCGGCGTCTATAACGCCGCTTTCTGACCCGAATATCGATATCGCTACGATTATCGCCCGCATCACCGACGAAAGCGAATTGTCCGATCCGGCGGCGGTGAAAGTCGCTTTGTCACTACAGCCCGGCGCGCGTGTCGGTCCGGCGCTATATTTCAGCCGCAACTGCATTCCATCCGGTGCGGGCGAGCACTATCATCACATCGGAATTTACGCGTTTCGCCGTGCCGCGCTCCGCCAATTTGTGGCGCTGCCGCCGACGGTGCTGGAAGTACGCGAGCGTCTTGAACAGTTGCGCGCGCTTGAACACGGTATGCGCATGGCTGCGGCATTGGTGGATACGATTCCGCTTGGAGTTGATACTCCTGCCGATTTAGACCGTGCGCGCCGTCTTCTCAGCGCCAATTGAGGTTGGGTTATGGTAAAAGCGGCAACACGCAATTCCGGCGCGCTTAAAGCTGCCGTAAAAAAACCGCCGTCAAAATCGACGAATGCCATCGCCTTTCAGGGTCAGCCCGGGGCTTACTCCCATATCGCGTGCGCGGCCCGTTTTCCTAAGATGACGGCGATGCCCTGCGCACAATTTGAAGATGTTTTTGCGGCGGTACAAAAGGGCCGCGCGCGCCTTGCGATGATCCCGGTGGATAACTCGGTCGCGGGCCGTGTTGCGGACATCCATCATCTGTTGCCGCGCTCAGGGTTGCACATTGTCGGTGAACATTTTCAACCGGTAAACCACCACTTACTGGCGGTGCCGGGGGCATCATTGAAGACCATAAAGCGGGTCGAAAGCCATGTGCACGCCCTCGGGCAATGTCGCGACTTTTTGCGTCGGAGCAAATTCACATCCGTAGTGGTTGGCGATACCGCCGGGTCGGCCAAAGCTGTTGCCGAGCGGCAAGATAAAACCGTCGGTGCCATTGCGTCGAAATTGGCCGCGCAAATTTACGGACTCAAATCCTTGGCCGCGAATATTGAAGACGCGGCGCACAACACAACGCGTTTTATCATTATGTCGCGGACACCTCTCAAAACGAACGCGAAAAAGGGCGGGCCATATGTGACGTCATTTGTTTTTCGCGTACGCGGCGTGCCGGCAGCACTTTATAAAGCGCTGGGCGGTTTTGCGACCAACGGC
>JAUIGX010000111.1 GCA_030432435.1 Alphaproteobacteria bacterium
CATTCAGTTCACTAAAAACGCCATCAAACTCAACCCAAACTGGCCCGAAGCTTATGCAAATTTGGGCAGCCACCTGGAGGCAAGAGGCGATTTGGCGGCTGCGGAGGCCGCATTCGACTACGCCTTGAAACTCGAGCCCGAAAACACCAACGCGCTCGTGAACCGAAGCTTGGCGCGCCTTGCACAAGGACATCTTGAAAAAGGGTGGGACGACTACGCGCGAAGGTTCGAAACTTCCCATGCGCTTTACACGCAACGCGAGTGGCCCTGGCCCGTATGGCAAGGCGAACCGCTAAAGGGGAAAAAGATATTCGTCTGGAGCGATCAGGGTATCGGTGACGAAATTTTATACGGCGGCATGATTCCCGAGATCATTCGGCATGCCGCGGCCTGTACCGTCGAGTGCGCCCCTCGGCTGGTCCCATTGTACCGGCGCTCGTTCCCGGAAGCCGAGATCGTCCCAAAAGACCCCGCGACAAGTACGAATCTGAAGGCCCGCGCCTTCGACTACCACAGTTCGGTTCTTGATCTGGGCCGGTGGCGACGCCGCGGGTTTGAGGCATTTCCGAACAGAAATGGGTATTTACGCGCAAATACAGAGCTGACCGAGCGGATTCGCCAGCGCTATCTTGACCAGACCCCTCATAGAACCCGACTCATGGGGCTGTCCTGGCGCAGCGTTAATCCTATCATCGGCTCCGAAAAAAGCCTGACCTTAGCGTTTTTTGCCCCCGTTCTCGGCTCATCCACCGCCCGTTGGATCAACCTTCAGTACGGCGACACACGCCAAGAGATCCAGAAAGTTAAGGAAAAGTACGGCTTTCAGCTTGTGCACGACGACGAGATCGACAGCCTAACCAACCTCGACGACTTTGCTGCGCAGGTTGCGGCCCTTGATGGACTCGTGACCACAAGCAACTCCACCGCACATATGGCGGCAGCCCTTGGCCTACCAACAGTTTTGCTCATCCCCGACGGCCGGAAAAGCATATGGTACTGGTTCGGACGCGGCATGTATTGCCCCTGGTACAGATCTATGACTGTATTAAGGGGGGATATAGAGTATATATCAAGTACACTTGGTTCATTTACTGACAAAATATAAATATTAAACGAAACTATATTTATTTAGTTGCCATTTATTCTGATTTTTTACATGACGCATACGGCCGCTTCCCCAGAAAACATGCCCGCCATGTGACCCTTGGAAAAGTTAACGCCCCCTTAACTCCCTGCAATTGTTGCAGAACCGCCCCACGTCACCTGCAAATTAATAGAGCATTTGCCCATCGACCCGCTTGACATTTCACCGCTGCAAGAGTGTTATGTGCCGGCGCTGACGGGCGCACTGTGTCTGCCTGTCCGCAGGCACATTGGCTTTACTAGATATCTGTAACCTTTAAGGGGATCCCAGAATTATGAATAAGTCTCAACTCTACACGCTCAGCGGTGCGCTGCTGGCGTCAACGGCGCTGATCGGCACCGCGAATGCCGCTACGGTAGGTCGTACTGGTGCGAACATCGCCACAACCGGTGCGATTTCAACAACAGCGCTGAAAATTGCTAACACGCTGTTTTCGACCACCACGGCAACTGCCGATGCTTTGAACTTCAATGGCGATGCCACGAGCCCGATCGCGCTCAGCTTCACCAACCAGTTCTCCGCTTCGACTCGCTTTAACGCGACAATCAACATCGCGGGTGCGCAGTTCAACAACCCGTCGCTTCAAGTTGCTGTACTTGGACGGCACACAGGCGGCACCTTCGTTGGTACCGTTAACGGCGCCTGTGGCTCCGTAACACCGCTGGTGGACAAAATCCTTCTCTCCACCTGCCAACTCAGCAACGCGGCTGGCTTGTCTGCAACTCTTGGCAACACAGCTGCTATCGGCGCGTTTGCAGGTGGTCTGCAGCTCAGCGGCGTGATCTTCAAGGGTGGCTCGGCTTTGGCGACTGCCGGCAACTCGATCTCATTGAGCGGCACGCTCAATGACAACGGCAACCCGACAATCCTGCTTGAGAACATCACGTCAGGTGCGGTTGTTACCTCCACAGCGCCAATCACGACAATTGTCACTGCCGGCGCAACGGCTGTAACTAACGCAGCAACAACACCAGCAGCCTTCAAGTCGCTGAGCACACCGAACAGCGGTCAGCTGTCCGTGAACTTGGCTACTGTGGTCATCACAGGCTCGGGCGCTCTGGGTACTGACTTGACTACTGCGATCACGCCAGACGGTGGTGCAGGCCAAGGTGCCGCAACAACCGTCACGATCACAGTGACAAGCGCGGCACTGTCCGACGACGCAACTGTTAGCGCGACTAGAGCTAACGGTGTGTTGACAACGACGTTGACGCCAGCGGCATTCTCCACTGGAACAGCGACGTTCAGCCTGACAGCGGCCAATCAGTTTGACGTTGCAGCCAACACGCAAACGATCAACGTGCAGTTCGATGGTACGCACGCGATCAATGCAGCGGCTGCAGGAACTGTCTCGGTTGCTTACGGTCAAAACACAGCCGCTGGACACGTCCAAGCCCCGGCAGCTGCGTCTGGTGCTACAGCAGTGATCAACTCGGGCGGCTTCCAGGCTGAGTTCAACACAGCTCAAGCTTCGGGCACTGACTATCAGTCGTTCCTGCGCATCCATAACAATGGCAGCCAGGCCGGCACGGTAACCATTACCGTACTGAACGATGCGACTGGTGCGAACATGGGCAGCTACACCACCAGCTCGATCGCTGTTGGTCAAACTCTCCAAGTTGGCATGGCCACAATCGAAGCCGGCGCGGGCATCACCAGCCCGTCTGGTCAGTACACCTTGCAGGTTTCCGGACCGATCCTGGGCTATGCGCAGCACGTGCTGTTCAACGCCACCACAGGTCAGTTCTCCAACCTGTCGGCCTTCCGGAACGCGGGTAGCGCTTCTAACGTTCCTTAGGCTTACTAAAACGATATCCCGGTTTACCGGGTGTGAATTGGGGGAGGGTGAGAAATCACCCTCCCCTTTTTCTTTGCCCTATCGGCCCATAGCCGGGCAGGGTTCGCCGTTTACGGCCTGACATTGATGTAAGACATAATGGGCTAAGTCTGCGATATGATGGCGAATGTGCCATAAGGCGAGTCGCCGCCATAAACCACGCGCAAAGTATTCATGTCTCAGTCCTTTCAATACGAAGCCATAGACGGCGCCGGGCGAACTCTGACGGGTAAAGTTGATGCGAATCACTCTCGCGATGCCCAGCGCACGCTAGAGCGCCAAGGCTTGACCCTGGTCAGCCTTTCGATCGTAGGGCGCGAATCATTGGCAGCGAGAACCTCGTGGTTCCAAAGAGGGGTCACAGCCCAGGACCGCATTCTCGCCCTTAAACAGTTGGCCCTACTCTTGCGTTCGGGAGTTCCCCTGGTTCAGGGAATCGGCACTTTGAAAGGCCAATCCTCCCATCCCGTTCTGTCAAAAGCCTTCGGGGATATGGAGCGGCGACTGCGCGGCGGTGAAGCCTTTACGACGGCTCTCACGGCGGCGATGCCGACGCTGCCCAGTTACGTCTATCAACTCGCGGCCGCTGGTGAGGCAATCGGCCACCTTGGCCAATCCCTGGAAGATGCCGCCAATCAAATGGCTTACGACCGGCAACTTCGGCAGGACGTTCGCAACGCCCTGACCTACCCGACCATCCTGATCGTCACCGGCATTGCCGCTGTATTCTTTATTTTCATTGTCGTCGTCCCGCGCTTCTCAGCCATGCTATCGACAAATGAAGAGCCCCTGCCCTGGATCTCCGCAGTCGTTCTTAAAACCGGGCTTTTCTTCAACGACCATAAAACGCTGATACTTGTGATGGCCGCCGCGGCCGCCGGCGCCGTTTGGCACGTCGCGCAGAACGCCAAGCGCATGGCGCAAATTCGCGAAGTCGTCAGCAGGCTTCCGCTGATCGGGACATGGCTGCGCGATGCGGAAGTCGCGCGGTGGGCCTCAATGTTGAGCACCATGCTTCGCAACGGTGTCGATTTGATCAAAGGCCTCACCCTGGCCCGTGATGCCATAAACCTGGATAGCCTCCGCGACCGTCTGGACCAAGCAACCAAGCTGGTGCGAACGGGCCACTCTCTGTCCTCCGCCATCGCGAGTCAGCAGGCCTTCTCCGAAACGGCACTCAGCCTTATTCAAGTCGGGGAAGAGTCCGGCGAGTTGCCATCGATGCTGAAGTCCCTCTCCGAGCTTTATGAAGACACCGCGCGGCAGCGCATGAAACAATTCCTGCTTATGCTCGAACCTGCCGCCATCCTTTTCATCGGCGTGTTCGTCGGTGGCATCGTCGCAGCGATTATGCTAGCTATTACAAGTGTCAATCAGGTTGCCCTCTAATATGAAGATAACTTTGTTCTACGGAAAATTCGAACGCGGATCTAAGGCGCAGAACCATCAGACAGCGGGCTTTACACTGCTGGAGATGCTGGTGGTCCTTGTGATTATGGGCCTTCTCGCTGCATTGGTTGGACCTCAATTGCTTGGGCGCGTAGATACTTCACGCGTGACCGCGGCGGAAACGCAAGTGCGCATGCTTAAGGGCGCGCTCGACACGATCCGTCTCGATATCGGGCGCTATCCAACCAAGGAAGAGGGCTTGAGCCTTCTCGACACCCCGCCGAAAGATGAACGCGCCGCTCGCAAGTGGCAGGGGCCGTACTTGGCGGAAGGTGTTCCGCTCGATCCTTGGGGATTTCCGTATCAGTACAATGTCATATCTGGGACTTCCATTGCCATCTTCAGTTACGGCGCCGATGGCGAGCCCGGAGGTGAAGGGCTAGATGAAGACGTCGGTATCTTTCCAAGAACGGCAACGTCAGGCGGCTAGCTACAAACTCTCCAGCCGCGGATTTACGCTTCTGGAGATTCTAGTCGTACTGTTCATCGTGGGCGTAACAAGCGCGGTTGTGCTTCCGCGCCTTCCTCTTGTCGCCGATAGCTTGGACTTTGCGCTTAAACGGCAAAGTTTCGAACAATCCCTGAGCGGCCTTGCCTATGAAGCCTATACTGAGAATCAGGACTTTGTTCTCTCCGGCCATTACACCTCTCTTGGCCGCGCAACAGAGCAGACCGGAACAAACTCCACGCGCCAGGGGATTCGTGCGGATTTAAGAACCTTGCCTGCAGCCGGTGAGGGTCGCGAGTATCTGCCGCCCGTCATTCTTGCCGATGTTACACCGTCCATGCCCGAAGGTTGGGAACTGGTGGTCGCAGAGCCAATCTATTTTCGAGGCTCAGGATTTTGCACCGGCGGCGAGGCTGAACTGGTCATCGGACGCCTGCGGTACGCCTATGCACTGAAGGCACCGTCCTGTGAAGCCACCCTTGTCGATTAGCTTCAAGATGCCCCTGAAAACACCTCACTCGACGCGCCCCGCAGAAAAAGGCTTCACTCTTCTCGAAGCCATTGTCGCCTTGACTCTTCTTGGCCTCGCCCTGGTTCCTATGCTGTCGTTCATATCCGAGTCGGCAGGCCAGTTGGCACGGGTGGCCGACACCAATGAACGCAGTCTTGCTGTTCAGTCTGCCGTAGCCCTCCTCGATCCCATTAACCCGATGGAGACCCCGCAAGGTGAGGAGTCCATTGGGCACGAGCTGACCGTCAGATGGAGTAGTAACGTTGCGATCCCACCCAACGATGGGCCGCAAATCGGCATGGGCCTCCCCGGCTTCCGCGTAGGGTTTTATGACGTCCGCGTCTCGCTTCTTCGGCGCGACGACCCCTGGTTTGAATTTGATCTGCGGAAAGTTGGGTATCAAAAGATAGCGTCCAACCCCCTTTTCGGCAATTGATCGCCGCCATGCAAGTGTTCACCAAGAAAGAGAACGAGAGCGGATTTACTCTTCTGGAAGTCCTGGTCGTGCTTGCCATAACCAGTCTGATTTCCGTTGTCCTCATTCAGGGGTTCTCCCTGATCCTTGGTGCCCGAAACAGCGTACAGAATAAGATTGTCGGACTAGAGCAGGTTGTTCTTAAGCAGAACATTTTCCTTGAGCCTCTAAGAGGTATCCTGCCCGACTATCCGAACCGGCCAAATATTTTTCAAGGGGGGCCTCAATCTGTTCGCGGCCTCACTATACGTCCGCTGCAAAGCCGCGTTGGAACGCCGACCGGATTTTCTATGACGATGGACTACGATTCCGGACGTGATGAAACGGAATTGGTCTATCAGGAGAGCGGGTTCTCACCTCAGACCCTGGGACGATGGAAAGGTGCAAAAGGAACCTTTCGATATCGGGACCAGACGGGTACGTGGTTAGAGGCATGGCCTCCAAATCCGGATGTGCCGCAAACACCTTGGCTTATACAGCTGGATATGGGGGTCGGCTTTCCCTCCAGCCTCGTCGTCAGCCTCAACGGTCCTCACCAGCGCATCTTGCGTCTTGAAGACCTGCCCTTCCGCGACAATACCCAGCCCTGAGAACACCCGAGGATAAACAGCCCTAAACACCTCATGAATCACGCATATTTGGCGCATACCCTGACAATCATTTAACTCCTGCCTCGAAGAGGTAAGGGATACCATGCTGCCGTTCCCCGCTGGTATGCTGTACGTCCTTAACGTGGCTATACGCACTTTCGGGATAACACCTTGGTCAGAGGGATGGCCATCGGACCGCCCCGCCAGACGGTATTGGGGTCCCTGTTTATTGATCCAAAAATACCAACATGAATGTAGATGCCCATCACCCCGGCAAATCGAATGCCGCCACGACTAAGGGGTTTGTACTCCCACTTACCTTGTGGATGATCGCGTTATTTGGGCTGGGTATTGCGGCAATCAATACCTGGGTCTCGGCCGCGGTCGAGAATGCACGAACCTTGCAGCAGAAGTCCGAGGCGGATGTAACAGCTGCAAATATGACAAACGAATTAGTTTACGCGATGGCGACGCGGCCGATGAGTTTCCGGGGCTTGGAGGTGGGAACAGGAATGACCAGGCCCGATCTCGGCGACGCGATGTCTATCATGGCCTCCAACTACGAATCTTCAAACTATGTTGCCTTTGACGGCCGCGCCTACATTCCGGAAAGCAATTCGGACTACGTCCTCCGCCTCCAGGACGGGCGCGGACTGTTGAAGTTGCAAGGAACGGCTCCGGACCCTCTTCGCCGTATGCTGGCTTTCTTCAATGTCCCCGAAACCTTGCGTAACCAGCTGCCCGATACTTTAGCCGACTGGGTAGATGACGATGACTTGACGCGCCTGACCGGCGCGGAAAAATCAGACTACGAAAGACGGCGGCGGTTCCCCCCCACGAACGGGAACCTGCTGACGCCGATGGAGGCGCAAAACATCCTGGGTTGGGACGAGATACCGGAAGTGTGGGAGGCCGACATGCAGGCACCGCTTTTTACGACCTGCCGGGTCACCGGGTTCAACCCTAATACGGCCCCGGAAACCGTGCTCTTATCGTATATCTCCGGCCTTACCAAAGACAACGCTGCACACGTCATCGAACAACGCCGCACAACCCCATTCCGGCACGCCCAAGAGTTTATGGCCGCGGCCGGCTTTCTCTCATCAGCCGAGCCATTTTTCTTCTCGGTCATTCCCAGCAATTGCGTCATTGTTGACTTAGCGCATCGCGAGTCAGGTCGCCGGACTCGCTTTTCTCTTTCCCTTGTTCCTACGAGCCAAAACAAACCCTGGCAGGTGGATTATGCCTTTGAGATACCTTCAAAATTTAGTGGAACGGTTGACGGACTCGATCCGCAGCTCACTTTCCCAGCCCCCGAAACGCTTAATCCAGACAGCGGCCGGGATAACAGAATTAGCGGGCTCCGATAGGCGTATTCTCTGGATTTTGAATCGGCGCATTCTGCGTCAAGCCGTCTTCGACTTGCCCGACACTATACCGCCGGCAAAACGGAAAAGTGCCCTAGATCTCCTCGTTCGCAAATGGTCGCCGTTTCCGGCAACCGCATACGCGACGCTGTGGGCAGACAACAAGGCCTCTGTTTACGCTTGGGACCGCGACCAGGTCGATGCCGACATCACCGCAGCGGGATACAGCCCTCGACGGTGCGATGCATGGCCCGAGACATTTCTGCGGGAACCCCTCGCCGACGGCTTTCGCCTCGCCGCCGTTACCGACGGGTTTGAAGGCCAAATGTGGCGCAATGGATTTCTCACCACTTCGAGATGGTGGGACTCCATACCGGCACCCCGCGACTGGCTGATGTTTCTGCGATCTGCTGGTGTGGACCTACACAACACCTCATCCGAGCAACCGAGCCCAACCGAACCTCAGTTTCTCCCCACGCCCTGGACCGTAGACAGCTCGCACGCCGACGACATTTGGTCTCTCCTACAGACCGAGCGGGCCATCTCCGTTGCGGCGACAGTTATAGCGGTGCCATTCCTGTACCTCATAGGCCAAGCGCTAGTGCTTTCAATAGCAACTGCTGGGGCCAACGCTACTATGACGGAGATGGCTGAGACCAATCAAACTGTCAGAATCGAGCGCAGCGCCGCGTTAAGCGATCTCGATGTTATCGAGGCCTACTTGTCCTTAAAACCTTATCCGCCGCAGATCGAAGTGTTGACCCACGCATCGACCATTCTAGGGGGCCGCAACTTGACGATCTCGGAGTGGCTTTACGACAATGGAAACTTAGATCTTACGCTCGAGTCCCCAGACCCGCTGGATTCAACATTTTACATCGAAGCTTTTGAGAAAGACGATTTGTTCTCCAGCGTTAGCGGGGCAAGTGGCGTACAGCAGAGAACCCTTCGACTGAACATGCAAGTCGCCACACAGGAATGGCCTGTTCAATGAACCCCGCACTTGAAACATTAAGACTGCGTATGCAGGAAATACGCGCGCAGATCTTGGATAGGTTCGGACACGACCTGGTCGTCACCGACCGACTAAAAGTAATGCTGACCGGCGCAGCGATCATTTTGATTTTTTCACTATTGTTGGGGTTAAATTCGTTCGTCGACGGCCTTGAAACTCGCCATACCAGAGTACAGGTTGACTTGGAGCGCTTGAGGGAGCAGATCGAGGCCAGTTCCTGGCAAGATCGTAAAAGCGAGAGCCAAGTCCTCAAATCCATACTTGAAGAAAGACTATGGACCGCCCCAACTCCAGGATTGGCCGAAGCGGGCTTCGAGAGATGGCTTAGAGATCGTCTGATGGAACACAGGATGGAGCCGCAACAACTGCAAATAAGGCGCGTACCCGTCACCCCTCAGGCCGAGACAAGTGCAGATCAGCACCCACTCGCCAATGTGCAACGAATGACCGTCAAGATCCTTATGCCCTTTGACCAAAGTGGCCTTATCGGCTTCCTAGAAAATATCGCCACCGGCGAGAAAAGTCTTGTTGTCGATCGCTTGATCGCCCGGTCGGGGCGCAACCCTCGCATTGAGCTGGATGTGTCGGCGTTTTATCGCTCCCAAGACCCTGCCTCAACAGGGGGTGCCCCATGAGCACTACCTTCGCGACAGTGGGGCATGTCATACGGCCGTATGTACCGCATATCGGGGCTGCGGTTGCAGCAATCATGCTCGGCTGCAGCATCGGATACATGAAAATATCAACGCGGCCGCCGGACGTCGATATCGCTGATAACTGGAACATGCCGCAATGGAGCCCATATCAACCCTCCGTATCGGCGAACGAACTGGCTCTTCTCGAATTATGGGGACCGGATGACCGCGCACGAGCCAATGTCGAAACCGCGGCATCCGGAGACACTCCCCCGTGGCGCTTTATCGGCACCATTCAAGATGGTGCTTCGCGATTAGCCGTCATTGAATTGACTCAAGACGGTGGCGTACAACGCCTAAATACGGACGATCGACTACCCGATGGCGCAGAAATTCTATCAATCGGCATCGGCGAGTTGAAAGTCCTTAAGGACGGCACAGAAAGCACCATTACGCTCTTCAGCACCGATGAAGGTTAGAATATGGCACTTAGTAAAAAGTTCGAACGGGTAAATACAGGGGGCATGATGGAACGGTTCTGCGTAAATTGGCGGGTCGGCGCGCGCGCGCTTACGATATCAGGCGCAGTCATCCTGCTGACAGGATGCGCTACGTATGAAGCAAGCCCCGTCACGAAGCCTCTGCCAATTACCAAAACAACTGATCAAGCTGCGCAAGTAGATGCTGCCGCACAAGCCCAACAGAGTTCACGCCGCGAACATCTCACGTCGTCGACAGGCCCGACCCTGCCGCCTGCCCGCAGCGGCGGAGAGTCCATCATGTCTTCGAACGCCCCCAAACTGACAGGCGAGCCTATCAGCGTGAATTTCGAAGGCATTCGCTTGCCGGCCTTTATCAACACGGTCTTCGGCGAGCTTTTGCAAGTTTCATTCGACATCGCGAATTCAGTCACCCAGCAATCAGATATTATGGTGACAATGCGGACTGCCGAGCCTCTTTCTCCGGATCAGTTTTATGAACTAATTGTCGAGACACTCCAGTTCTACGGGGTCAGCGTAGTATACTCGAACAACGTGTACCGGATTATAGATTCCACGGCCTCCAAGGATCCCATCCCCCGCATCATTCGCACCCGCGCGATCTCGACGATCCCGCCGGATATGCGACCTCTGTTCTACTTCGAGCC
>JAUIGX010000112.1 GCA_030432435.1 Alphaproteobacteria bacterium
CCCCAGCACGCCGAGCCCGTGGCCGTGCAGAAACTCGAATGATGGGAACTCGCTTCGCAATTCCTCCCAGAGCCGAAACACGCCGAAGTTTCGTTCGCGCACGTTTGTATCGTGAAAAAGAATAATTGCGCGGTCCGACAATTTCGATCGCCACGTTTCGAAATCGTGCTTTACATCCTCATAAAAATGCAAGCCGTCGATATGAAGGAGATCAATTGAGCCATCGCTGAAATGTTCGACGGCTTCATCAAACGTTGTGCGGACTAGGCGGGAAAATGCGGAGTAGTGTGCGTCGTTATAGTCTGATACGCGCTGAAAGAAGGCCTCGCCATAAAACCCCGTGTGTTCGTCACCTCTCCATGTATCGACGGCGTAGCATTGAGTGGGGAGGGAGAAGGCTTTTACAGCTTGGCAAAAGGCGAAATAGGAGTACCCACCATGGGTGCCGAGCTCAACCAGTGTGCGTGGTTTGTGGCGCTCAAGTAGCCAGAATGCAAAGGGCGCATGATCAGCCCATGCCGACGCCTCAAGATACTGAGGTGTCCAGAACGAAGCTGGAGATAGGTGTTTGCCTGTCTTTGTGTAAGTACTGCTCATCGGAATACGGCCAAATACAACCTCAAACGCGGTGCGGCAAGCAGCTTATCTGCAACCTACTGATACCGCGAACTAATATGGTGATTAAGAATACATCGGTCTTTAAGCTTGGGTCGCTCCGAACTCTCGGTATAGAGCCGAATGCTGCTCCAATATAATGTTCAGTGCAAACTTGGAGATTACCCTCGCGCGGGCGGCCTTAGCCCAGTGCGCGCGCTCAACCGGATGACCTATAATCCAGTCCATAGCTTCGGCTAGGGCTTCTGGGCTGCCCGAGGGCACCAGCAATCCGGTTTCATCGGGAACAACGACCTCTCGATTTCCCCGGACATCGGAGGCGATCATGGGCCTGCCGCTGGCTGCGGCCTCCAACAGAGCTTTGGGAAGACCTTCGCCTCCAAGTGCGGGATGCAGGACGGTGTGGCATTGGGCAATGAGCGGTCGAACATCTGTCACCTGGCCGCTAAACGTCACGCCCGGGATCTTAGACCATTGTGCGATTAAGCTGGGAGGGATAGAGGACGGATTGCCTGCGTCGTGGGTGCCGCAGATCACCAGTTCTGAAGTGTGCCCCCTACTTCTAAGATTCGCGTGGGCATCAACGGCAATCTGAATACCCTTAATATAGAGTAGCCGCGCGAGAATAAGGAACTTAAACGGTCCTTCCGTTGGTTCTGGCTGGGGCGTAAACTCCGCCGTATCGACTCCCGAACCTGCAATAAGTCTGACGTGTCTTTCGGGGAGTTTGAGGTGTGATCGCACAAACTCTTCATCATCTTTGTTCTGTAGAACAATACGCGCGTCATTGGTCCGCGTTGATAAACGCAGGACGGCCCCGCATACTTTTTGTGCAATTTTTGCGAGAATGGACTGGTCGTGGAATAAAAACCCAAAGCCGTTTATTGAGTTCACAACCTTAACGTTGGTGCCCATAGCTGCCAGCGAGCCGATTATCGCCGGTTTTAAAGCAATATTATGCAGAACATCCGGCTTCACATCTCGTAGAAGTCGTCGCACGCGAAGCAGTTCGGGCAAAAGCTGAAAGGCCGCACCGAGAAGAGACCCTGACCTTCGCCAGTTCAGGTCTCGGACCTCAAAAGTCTTTGGTGTCGGGCAACTGTTATCCGGGCGCGCTGCTACGATAACGTCGAACCCTGTCTGTGCCGCGCGGTCGGCCACAGCCATTTTATGAGATCTGAAGTAGTAAAATTCCGTCACCAGAAACAGCAGGCGCTTTTTATCGTGCGGCTGCCGCTCGGCGACCGGCGAATTGCGCGGAGGTTCGGCGTTCATACTGCTTCTATATCGGGTCTGGCGACATCATGACAAGCGTGACAGCGAGCAGTGAAAACCCCGCGGGGTTGGTTTTTGGCACTACACCAATAGCAAGAAGATGATCAGAAAAACCGGTGCTGCATAAAGGGGCGCAGGCGCAAAATATCCCATGATATTCGGCGCCGAGGAGAGCAAGGGCGCCTGTGTTGCAAAGACGACGAGGGCTTAAATTGAATTCGCCGGCTCTCCGCACACTGAGATTAATATGTTAGGAACAAACACCGTCATGCGCAGCCTCAAACGGACATTTCCCATGGCGGCGGGCGATCAGATCAAAGGAGAAAAATCGTGGGTCTGTCAGTTATTGGCGCTGGGCTGGGGCGTACCGGCACATTGTCCCTGAAGCTCGCGCTGGAGCAACTTGCGCTAGGGCGGTGTTTTCACATGATTGAGCTAATGCAAAATCAATACTTGCTTCCGCATTGGGAAAGCGCTGGCCGAGGCGAGAGCGTCAACTGGGATGAAATGTTCGAAGGGTATGGGGCGACGGTGGATTGGCCGTCGAGCAGTTTTTATCAGCAACTGGCCAAGCATTACCCCGAAGCCAAGGTCATCTTGACCACGCGCGATGCGGGGAAATGGTTCGATAGCACTCAGGCAACAATCTTCAATGGTATTGAGGAGCGAGCGGACCCTTCCAATCCATTTGGGTCGATGATTCAGAATGTAATTGTTCGTATGTTTGATGGCGATTTGCACACGCGGGAGCATTGTATCGCCGTATACGAAAAGCATAATGCCGAGGTGAGGCGCGTTATTTCCGCTGACCGGTTATTGGAATTCAATGTTAGCGAGGGGTGGGGGCCTCTTTGCAAATTCCTGGGCAAGCCGATTCCCGAGGTTCCGTTTCCGCGGGTGAATAGTACGGACGAATTTCAATCGCGGTTTGCCGACCGCGCCTCCGGAGCAAACTGAAAAAGGGAGGTGTAAAATGCTAAAAGACGCGGCTGTTCTCATCACAAATGTGAAGCATTTTGTAGGCCTGCCGACGGCGCTCGAGATGGTTCGGCAAGGTGCGCGCGTGGTTTGTCACGACCTTAGCTTCTCCGATGCCGATGTTCGCTCAGCGTTCGAGAAAGAAAATCCCGGCATTGCGACGACAGGGGCCACAGAAGCGCGCGAGGTTTTCGATGATGTGGAGAGCGCGCTCAGGGCAGTCGATGTTCTTGTGAACAACGATTTTTTTCCGGCGATTCGCGCGCCGGTGGATGAAGCCTCTGTGGACGATATGCGCCGTGGGCTAGAGGCGTTGTTGATCGCGCCGTTTCAGTTTAGCGGCGCGGCCGCAGCGCGCATGAAGCCGCGTAAGCACGGAAAAATTATCTTGGTTACCTCTGCGGCACCGATCCACGGACTGCCGAATTACTCGATGTACGTGACGGCGAGAGGCGCCGCAAATGCGCTTACCATGACGCTGGCGAAGGAATTGGCACCGTTCAACATCAACGTGAATGCGGTCGCTCCTAACTATGTGGAGAGCGAGAGTTACTTTCCCGCAAAACTGCGTAACGATCCGGAATTTATCGAGAGAATGGCGAGCAAAGTGCCGCTAAAGCGGCTTGGCAAACCGGAAGAAGTTGCCGGGATGATCGCGTTTCTGGCATCCCCGGCCGCGGGCTTCATGACAGGTCATGTGCTGCCGTTCGCCGGCGGGTGGGCTTAGGTGCAGACCTCTGCCGACGTTCAGCGCGCGTGCGGGCAGGCGGTGAAATGAGCGGGGCATATGCGGGCGCCTGACGCGGAGCACGGTGTCGCTTTGCCCTCAACAAACCCTGCGAACTTTGCCAGCGCCGCGACATATGCCGCGTCGGCTCTTACGGCGCCAACGCGCGCGTAATATGGAACGCCTGCCTCGTCGGCGATGATCTTCATGTCTTCATCTAGCTCAACGAGTGTTTCGACGTGTTCGGACACAAAGGCGATAGGGGTGACAATCAACGGAACGCCGTCTTGTCCCGCGCGGCGAATTTCGTCCTCAATAGAGGGCTGAAGCCATTTTACCGGCCCCACCCGGCTTTGATAGCAAATGGCATAATCAAGGTCGGTTATGCCGAGTTTCTGCACCACCGCCTCTGTGGATTGCTCAACCTGCCATTGGTAGGGATCGCCGTCGGCGACAATTTTCTCCGGCAAGCCATGAGCCGAGAATAAAACGCGAGGAGAGCCGTGTTTTCTTGCGGCTTCGTAGGCTTCTCGGATCTTCGTCGCTACAGGTGCGATGAACCCTTCTGATGTTGGGTAACAGCACAGAACGTCCATCGGGACGGTCACGCCTTGCCGCTTCGCTTCTTTTTTTAAAGCGACAATAGAAGTTTGGGTCGTCGTGGTGGAAAACTGAGGATAGAGCGGCAGCACTATAACGCGTGTCGGCTGGTAAGCTTTAATCTCAGCGACGACTTCAGGCGCCATCGGGTGCCAGTAGCGCATGAAAATGAAGACGCGAGATTCACCGGGCTGCTGGTCCAATATGGCCTGCAAGGCCGTTGCTTGCGCCTGCGTTTCCGGCAGAAGCACAGATTTCCCGCCCACACGGTCGTAGATGCCGCGCGACTTTTTTGCGCGTAGGGTCGAGATTAACGTCGCAATCAGCCAGCGAATGGGGTTGGGCTGCGTTATGATGTAGGGGTCGTTGAAGAGATTGAATAGAAACGGCTTTACCGCCGCGGGGCTATCCGGTCCCCCAAGATTAAATATGACCACTGCCGTGCGGGTGTTCGAACTGTTCATGGAGACCTTCAGTTGACTACGCCTGATATGCCATAGGGATGCAACTAGCCCAAGGCTCAAATTTTAGCCGCTTTGACACATCTGTGACATAGCGAGGTGTGTCCCGTGGTACCCAGCCCACATGGACCGATTCGCACTCGTAGGCGCGTCATACAAGACGGCGGGCGTTGAGCGACTTGGGCGGCTGGCGCTGTCCAAGGAGCATCTCGCTGCGCGTTTGCCGGAGTTTGCCCGGCAGACTGGCGCAAAGGAGATTGCTTACCTCGGGACATGTAACCGAGTGGAATTTGTTCTCGCCGGAGACGATTCCATGTCCGTGCAGACGTGCCGCCAAAAAATCGGCGAACTGTTAAAAACGTCTGAGGGCGATGTTAATCGTGTTTTCCGGGCCTGGAACGGCGAAGGAGCCGTGGAACACCTCTTTTTGGTGGCGGCAGGACTTGATTCCGCGCAGCCCGGTGAACGGGAAATTTACGCGCAGGTTCGCGGAGCCTGGAGTGCCTCCAAAGCTGCCGGAACCTGCGGCCCACAATTGGACTATCTCTTCGGTGAGGCCTTGCGGTCGGCCCAGGACGTGCATCGTCAGGCTGCCCGCCCCGCCAATATGGCCTCTTTGGCGGGCCTCGTGGTCAAGCGTGCCCTTGAACGGCTCGACGGAACGGACAAAAAGATCGCGGTTGTCGGGGTGTCTCCTATGACGCGCCGCTGCGCGTTGTCGCTCCGGGAACAGGGCCTGCACATCAATGTTGTGAACAGAACACTAGACACGGCGCGGGATTTTGCGGCGGAAGTCGCCGGCACTGCATCTTCGCTCGATGAATTCAAAAGCAATCCTGGCGGATACAATGTGATCATCACTGCTGTTGGCAGCAGCGACCCTGTTTTGAATCGGGATGTTCTAGAGGTCATGGCTGCCGCTGCACCTAAGGATGGAACCCTTATTATCGACCTCGGCGTGCCGCCAAATGTCGATCCCGCCGATGCGGATTTGGACGGGATTGTACGGATTGGTATGGATTATATCATTGCTGATGCCACCGAAGGCCGTGCGTCGAAGCTCGCGGAAATGGCGGACGCTCGCCTTGTTGTGGATGATCATTTAGAACGGCTCCGGCGCGAGTATGCGATCCGTGAAGCGGCACCAATGATTCAGCAGTTAACAGTACGCTACCAAGCCGCAGCCGCGGAAAGCTTGCGAAGGTTGCCGCGCGCCGCTCGTGAAACTCTGAACGGTGATGAAGCTCTTCAGTCTTGGGCCGAGGGGTTCGCGCGGCGGTTGGCCCATGCGCCGCTAAAGGGGTTGCGGTCATTGGCGGCCGAGGCGGGCCCGGCGGCGGTGCAGGCGTATATGCGGGGCATAGAGGATGCATTGTCGAACGACGGCGAAGATCGAGCTGCGCCAGATACTGAAACCGGAGGAAATGCTTAGTGAGTACGACAAGTAACGCCGCTCTTTTCGAGCGGGCCTGTCAGGTAATCCCGGGCGGCGTTGATTCGCCGGTACGCGCTTACGGCGCTGTGGGCGGTACTCCGCGGTTTATCGCGAAGGCCGAGGGTGCTCATATATTTGACGAAGAAGGCGGTAAGTATCTCGACTTTATGGGCTCTTGGGGTCCGCTCATTCTCGGTCATGCACATGCCGAGGTGGTCGAGGCCGTGCAGCAGGCTGCAACACGCGGCACTACCTATGGTGCGCCGTGCCGCGCGGAGATAGAGCTCGCGGAGCTGGTTGTAAGCGCTTATCCGGGGCTAGAACAGGTTCGGTTTGTCTCGTCCGGTACCGAGGCGACCATGAGCGCAATTCGCCTTGCGCGCGGGGCTACGGGCCGAGATGTGGTGGTGAAGTTTTCCGGCTGTTATCATGGTCATGCGGATCATTTGCTGGTCGCTGCCGGATCGGGCTTGGTGACGGCTGGGCAGCCCTCTTCGGCGGGTGTGCCGGCGGACTTTGCCGCCCTTACGCGCGTGTTGCCGTTGGATGACGAAGAAGCACTCCAGTCCCTTTTCGCGGCCGAAGGTTCCAAGATCGCGGCGGTGATTATCGAACCCATACCGGCGAACAACGGCTTGTTGATTCAGCGCAAAGAATTTCTCCAGGCGGTGCGCAAGGTTACACAAGAATCCGGCGCTCTGCTTATTTTTGACGAAGTGATATCAGGGTTTCGTGTGGGCAAGGGCGGAGCAGCAGCTCACTACGGTATTACGCCAGACCTTGCGACCTTTGGCAAAATTATCGGCGGCGGTCTTCCCGTTGGGGCATTTGGCGGGTCGCGCACGCTTATGTCGAATATGGCTCCGGAAGGGCCCGTCTATCAAGCGGGCACGCTGTCGGGGAATCCCGTGGCTATGGCTGCAGGTATAACGACGCTCAAAATTCTGGAGCGCGAAGACGCTTGGGCACGGCTCGAAGAACTTGGCACACATCTGGATTCAGAATTAAACGCGGTACTGGAGGGCGTAAACGTTCCAGGTGCGCTGGTGCGCGTGGGGTCCATGTTCTGGCTATCGTTCCAGGCAGGTGCGGCGCCACGTTCGGCTGACGCTATAGACGGCGGCGCCGGCGAAGCGTTTAAGCCCTTCTTTCATAGAATGCTCGATGGGGGTATTTGTGTTCCGCCCTCCGCATACGAGGTCATGTTCCTGTCGCTCGCTCACACGGCGGACGATGTGTCTCAGTTTACGCAGAGCGTACAGACCGCTTTGGCGGCCGCTTCCGCGTAGCCCTATTTAGTCTCAACGGCCGAAAGCCGATATCATGCAGACCGCATTTCGCATCGACTCAACCCGGTTTCTTCACCTCACCATAATTGCTTTGCAGGTATTTTCTTTGGTGCAAGTTGTCTGGTGGTTTGTTGATCAGCAAACCTATGCGGAGCAAACAACAAGCCAGATCAAAGCGCTCTACAGCTATGAAATGGCCGCCGGCCAGAGGCTCTCGGACTTAGGGGTTCCTGCGGATGAAGTGACAGCCCTGTTCCCTCATGCCCAGAGTGTGGATGGCCGAATTCAACTTGCGCCGGGCACGATTGACGCCCTCGAAGATTCTCAGCGAAGTCACGTCAATCAATACGCCTGGGAGAGTGGATTTTTTCTCTTTGTCCTGGCGTCTTGCATCGCGGTGCTCTGGCGGGGTCTGAGCAACGAGGCGGATGTTCGGCGCCGTCAGGATAGCTTCCTGGCGATGGTCTCGCATCAGTTCAAAACACCTCTAGCAAGTTTGCAGCTTTCGCTTGAAACCATGTTGATGCGAGAATTTTCTCCGGAACGCTTTCAACAACTGTCCCGGCGGATGCTTGATGATCTGCGGCGTATGGAAAATATGGTTTCCAAAATTCTAGATAGTGCGCGCCTGGACCGCGGCCGTGTTCCCCTCAATAAAGAACGATTGAATCTGAGCGAGGCGGTCCGGCACGTCCTTAGCAATTTGGAAGAGCCCGCACGGCGCGAGAACGTTCAGGTGGAAACGAACGTCTCTTCCGAGATGGAAGTGCTCGCAGACCCGATGGCGGTTGATACTGTTTTGCGCAATCTAATTGAAAATGCGATCGCGGCAATGGCACCTACAAAGGGCGGCACCATCCGCATTACTGCGCGTAGGGCCGGCGATGATGTCGAATTGGAAGTGCGTGATACCGGCATTGGCTTTGAACCCGGGCAAGGGCCAGAACTCTTCAATAAATTCTTCCGTGTTGAATCTCATGGGGGCCGCGATGCCGCCGGCACGGGGCTGGGTCTGTTTATCGTTCACCGATTTATGCACTTTGAAGATGGTCGGGTTCGGGCCGAAAGCGATGGTCCTGGCAAGGGTGCCGCATTTACGGTCACGTGGCATGCGCCTCAAGGACAGGTGTCCTGATGTCGGACGTCCCAGCGCCAGACAACACGACGAGCCGTATTCTTGTGGTGGAAGATGACCTTCACCTTGCTGAGGGCATGGCAGAGAATATGCGCGCAGAGGGGTACGATACGGATACCGCCTACGACGGTCGCGCTGGCCTGGAAAAAGCGATTTCAGAAAATTACGATTTGCTCGTTCTTGATGTGATGCTGCCGCATATGGATGGCTTTGCATTGTGCCGGGAACTGAGGGCTCAAGGTAAAAATACGCCCGTTCTTTTTTTAACAGCGCGTGGTGACCCAAGCGATCGTGTGCGCGGCCTTGAGGCCGGGGGCGATGACTACCTGACGAAACCCTTTCATCTTGATGAATTTCTCTTGCGTATCCGCGCCATTTTGCGCCGCTGGCAATGGTACAAGTCGGCCGTTGAAAAGCCAGCGGCGGGTGCGGTTCTACGTTTTGCTGACAATGAGGTCAATTTTAACACCTTCCGTGCGCAGTCTTGGGACGGAGCGTGGCACGATCTCACTGAAAAAGAGGCCATGATTCTCAAGGTGCTCGCAGAGCAGCCCGGTGAAGTAGTAGCGCGCGACGACCTTCTGGAGAAGGTTTGGGGATACGAGGTTTTTCCGTCCACGCGAACAGTCGACAATTTTATTTTGCGGTTACGCAAACTTTTCGAGCGGGAGCCGCACGAACCGCGTCATTTCTTGACGGTACGTGGCGTGGGCTACCGTTTTGCACCTGACGGCGAGGAACAAGAATCGTGAAACCACTACGCATAGGTACCCGTGGCTCTGACTTGGCTATGTGGCAGGCGAAGGACGTCTTCAAAAAAATTAGCGCGCTACCGGATGCGCCGCCGCTCGAGATTGTGCAAATCAAATCCAGCGGCGACCTTAATCAGACGGTGCCGCTTTGGACTACGACTGGGCGCGGTTTCTTCACCGTGGAACTGGATCAAGCACTCCTGGACGGGCAAATAGATTTGGCGGTGCACAGTTTAAAAGATCTCGCGACCGTGTTGTCGGAAGGTACGTTTCTGGCCGCTGTTTTAGAACGGGAAGATCCGCACGACGCCATTGTCACTCGCAGTGGCACCGACTTAATGGGTCTTGCGCGGGGCGCTCGTTTGGGAACAAGCAGCCTTCGACGGCGGGCTTTTGTGGCGAACGTGCGGCCGGATATCGAACATGCAGAACTTCGCGGAAACGTGCCAACACGCTTGCGCAAGTTAGATGACGGCGAATATGACGCCATCATTCTGGCAACGGCGGGTTTGAAGAGACTTGGCTTGGGAGACCGCATTTCAGCGCGGCTGCCGATGGATATATTCCCCCCCGCTGCCGCTCAAGGGGCAGTGGCGATTGGCACCCGCGTCGGAGATGACGAGGTGATAAAATGGGCGCGCCCATTAGAGCATATGCCGACCCGCCTAGCTGTCGACGCCGAACGTGCGCTCCTGCGCCGCCTTGAGGGTGGGTGCCAGGCTCCGGTTGGCACCCTCGCCACAGTGTCGGACGAGGCCATAAGCATTCATGCGTCAGTGTGTAGCTTGGATGGCACAGACCTAGTTACCGCGCGCGCTTCGGCACCGTTGGCCGACGCCGTTAAAATCGGCGAACAACTCGCCGATGAACTTTTGGCGAAGGGCGCTGGCCGTGCTTTGAAAGAAGCCGACGATCGCCGTAAAGCGGCCGCCCGCTAACACGCAAATTTAGAACAGGACCTAATCATGGCAGACGCACAAACGAAGACTGATCCGGCGGACCTCCCTCCCTTTCTGGCGGCTTGCCGTGGCCTGCCGGCGGCTCATACACCGGTGTGGATTATGCGTCAGGCCGGACGGTATCTGCCCGAGTATCGCAAAGTGCGCGAGAAAGCGGACTTTGTAACTCTGACACGTACGCCGGAACTCGCGGCTGAGGTGACCCTGCAGCCGCTGCGCCGTTTTGCTTTCGACGCCTCCATAATATTCAGCGATATTATGACGCCGCTCCAGGGGATGGGGGTCGCCCTCGACTTCAAGCCAGGTCCGGTAGTGGACGAGCCCATCCGTTCATTGAAGCAGGTGGAGGCACTTCGGC
>JAUIGX010000113.1 GCA_030432435.1 Alphaproteobacteria bacterium
CGCCGTTACATCGATTATCCGGATGTATTCGCCGGCTGGAATTTGGTGTCCAGCTACGGTTCGTACATTGGCGCCGCGTCCACAGTGTTCTTCCTCGTCATGACGGTTTACGTCATAAAATTCGGCGAGAAGTCCGTGGCTAATCCCTGGGGTGAAGGCGCAGACACGTTGGAATGGACAATTCCTTCTCCTGCTCCGTTCCATACCTTCGAAGAGCCGCCGGTTATCGGTGGCAAGCCTTCGGCACACCCCGCTGAGTAGGCTGTATGTTGCAGTTCCTGTAGGGACATATAGATGATGGACAAAGGTGAATTAAGACGACGCAATATCCGGCTGGGCACAACCGCACTCGCGGTTGTGGCCGGGATGGTGGGCTTGTCTTTCGCCTTTGTCCCTTTCTATGACGCGTTCTGTCGTGCCCTCGGTCTAGACGGCACAACACAAATCGCTGCAACCAACACGACGACCGCCACAAACATACCCATCACCGTTCGCTTTGACGCCAACGTAGACAATGCGCTGCCTTGGGAGTTCTACCCTGTCGATGAACAGGTGACCCTCAATATCGGGGAAACTCAGACAATTCATTACGTGGCGAAGAACATCTCCGATGTTCCGACCACGGGCACGGCGATGTTTAACGTCACGCCGGAAAAAACCGGTTTGTACTTCAACAAAATCGACTGTTTTTGCTTTCAGGAGCAAACGCTTCAGCCAGGTGAAACCGTCGATATGGCTGTCTCGTTTTTCGTAGATCCGGATATGATCGAGAACGAAACAACCAACGAAGTGCGGACCATTACCTTGTCGTACACTTTCTTTCGCTCTCTTGAAGATATGATGCAAGAGAGCGCCAAGGCAGACACTCAGGCGCTAGCCCAGGTCAGCCTTGCTGCGCCACTTAATTAGAGAATCAAAAGGACCGTTTCCATGAGCGCCCACGCCAAACATCCCTTTCATATGGTTGACCCCAGCCCGTGGCCAGCTTTGGGCGCTTTTAGCGCTCTAATCCTCGCCATTGGCGCCATCATGTACTTCCACAATGTGCCCGTACTTGGCATGGAAGACCTTGGCATCATCCCGTTGATCCCTGGCTTTGCGCTTGTCATCATGACCATGGCTTACTGGTGGCGCGATGTGGTGCGAGAGTCTGTTGTTCAAAAGGCGCACACCGAAGCCGTCAATCACGGCCTGCGTTTTGGAATGGTGTTGTTTATCGCTTCAGAAGTGATGTTCTTCGTCGCCTTCTTCTGGGCGTTCTTTCACAACTCGCTCGGGTTCTCTACCAGCACTTTGCAGTGGCCACCGGCAGGCATCACGCCCCTGGAAGCATGGGACTTGCCCTTCTACAACACTGTCATTCTGCTTACGTCAGGCGGCACCGCGACGCGGGCGCATATCTTCGTCGAGGAAGGCAATAACAAGGCAGCCGCACGTTGGATTTTCATTACCGCTGCTTTAGGTGCCCTCTTTTTGGGTCTGCAAGTCATGGAATACATGCACGCTGAGTTCAGCTTGAGCGATGGCATTTATCCCTCGACATTCTATATGGCGACCGGGTTCCACGGCTTCCACGTATTTGTCGGAACTATATTTCTGATCGTTTGCGGGTTCCGTGCAAAAAACAATCACTTCACGCCGCATAAGCATGTCGGCTTTCAAGCTGCGGCTTGGTACTGGCACTTCGTGGACGTGGTATGGCTGTTCCTGTTCGTCTGGGTCTATTGGCTTCTCGCCCTCCCGGTTCGTACATTCGGCGGCTAAGCCGGACATCAAGAAACAAGAAAGGGCCGGCCGCAAGGATCGGCCCTTTTTCTTAGGAGAATAGGAAACCTTCATGACACAGCAGAAACCCGCCGTACCCGTTCTATACGCTGGCCTCGCCAGGCGGTGTCCACGGTGCGGCAAAGGATCATTGTTCGAGGGTTATATTCGCATCGCCCCGGGCTGTTCTGTCTGCGGTCTTAGCTTTGAAGGGCATGATACCGGTGACGGCCCTGCGTTCTTTATCATGCTGCCGCTTTGCCTGATTACAGCTGGCCTAGCTCTGGCGATCGACCTCACCTACATGCCGCCCTTGTGGTTCCATATTGTTCTATGGCCAATCTTCATCGCCCTGGCCGTCGGCCTTTCCCTCCCACCGGTCAAGGCAACGATGGTTGCTTTGCAGTACCGGCACCGAAATGTTGAAAGCGCAGACCCCCCGCACCTACTTTGATAAACAAAAAAGGCGGAGGTTTGCCTCCGCCTTTTCCATTTAGTTTAGGGCCGGTTTAACGAACGATATCTTCATCCGGCGTTGACGAAATCTTGTGAATGGCAAGGTCCGCGCCGCGAAACTCGTCCTCCTCGGACAGGCGGATGCCCATGAGGGCTTTAAGGCCCCCGTAAACTGCAAACCCGCCGATCAACGCGATAACAACCCCGACGACTGTACCGCCCAGCTGAGCCATAAAGGTTACGCCGCCCATACCCCCTAGTGCTTCAAGGCCAAACACGCCGCACAGAATGCCGCCCAGAGCGCCACAAAGGCCATGCAACGGCCATACGCCGAGCACGTCGTCGATCTTCAGTTTATTCTGACAGAGGTTGAACGCCCAAACGAACAGTAGGCCTGCAAGCGCCCCAGTGACCAAAGCGCCGATGGGATGCATCACATCGGAGCCCGCGCAAACCGCAACCAATCCGGCAAGCGCGCCGTTGTGCACAAAGCCCGGATCGCTCTTACTGATAAAAAGCGCAGAAAGAATACCGCCGACCATCGCCATCAAAGAGTTTACCGCAACAAGTCCCGTGACGCCTTCCAGGGATTGAGCGCTCATGACATTGAAACCGAACCAACCAACACATAGCGCCCAGGCACCTAGAGCCAGGAACGGAATATTGGACGGCGGCATACCGACAACACCACCGTCGGCCCGATAACGGCCCTTGCGATTACCAAGGAGCAGCACGGCCGCTAAAGCAATCCAGCCCCCCATGGCATGAACAACCACGGACCCTGCAAAGTCGTGGAATTGCGCACCGAACATGCCCTCCATCAACGTCTGGAACCCAAAATTACCGTTCCAGACCATGCCTTCAAAGAACGCATAGACCAACGCGACCAGCACAAAGCTTGCGATCAGCTGAGGATAGAACTTCGCGCGCTCGGCAATCCCCCCCGAAATAATCGCAGGAATTGCGGCCGCAAACGTCAGTAGGAAGAAGAATTTCACCAGGTCGTAGCCCTGGGCCGCAAAACCTGTGCCGTCACCGCCAGAGATCACCTGGGCGGACTGAAGGAAGCTGACACCGTAGGCGATGCTGTAGCCGATAAAGAAATAGCCGATCGTGGATGCCGCAAAGTCGGTCAGGATTTTGACCAAAGCGTTGACCTGCGCGCGTTTGCGGACGGTGCCCACTTCCAGGAATGCAAAGCCGGCGTGCATGGCGAACACCATGATTGCGCCCATAAGTACAAAAAAGACGTCACCGCCCATGGTTTTCCCTCCCCTGGGATGTTGTGCGCGTCATTGCGCAGAAAGTAATCAACCCCACCTCCTCAGTTTCCTCCCTGAAGAGAGGGCCGCAGCAAAGACAACCTAAAGCACGGCCCAAAATGGCCCGGGCCGCCATGGCCCTCTCCATTATTCAAGAACCGTGCCGGGAACCAATATCTAAAATTATCTAATTAAATCAGCAGGATGCTGACATCAGTCGGGTTGAGTCGGAGAAAATTGTGCATTTTCAAGGCAGGGCCGGACACTCGGAGATTAATTAATGAGCAGGTACGCCATCCGCCATTTGAATGCGAAAGCGTAAAACATCGGCTTCATCAAAAGTTTGTATCCCCAGGCCGTGAGCGCGGCAAAATGCGGGCACATCACGGAGCGCCGCGCGATCGGTCGCCAGCAATTCGACTTTGGTGCCGGGAGCCAAGCCTATCAGCATTTTGCGGAGTTTTAGCACCGGCAACGGACAATTGAGTCCTCTTGCGTCAATGAGGATAGGCGGCACGAATTCGGTGTGGTCTTGCGTCATGACACGAGCACTATACTCTGCCTCGCGGGATTTATAAGGGACTGAACTTGTGGACTCTTCTGCGGAATTCTGGGCGGCCGGTCTTGGGCTGATCATTGGCGCTGTAATTGGTGCGGCGGCGTTCGCCTCGAACTTCTGTGCGGTGGGTGCGGTGGCAGACATAATGTTCGCCAAGGACTGGCGCCGTCTGCGGGCGTGGATGCTGGCCGCCGGGATCGCGATTATCGGCGCCCAGGCGTTGGAAACCGCGGGTTTAGTTAACCTCGGCTCGTCGCCCTATCTCATTCCGCGTATTTCCTGGCTGGCCTTGATCATCGGCGGCACGGCTTTCGGGTTCGGCATGAGTCTTGCCGGCGGCTGCGTCAACCGCGCCCTGGTGCGCACGGGTGCAGGCTCACTTAAATCGCTGGTGACCTTGCTCGTCGTCGGCGTTTTCGCGGCCATGACAGCCGCCGGAATTCTCAAACCCCTCAACGACTCCCTGAGCGACTTTGGAGATACGGTTACTTTAATGGCCCCCGGCTTTGACCGCTTCTTCGCCATTTTTCCGGGGGTAGATGCGGTGCTGGTGCGTTGGTTTTTTACGGCCCTTTTCGGCGGCGGGCTCATTTGGTTTTGCCTGAAAGACAGCTGGTTTCGCGCAACCAAGGACCAACTGACCGGCAGTATTGCCATCGGACTGACAGTGCCGGCGGCCTGGCTGGCGGGAAGTCTTTTAACAGACCACAGCGCAGAGACCGCTAGCTACGATGCGCTAAATTTTATGGTTCCGACCGGCGAATTGCTCAGCGTTGTTATGATTTCCGGCTTTCCTGCAGCGATATTCGGCATTTTCACACTGATCGGCGTGCCGGTTGGGTCGTTTCTCTACGCTGCATTTTCGCGGAACCTATCGCTGGAATCCTTTTCCGATCCGGCGGACCTGCCGCGCCACCTTATCGGCGGCGCGTTGATGGGCTTCGGTGGCACCTTGGCAATGGGATGCACCTTCGGCCAGGGCTTATCGGGCTTGTCGACACTATCGGTCGGCTCGGTTGTCGTAGTAACCGCCATATGGTTCGGCTGCGTATGGGGTATTCGCTACTTCGAGACCGGATCTGTGTGGCAAGGCCTGCGATTAAGTTTGCCCAAACGCCGTAAATAGAACCGGTGCGCGCGTAGTTTGCGTGCCAAAACCCTACTTATCGCGCTGCCCAAATGAGGCGCTCAACGCCTCCTACAGAAGCCTTCCCAAAAGGAAATCGCATCAAAACGTCCCCTAGGGATATTGCAATTAGTATGCATTCTCATTTATAAACAGCTCAGAACCCTGCAGTCCCCAATTTTCCATGGTTCCGCTTCTCTCAAGATTCTATTCTCGCGAGTCATTTGCATTTGCAAACACTATTGAAAAGTGCAGCCGGCTGATGTGGCCCACTGAGAACTCAAAGTATGACTGACATGCGCCCTGTTGCTTGTTCGTCGGCAGAGAATATTAGGCAGACTTGTCCATGCCCAAACCCGGCCCTGGTTCTCGGTACCCCGAATCCAGAGGAAGCACCAAGGCAGCAACCTGCGCAAGCCCTTGGCCGTTTCCACGGGATAGGGCTAGCCGGGACGGTCGCAGTGCACCTCGCATTGGTTATGATGTGGGTTTTTCACGGCGGTTTTTTTGGCCCGCCGACCAACGCTAAACCAGTCACCGTCGTCAATATCGTCAGCGAAGACATCGTAGAGCAGGACCTTGTAGTTCCTGAACCGGCCTTCGATACGCCGCCGGCGGAACTGACGTTTATTCCGCCCGATGTTCGTTACGTCACACCTCCGCCCCCCTCACCCCGCGCGCCCAGCGCCGCTACGGCGCCGATCCAAAGCGCACCAGCTGAGACGAAACCGGACCAGGCGGTGGTCGACACCTATCACGGCAAACTGCTGGGCCATCTCAACCACTTTAAACGCTATCCCGGTGTAGCCAGATCACGTCGCCAGGAAGGCGTCAGCTACGTGCGCTTTATCATGGATCGGACCGGCCACATTCTATCAGCGCGCTTGGAGGAGAGTTGCGGATACAAACTTCTTGATGAGGAGAGCCTTGCCCTCCTGCGTCGCGCCGAGCCTCTGCCCATTCCGCCATCGGACGTGCGCGGCTCACGTATAGAGATGATCGTGCCCGTGGAGTTTTCGCTCCGGCGCTGAGCTACCATTACGGCTGAAAATAACCTGCTCCGGGGCCTAGATCTATTCCCGAACGGCGATGGTTTGGCGTACAGTGGCGGCACACAGGCCACGCTAAAAGGACATCCATATGGTTTTACCACCCGATCAGGTTTTTTTTGTCAGCCCCGCCGAAATCAAGGATTGGCGCGATGCAAACAGCGCAGTGATTGTGGACGTGCGCGAGGAAAACGAATGGGCTGACGCGCATATTCCCGGGGCCGTCCTAATGCCGCTGTCCACATTCGACCCATCTGCCGTTCCCGATCCCGGTGACAAACATTTGGTCTTTCACTGTCGCAGCGGACGGCGATGCGGCATGGCCGCGGAAAAAGCACTCGCCGCAGGATACACAGGCATTATCAAGCGCATGGAAGGCGGATTCCTAGCATGGGACGGCGCCGGCTTCGACACAGAGCCCGGATAAGCGCCGCGCCCCATGGCCTCGCCCGCACCTTCAGCTGACCCAACCCCGACGCCGGGTGCCTCGCGCGCCTCCACGGTCAAAGGTACGCCGCTAGAGCCGGAACAGAACCGTCAGTTTCTAGTCGTCGTGGACGAGAGTGCCGAGTTAGACGCAGCCCTTCGCTATGCGTGCGGACGGGCACGCAGTACCGGCGGCAAGATCGCACTGCTATACGTGTACGATGTGGACCCCGACTTCATGCATTATCAGTTTGTGCAAGAGTTGGCCGATGCCGAAGCGCGCGCGGACGCTGACGGGGTATTGCGTGTATTTGCCCAGCGTGTTTTGAAAGAAACGGGACGCGAGCCCGACCTTTACGTGCGCAAAGGTAATCGCCGCGACCAATTGTTCAAGTTGGTGAAAGAACGACCTGAATTATCGTTGCTCATTCTCTCGTCCGCCGTCGGGCAAAAGCCCGGCCCTTTGGTGGAAGCGGTGACCGGAAAATACGCCGGCAAAATCGGCCTGCCGGTGACTGTGGTGCCAGGCAAGCCCAAGGAAGAGTGAGCGCGTCATAAAGAATCATTTTGCCGTAGATCAATCTTGATTGGGAGCCCAGCCATGCCGAAAGTCGATTCACGCATTGTCGATCTTTACAACGAATACATTCACACCTCTCTGTCGCGCTCGGAATTTTTAACGCGCGTTACCCGCATTGTCGGTGTAGCCGGCGCAGCAGCGGTCTTGCCACTGGTCGAGCCCAACTATGCTTACGGTCGCCAAGTCGATGAGAACGATCCGCGCCTTGATCTGGGTTACATCACCTATGACGGCGTAGCCGGGCCGGTGCGCGCTTATCAGGCGCGGCCTAAGGGCGCCGGCAAACTTCCGGCAGTGGTGATCATTCACGAAAACCGGGGCCTCAATAAACATATTGAGGACGTAGCCCGGCGCGCGGCGCTGGCTGGTTACATGGCGGTCGCGCCAGATGGCCTCACCGTTGCCGGCGGCGCACCGGAAGATCAGGAAGCCGCGCGCGATCTGTTCGCCAAGACCGACCGTGCGCGCATCGGCGGTGATGTCATGGCCGCCGTGCCTTACCTTGCCGCGCACGCCGACAGTACCGGACGAGTAGGCTCGGTGGGCTTTTGCTACGGCGGCGGCGTATCCTTGCGCTGTGCGGTTGACGTTGAAGGCTTAAGCGCGGCCGCCGGATTTTACGGCAGCGTGCTGAGCGCGGAGGATGTCGCCAAGGTGAAGGTTCCGGTGATGATGCATTTCGCCGGAGACGACCCGCGCATCAATGCGGGTATTCCTGATTTTCGCGCAGCGATGGATGCCCAGAAAGTTGCCTACAGCCTCCACATGTATCCCGGCACCGGACACGGTTTTCACAACGATACAAGCCAAGCGCGTTACGATGCCGAGGCCGCAAATCTTGCCTGGAGCCGAACAGTAGCTTTCTGGGATCACTATTTGAAAGGCTGATTAAAGGCTGGATTTTTGAACAGCCATTTTTTGCGGCCTACAAATGTTAACCGGTTGGTCGGTCGGCGACTCGTCGGGCCCACCCACAAAAAGAACAAATAATGAACATTGCCCATTTTTTTCCTATATTTGGGTAATTATTCGAAAATTTGAAGAAAAATCACAAGGACCATCCGCCGGGAAAGGCGTACATTTAAGGCAGTCAAGGTTGTCTATTTGTAGCCACTCAGAAATGAGCACTACTGCAGGGCCCGGGAGGGGCCACGCAAATTCGTAGATCGCGAATTCGCCCCGATATCAAAGGGGCATCCAGTGGGCGGTGACAGCATAGAGGGTCATCGCTCAGGCCGAACAACACTTGAAGGGTGGGGAGACTAAAATGAGCGTATTTAATAGACGTCGCGTTCTGAAGGGAATGTTGAACGGGGGCGCCGTGACAGTCGCCTTGCCGCTTCTCAATTGCTTCTTGAATGGAAACGGAACCGCCCTTGCCTCGGGCGCACCGATGCCGGTTCGCTTTGGGACTTGGTCTTGGGGTCTTGGGATGAACAAGTCGGTGTTCGTGCCGAAGACAACAGGTGCCAACTATGAACTGCCGGAAGAAATCGCCTCGCTAGCACCGGTTCAAAAGCACATTAATCTTTTTACAAATTTCACCGCGTTCCGCGATGACATGCCGCTGCTGTGCCACACCTCAGGTTGGGTGATTCAAAGAACCGGCAGCGCACCGAAAGACGGCTCGCACATTCCGGGCGAAACCATCGACGTCACCATCGCCAATCAGATCGGTCGCACCACCCGGTTCAAATCTTTGACGACAACAGCAACCGGTGATGTGAAAGACTCGATCAGCTACGAAAATGGCAATACGCCCAATGCGCCGGAGTGGTCGCCAATGGCGTTCTATACGCGGTTGTTCGGACCGGAGTTCCCAGACCCTAACGCCGAGAACTTCACCCCTGACCCCGCTGTCATGGTGCGCAAAAGCGTACTGTCCAGCGTAATGGACGACACCCGGGGACTTATGCGCAAAGTGGGCACCGAGGATAGAGCCCGGCTTGACCAATACTTCACCGGTCTGCGTCATCTGGAGCAACAGTTCGCGCAACGGCTTGCAAAACCCGAACCGATTGAAGCCTGCGTTCCAGGCGCAGCGCCCGAGGAAAAATTACAGGCCGGGAAGCAGTCCGAACTGGTCGCCGCCCGTCACCGAATGATGACCGAGCTTATGGTCATGGCGCTGGCTTGCGATCAGACCCGTGTTTTCAATATGTCATACGCGGCTCGCGGCACCTCTACCCTTAAAGTGGGCTATGAGAAACCGCACCACACCTGTACGCACGAAGAACCCCTCGACACCAACCTCGGGTACCAACCCATCGCCTCGTGGTTTACACGGCGCGCCATGGAATCCTGGGCCGATTGCGTGAACGCCTTTACGAAGGTCAAGGAAGGCGACGGGACACTGCTTGATAACGTACTTATCTATGGCAGTACCGATGTCGGCTACGCCAGAATCCATTCCCTCGACGGAATGCCTGCCTTTACCGCCGGTCGTGCTGGCGGGCGCGTTAAGACGGGTCTGCACATCGATGCTGGAAACACCAGCACAGCCCGGCTCGGCTACACCGCATTGCGGGTCATGGGCGTCGACACGCCTTCGTGGGGCACGAACAGCAACAACACCTCCAAGGAGATGGGGGAAATACTCGTTTAAACCGGCGCCACTATGCGGCCCGGCTACAATTCAAGGAGTTCTTATGAAACGTGATCTATCAGTGAAGTTTAATCGCCCGTCTATTGCGCCTCGAGTGCTGTTGGCCGCTACATTCCTCGCAACATGCGGCGTCGGCAGCGCTATTGCCGAAGGTGATGTTGCCGAAGCCGATGCCGCCTCGGTCATAAAAGACGGCAAAATCGGTTACGTGCTCTCGTACAAGCACTGGGCTTTGTATCAAACGCCCGAAGGGAAGACGGAATGCCCGCAAGGTTTCAATGATGGACCGCGCGAGCAGTTTAAGATTCTGTTTCCCGACGATGGACAGAAGCGGACCCTGATGGAAACCCAGATCGCTCGCGAAAGCGCCGTTTGGCATCCTGATCTGTCAGAAGAGCCGTACGGGTTCCGCGAAGTCGAAGGCAAAGTCTCACGCGGGCTCAACCTTGACGGCAAAGTCAGCGCTGAGGATTTCGTCAGCCCGGAAGGCGATGAAGGAATCGACAACCAACTCTACCGCACCATCGGTTGCGTCGCGAACTTCAGGGGCCCCGACGGCACAGCTTACCACTTCGAAAACTCGTTTATGCAAACCTATAATTTCAACCGGTTTGTGATCGAACTCACGGGTGTCGACGATATCGTCAACGACGATGAAGTGACTGTGACCACCTATCGCGGCCTTGATTTC
>JAUIGX010000308.1 GCA_030432435.1 Alphaproteobacteria bacterium
CTTTCGCCAGATTTACCGCTGAAATTTTCGGTGGGACTCATGGCCAGACCTATATTCGCCGGAAAGCGGCGCTTGCCGCCCAGCCCGCAGCGGCGGCGAGTAGCACCGCAAGCAGGCCGTAAAGAGGCGCCCAGTTGTAGGCGAAGTCATATATGTCCGCGCCCACGCCGATCTTTGAAATGGTCAGCGGTACAATCTCGGCGCTGGTCACTTGTCCGTTTCGGAAAAGATAAACCTCGACCAGATATGTGCCTGTCGGGACATGCGCGGGAAAATGTAGCTCCGTGCGAAACAGCCGGTTCGACATCAAGTTCACTGCGCCAAGACCCTGGTCGTAGAGTCCATCATCAAGCTTCAGGCGCACCAGTGCTTCACGAAATTCGGCTGCGAGTTCGGTGCTTATCGCGTTATCGGCACTGACGAGGCGAATATTTTCAAGACCGATCTGGAACCGCGAGAGCAGTAAATCTGGGGCGATCTCATCGAGCGGCCGGTTTGATGCCACCCGATAGTACGAAGGCGCGTCCTGGAGGGTCGCCTCTGTACCGTTGATCCAAATCGGGCCGAACCGTTCTTTGCGCCGTACAACAGTATCCGCCGCCGGTCCGCGCACCACGACGGCAATGTCGCCGGGGCCATCGGTTGCTCCGAAAAGCAATACATCGGTACCCGTGAAGCCAGTCGTGATCGCGACTAAGTGACTGGATAAATCAGCCACCAACGGGACGTCCTGAGCTTTGGACGGCCCGGCACCGAGGGCAAGAAGGCCCGAAAAAAGAAATACAGCGGATATTAAAGCCCGGATCATGGCGCGATAGCCTCTCCGACCGAGAAAACATCAGACGGGGTCAGGACAAGATCAAGGGCGAGGCGGATGGCGACCAGCAGGACCATGGCGGCCAGCATCAAGCGCAAATGTTCGCCCTTCACTTTCCCGGCCAGGCGCGCACCGAGCTGGGCACCGACAACGGCAACCACCAACAAAAGGATGGCCAGCACCACGTCGACCGTGTGGTTCACGCTAGCCTGCAATAGGCCGGTGACGGCCGTGACAAAGGTGATCTGCAGCAGGGATGTACCAATCACGACCTGGGTTGGCATGCCGAGCAAATAGATCATCGCGGGGACCATCAAAAATCCGCCGCCGACGCCCATCAGCGCGACCAGAACCCCAACCAGCAATCCGATTGCGCCGGGTATGAGAGCTGAAACGTATAATTTGGAGCGACGAAACCGCATCTTAAACGGTAGGCCGTGCATCCAAGTATGTTGTCCGGGCCCGCGTGCAGCCAGAGCGAGCTTAGCTGGTTTGCGGTTGAGGACGCCAGGCAAGCTTTCCATCATCATGAATCCACCGACAGCGCCAAGGAAGATGACGTAGCCCAGGGAAATGGTCAGATCGATATGCCCGGTTTGCTGGAGCAGGTTAAAAAGCAACACCCCTAATATTGATCCCACGACGCCGCCGGCGGTCAACACGGCACCCATGCGAAAATCCACATTGCCGCGGCGCATGTGGGCCAGCACGCCTGAAACTGAGGATGCGACGATCTGGATTGATTGGGTGCCGACCGCAACGCCGGGGGGGATGCCGATAAAGATGAGAAGGGGGGTCATCAGAAACCCGCCGCCCACGCCGAACAGGCCGGACAATAGCCCGACGACGCCCCCCAAGCCGAGGACGAGAAAAATGTTCACCGACATTTCGGCGATGGGAAGATAAATCTGCATGTCTGGACCGGCGCGGCCCTTTGCGGCGAGTGCAACGATCGTAAAGTTTTGTAGAAGTCTCAGCGCGCCGGGGCAAGCTTGAATTGCTCGCTTGCGGTGTTAGGTCAGGCGTTGAAACCCGGCATGTGCATCCGGCCCGCGTAATAATTCATCTACCTGGTTTGACCTCAGAGCGGCGGCGATAATCTCGAAAGCCTCCATACAGGCGGCATTAAATCCGTCTATATGCGC
>JAUIGX010000114.1 GCA_030432435.1 Alphaproteobacteria bacterium
TGGATTAGCCGGTTTGGGCCTCATTACAAACACCAAGCCGGGAACATCAACGCCTTTCTCTTGGCGGTAATAGGTGTCGCTGGACGCAACGATGGTAAAGCCGGCCTCTTCACTTATGGCGGCTATGTATCCGTAGCTGTGGCTGAACCGGTGTTCCTTGCCGAGTGTGTAGCTTTCCCCGTCATAACGTTGCACCGTGAACGCGAGAATTCCAGTCTCCGAAAGAACTGTTCGTGCTGCCCCTATGATCGGCGCAAGATCACCCAGGTAAACAAAAGAATCTGCGGCAACAATCAAGTCGCAAGGCTCACCTTGACTGCGCAGGGCCAGCGTCATGTCCATAACGATAAGCTGATCGTAGATATTTTTTGCGTGCGCGGCTTTAATCATGCCGGGTGAAAGATCGGCACCGCCAAGCCAGTGCGTTAAATCACGCAGAGCCATGCCGGCTAATCCAGTGCCGCACCCGAGGTCGAGAGTTCTTGAGAACCGGCGCCCCGGTACGGCGGCCTCAATTGCATCGCGCAGCAACGCGGGGGCACGGTATTTTAGCCCTCCGGTTAGCGCCGAATCGAACCTTGGGGCATATTCATCGAACAGGCGGCGTACATAAGCTTCCGGCATCGAGGTCGTGACCGTGTTCTCGGCCAGTAAATTAAGCTGTAAAGTCGCGCCCATCGAGTCGGCTGGATCGATGGCGAGATAGGCGCGGAATGCGCCGAGGGCATCCTCCGGTCGGCTCGCCTCCACCAGCATCTCACCCAAGGCAAACAGGCCTTCTGCCCACTCTGGGACCAGTTCTAGCACCTGCACCATCATTTCCACGGCAGCGGCGCTGTCACCCTCCTGGCGCAGAGCCTGGGCGTAGGAAAAACGTCGGTCCGCTGTAAAATTGCCTGAGGGCATGGGATGCTCAAGGTTAAGGGCGCGCTCTTATACACACGGCAACGAGATTGTCACTATGTCACCATTGCAAGGAACCGCTCGAGCCAGTAATGACACGCCCCATGTCAAAGCATATACATAGACAACCTGCCGAATGGGATCTCCACAGCGCCGTTTGGTCCGCCTGGCCGAGCGACGGGGACCTTTGGCTTGAGAATCTGGAGCCGGCGCGGCAAGAGGTCGCGGCGCTTTATAAAGCGATCGCTGATCTCAACCCTGCTAACGGTGCGCCTCGCGGCGAGAGCCTTAAAATTCTTGCTTGCGGAGAAGAGGCGGCGACCTCGGCGCAAGCGGCCCTCCTAGGGACGGGGGCTGAGGTCATCTCCGCGACCTTCGGGGACATATGGCTCAGGGATACGGCCCCGATCTTTGTCAGGGCCGGTGGTCAATTGTCCGCAGCATGCTTCAAGTTCAACGGCTGGGGTGGAAAGTACGTTCTAGACGGCGATGAGCAGGTTGCCCCCTTTGTTGCTTCTCGGGCAGGTATTTCGCCTATTGTAAACGATTGGATTCTTGAGGGTGGCTCGGTAGATGTTGACGGCGCAGGCGCGGCGCTGACCACTCGTCAGTGCTTGCTCAATGCCAACCGCAACCCAAACCTTACTCAGGCGGACATAGAGCAGCGTCTCGCCCAGTCATTGGGCATAGAAAAGCTTATTTGGCTCGGCGACGGCCTTGCCAATGATCACACCGACGGTCATATCGATAACATCGCCCGCTTCGTAAGCCCCGGTGTGGTGGCGTGCATGGAGCCTGGCGGGACGGATGACCCCAACTACGATGCTTTAACTGCGATTATTGCAGATCTGAAAGCTGGCACGGACGCAAATGGGCGTAAGCTCGAGGTTGTTACGATACCTTCTCCGGGTCGGGTCGAGGATGCGGACGGAGAACTCATTCCTGCCAGTTTTATGAATTTTTATATCGGCAATACGACGGTCGTCGTTCCCACCTACGGCACAAAGGCGGATGACCGGGCGGTTGAGGAAATCGCCAAACTGTTTCCGACCCGCCGGACTGTGGGGTTGCCCGCCAATTATGTTATAACCGGCGGCGGGTCGTTTCACTGTATTACGCAGCAACAGCCCGCAGTTTAAGAGGCTTGATCTCAAATGAGCACAGTCACTGTCGCCGCTATTCAATGCGCGTTCTCAGAAAGCGTTTCCGAAAACCTAGATCGCATTGAAGGGTTTATTGAACAGGCCTCAAGTCAGGGCGCTAAAGTTATTTTGCCCCCTGAATTGCTTCAGGGGCATTACTTTTGCATCGAGGAAAAGGAAAAGCATTTCGACAGTGCTTTTCCGGTTGAAAGCCATCCGGTGGTTATCAGGCTAACGGGCGTTGCAAAAAAGCTGGGTGTCGCAATTCCCGCATCGATTTTTGAGCGGGACGGGCAACATTTCTACAACAGTCTTGCCATGATCGATTCCGACGGGGCGATGCTGGGTGTGTACCGCAAAAGCCATATTCCTGACGGTCCGGGATACGAAGAGAAATTCTATTTTCGCCCTGGAAACACCGGATTTAAGACGTGGTCGACAAAATTCGGCAAGATCGGCGTGGGCATCTGCTGGGATCAATGGTTTCCCGAAGCTGCGCGCGCCATGATGTTGCAGGGGGCTGACGTTCTTTTTTATCCCACGGCGATTGGATCCGAGCCAGATCATCCGGAACTGGATACCAAAAACCTTTGGCAGCGCGCCATGATCGGCCACGCGGTCTCAAATGTCGTTCCCGTCATTGCGGCAAATCGCATTGGTACCGAGCACGGCCAAACGTTCTACGGCTCGTCCTTCATCACCGACCAGCGCGGCGAAAAGATTCAGGAAATGGGCCGGGACAACGAGGGCGTTATAACTTCAACAATCGATGTAGATGAAGTGCGCCGGAACCGAGCGGCCTTCGGGTTCTTCAGAGATCGGCGACCCGACCTCTACGGCATACTTGCCGACGATAAGTAAGGCGCGCGTTCTGCAGGTCTATTTTTTAGCCCGTGCTGCATAAGCCTGGGCCTCTTCCATAACCCGAAGCAAATTACCGCCCCATATTTTGGCAATCTGGTCTTCGGAATATCCGCGCTTTACCAGTTCGATCGTGACGCTCAAGGTTTCGGAAGCATCGTTCCATCCGGTAATGCCGCCGCCGCCGTTAAAGTCGGAAGCGATCCCAACATGATCAATGCCGATGCGGTTCACAGCGTAGTCGATGTGATCGGCTAAATCGGCCACACTGGCTTTCGGCCATTTCCCGTTTATCTCCTCAACCGCAGAGAAATAAGCGTCTAACTGCTCGGCCGACATTTTCTGAAATCCGCCGGGTTCGTCGAGGCCCATTTTTTCGCGAAGAGCGCTGAGCGCCGCTGTTTTCTCCGCAGGAGGCTCTCGCAAATAAATGTCGAAGGCTACGATTTGTGCCACGCCGCCCGATGTTTTGATGGCATCGAGTTCTACATCGCTGAGATTGCGCGGATGATCGTACACACCTTTTACCGCCGAATGGCTGGCGATGACCGGCGCTTTCGACAAAGCCAGAACATCAAGGGTGGTTTGCTCGCCCGCATGCGAGACATCGACCATAATGCCGAGTGTGTTGAGGCGCTCCACAACCCGCTTGCCAAGGTCGGATAAACCGCCATGTTCGATCTTATCGTCGCTCTCGAAGGGTTGCGCCGAATCGCCCAGTTCGTTGTGGCCGTTGTGAAGCAGGCCCAGGTAGCGGGCGCCATAGTCGTAAAAAACATCTAGAAGCCGCAGGTCTGTACCCATTGGGAAACCGTTCTCCATGCCGATCACCACGGCCTTGCGGCCGCTGGCGGAGATGTGGCGTACGTCCTCGGCGGTCAGGGCCAAACCGATCTTGTCGGGGTAGGTTTCTTTGGTGAGCTTGTGAATAGCGGCAAATTTCTTGAACGCGTCGGACAGGGCTCGCGCATTGCCGGAAACTGTCCGCTCGCCTTGCCCCACGTAAACGATCAGAAAAGCCGTGTCCAAACCGCCTTCGGTCATTGTTGGCAGGTGGACTTGCTGTCCACGCGGCCCGGGCTTCATCATGTCGTAGGCGTCTGTACCGAAGTCGAACGGAATATCGACATGGGTATCAACGGTTAGAACTCGTTCATGAATGGCGCGGGCGCGTGCCATGAGGTCGGAATCAGTTTCGCCAAATGCGGCGGTGCTGGCCAGGAGCGCACATCCCATCAGCATTGCTGTTGTCCGGCGCATCATGGCGGTCTCCTTTACATACCGAAGGCGGCGAGAATTTTGTCCACCGCGAGGGTTGGTGTCAACTTACCGGCGCCCACGTCGTTTTCCAATTCGGGGACCAAGACCTTCACTTTTGGGTCGGCCTTGACGCGGGTCATCAGGCGGTCGTCGACCATGGACCACATCCAACGAATTTGTTGCTTGCGCCGCTTGGCTGCCCAGCCCCCGGTATCCTGCATTGTGCGGCGGTACAGACCGATTTTTTCCCACAGCGCATCCAGCCCGACATTGTCTTGCGCGCTTATGGTGATAACCGGCGGCGTCCAGTCAGGGCTATTGGGCGTGATGATGCGCAATGCATGTTGATAGTCAGAGGCTGTTATGGCGGCTCGCTTTGTGTTGTCGCCATCGGCTTTGGTAATCGCGATCATGTCGGCGATTTCCAGAACACCCTTTTTTATGCCCTGCAACTCATCGCCGCCTCCGGCAATCATCAGCACCAAAAAGAAATCGACCATTTCCGAGACAGTAATTTCGCTTTGGCCAACGCCCACGGTTTCAACCAAGATGATGTCATAGCCCGCGGCCTCACAGACAAGGATGGCTTCGCGCGTGGCGCGTGCCACGCCGCCCAGGGTGCCACCGGTCGGTGAGGGGCGAATGAACGCGCCGGGGTCCACCGACAACCGTGCCATGCGCGTTTTATCGCCTAAGATGCTGCCGCCAGTGCGTGATGATGTCGGGTCAACCGCCAGTACCGCGACCTTATGGCCTGCCGCCGTAAGCATGGTGCCAAACGCATCAATGAACGTGCTTTTTCCAGCGCCAGGTAGGCCGCTGACACCGATGCGAAGGCTCCGGCCTGTTTTGGGCAGTAGGCCGACCAGCATTTCTTGTGCCATCGTTTGATGCGCCGGATTACGGGATTCAATCAGGGTGATGGCGCGCGCAAGCTTGGCCCGGTCGCCGGACAAAACACCGGCGACATAGTGGTCCGCGGTTCGCAGCGCACCATTATTTCCGTTGGAAGGTTTGTCGGCGTCGGGCAAGCGCAGGTCCTAATGGCCGAGGGCTTTATTCAGCTTTTCAAGTAAGCCGATGGCGGCTTCGCCAATAACTGTTCCCGGCGGGAAGATCGCGGCCGCGCCGGCGGCAGTAAGGGCGTCAAAATCCTGGGGCGGAATCACGCCGCCGACCACGATCATGATGTCCTCGCGGCCCAGCTTCTTCAACTCCGCTTTCAACTCGGGCACAAGCGTTAAGTGACCGGCGGCAAGGGACGAGGCGCCGATGATGTGGACGTCATTCTCGACGGCCTGCTTCGCCGCTTCGCCCGGCGTCTGGAACAGGGGGCCAATGTCGACATCAAAGCCCAAGTCGGCAAACGCCGATGCAATGACTTTTTGGCCGCGGTCGTGCCCGTCCTGACCCATCTTGGCGACAAGAATACGGGGGCGCCGGCCTTCCTTTTCGGAAAAGATTTCGACCATTTCTGAAACTTTATCCATGGTTTTCGATCCTGCTCCGACTTCTTTGCGATAGACCCCGGCAATGGACCGGATCTCAGCCACGTGCCGCCCGTACACTTTCTCGAGGGCGCTTGTCATTTCACCGACGGTCGCCTTGGCCCGCGCAGCATTCACCGACAGCTCCAGCAAGTTACCTTTACCGGTTTCAGCGGCTTTGGTCAGTGCTTCAAGGGCTTGTGTGCAGGCGGTATCATCGCGCTCTGCACGCAGGCGCTTAAGTTTCTCAAGCTGTGCGCCGCGCACGGCGCTATTGTCCACCTTGAGAACCTCAATGTTCTCTTTCTCGTCCAGCTTATATTTGTTTACGCCCACGACGGTTTGACGACCTGCGTCAATTCGTGCCTGGGTGCGCGCGGCGGCTTCTTCGATACGAAGCTTGGGAATGCCGGCTTCGATGGCTTTTGCCATGCCGCCAAGACCTTCGACCTCTTGAATGTGTGCCCAGGCCTTGTTGGCGAGTTCGTATGTAAGGCGTTCCACGTAGTAGCTGCCACCCCAGGGATCGACACTGCGTGTTGTGCCGCTCTCTTGCTGGATAAATAACTGTGTATTTCGGGCAATCCGCGCCGAGAAGTCCGTTGGCAACGCCAGGGCTTCGTCCAGAGCGTTGGTGTGCAATGACTGTGTGTGACCTTGCGTGGCCGCCATGGCTTCCACGCATGTGCGGATGACGTTGTTGTAGACGTCCTGAGCCGTCAAGCTCCAGCCCGATGTTTGGCTGTGAGTGCGCAAAGAGAGGGATTTATCGCTCTTGGGATCAAACTGCTTGATCAGCTTCGCCCAAAGAAGACGCGCGGCGCGCATCTTCGCCACTTCCATGAAGAAGTTCATACCGACAGCCCAGAAGAAGCTTAGACGAGGCGCGAATGCATCAATGTTGAGGCCGGCCTTCATCCCAGCGCGGGCGTATTCAACGCCATCGGCAAGAGTGTAGGCGAGTTCAAGGTCTGCCGTCGCGCCGGCTTCCTGCATGTGGTAGCCGGAAATGGAAATGGAATTAAACTTGGGCATCTTCGTAGAGGTGAAAGCAAAGATGTCCGAGATGATGCGCATGCTCGGTATTGGCGGAAAAATATAGGTGTTGCGTACCATGAACTCTTTCAGGATGTCGTTCTGGATGGTTCCTGAAAGTTGTTCGGGTTTTACGCCCTGTTCTTCTGCGGCGACGATGTAGAGTGCCATGATCGGGAGCACCGCGCCGTTCATGGTCATGGACACGCTCATCTGATCGAGCGGGATGCCATCAAATAGCGTGCGCATGTCAAATATTGAATCAACCGCTACGCCGGCCATGCCGACATCACCGGAGACGCGCGGATGATCGCTGTCATAGCCGCGGTGGGTGGCTAGATCGAACGCGATAGAAAGCCCCTTCTGGCCTGCGGCCAGATTGCGGCGATAAAAGGCGTTGGAATCCTCTGCTGTCGAGAACCCGGCGTATTGGCGCACCGTCCAGGGTTGTGTCACGTACATCGCAGGATAGGGACCGCGCAGGTACGGTGCCATGCCTGGGCGTGTGTCCAGGAAGTCGAGCCCTTGAATATCGCTTGCTGTGAATAGCGGCTTTACAGCAATGCCCTCCGGCGTTTGCCAGGATAACTCGTCCAGGGTTTTGCCGGCCTCGGCCTCGGCCTTGGCTTGCCACTCACTTTTAGTGATCCGGCCTGAATTGGATGTGGACGAAAGATCAACGTCCGCGAAATTGGGAATTGTCGCCTTGTTCATGACCGACTCCTTCTACCGTCCGGCCTTAAGACGCTTGTGAGCGTCCGCCAAGATATCGTGCGCATTGCAGCCCATGAATATGAATTCGTTCACACCTGCTGTGCGCAAGGCGTCTTCTATATCGGCCGGCTTTCCGGCCAAATACACCAGGGCGGCACCCGCATTTTTCAAAGCAGTGGCCACGGCCCCCGCGTACTCACCGTACACGGCATCGCTGCCGCAAATCGCAGCGAAGCTTGCCTTGCTGTCGGTAAAGTCCTTGGCGATCTGCGCCGGGTCCGTACCGCCTGCGCCGGAAACGGCTTCGATGCCGCCTGCCTCGAAAAAATTTTTCGTGAATGTCGCGCGTGCCGTGAATTGCGCAACCTTGCCGATGTTCGCCAGAAAAACTTTCGGGTATTCACCGAACTCTTTCTTGAAAGCGTCACCAGCGTCGCGCAATTGCTCAAAGTGCTCTGCAAGGCGCACGTAAGGCAGCGGCTGGATGGTGAGTGGATCACCCGCCATGGCCTTGTTGATAGCCTCGGCATTCGCACCATTTTCTGTCGCAGAGAGTAGGGCCTTTGTAAGGGTGCCGTCAGATGGGGACGGGAGTGTCCCAACCTCACCGATTGGCTTCACTTCAGGCAACGCGGTCGGCGTCGGCGATGTGCCAACCGGCGCCTCATGAATATTGGGGAATTCGCTAACGCCGGTGATGGGGTCTTTGCGCTTTGCGATATTTTTGGCACGCTCAGACTGAACCGCAGCGAAGCTTTGGGCGATGAAGCCGGAGGTCAGGGCTTTTGCCATGCCACCTTGATTCTCAATTTCTTGAAAAAAGCTCCAGGCCTTGTCGGCCAACTCGTCCGTCAACTGCTCGAACATCCATGCGCCGCCCGCTGGGTCCATCACGCGGGCGAGGCTAGCCTCTTCCTGAAGAACGATTTGCGTGTTGCGCGCAATTCTACGGCCCAGATCGCTGGGCACGCCCAACCCGAAGTCAAAAGGCAGGACGGTGATGGAATCTGCCCCGGCGACACCTGCGGCAAAGCAGGCCACGGTGGTACGAAGAATGTTCACCCATGGGTCGCGCTGGCTCATCATACGCGGGGCGGTGATCGCGGAGACATAGGTGGTGCGGTGTTCGGCCCCGCAAACCTCGGCGATGCGGCCCCATGCTTTCCGAAGGGCTCTAATCTTGGCGATGCTTAGAAAGAAATCGGCATCGGACGCGATTAGGAACGCGAGCTGATTGGCCGCAGCATCGGCGCTGAGGCCTGCGCTGGTCAGGGCGCGCATGTACTCAACGGCAGCGGCGAGAGAGCAGCCGATCTCTTGCGCGTTGGATGCGCCGCCGCTGTGATACACGTAACCGCGTACGTTAATCGTTTTTGCTTTCGGAAAAGCACTCGCTGCATGCGATGCAACGTCGGCGATGCGCGCCAGAGAGGATTGAAGGTCAGTCGGCAATGAGCCAGTGCGGGCTAACGCCGCAAATGGGTCGAGGCCGAAGTTGCCCGCAAATACCTTGGAATTTCCCCGTTTCTCAAGTAGCTGCATCATTAGTACGGCCATAGCGGGGCCGCCTGCCGCGATGGATACCGGCGCGAGGTCCAGCAAGACGTTATCAAATATGCGGTCCAGATCAGATACGGTTTGAACGTGCACACCGCCGCGCGTGGGCGTGGCGTTGAGAAAAATAGAGGTGACGCCTTTTTCCAGCTCTTCAAGAATCTGCTTATTCGCTACCGCAGGATCGGGATGGCCGAGATATTGCCGAACGTCCCAGCCTCCCAAAGAAGCGGGCAACACTTTGCCGCCACGGGTGTAGGGTGCGCCGCCGGGGAGGCCGGAGGGGTCGCCCTCGGCGTTCCAGTCGCTCCGGGTATAAAGCGGCTGTAGGGAAATGCCGTCATAGGTGCGCGAAACCAGCTTTTTCTCAAAGGGCGCGCCGCCCAAAACTTTATCCACCAATTTCAGCCACTGATCGTGCGCGGCCTCTGGAAAGTCAGCGGCGAGTGTCAGTTCGCTCTCGACAGGGTTCATGTCCTTGTTCAAAGGCACGTCCTTTTTGCTGTTTATTTGCCGGTTCATATGGCGCGGCATGGGCCGCGACAGGTGCGCCTTTCTTAGAGGCTGGGCCGCATGCCGTCAAACCCGCGAAAGAGCGGGTTCAGAACTTTAATCATACAATATGTAACAGAATATAGCGGGTGGAATCGGCGGGTCTGGAAGAGCATATAATAGGCGATGCCCAGCTTTGACCGTCCCGTTGATATCACAATTCCCCCATCACCTTGGGTTATGCGGTTCGCTCCGCTGATTAAAAGGGGCGGGATAGTTTTAGACGTAGCGGCAGGCCATGGCCGCCATGCCCGGGCGCTGGGGAGTTCCGGGCTTTCTGTGGTGGCGGTAGATGTCGATGTGTCAGGTCTTGAGGATCTCAAAGGGCTAGTTGGCTTCGACATTGTCACGGCCGACCTTGAGGCAGGGCCCTGGCCGTTTGAAGGTAGTCTGTTCGACGGCATCGTTGTTACAAATTACCTCCACCGGCCGCATTTTATGTCGCTCATCTCCGCCCTTGCTGATGGCGGTGTGCTCATTTTCGAAACCTTCGGCATGGGTAATGAGAGGTTGGGGCGCCCGCGCAATCCAGACTTTCTCTTAACGCCTGGTGAGTTGCTAAACGCTTTTGCGCCTCATCTTCATGTCGTAGCTTATGAGCATGGGGAAGAACGCATGCCGCGCTCGGCTATTCGACAACGTCTTTGCGCTATCAAGGGGCCTGGGCCTTATCCGTTGACGGGTAAATAAAAACGCCCGGAATATTTTCCCGGGCGTTGAAATCTTTGTGCCAGTTAATGAAGCGAGTCTACTGCTCCAGTAATTTCTTAGCCTCGGTCTTATCAATCGTCACGATCTTATCGATAAAACAAGTGGAGCCTCCGGGCCCCAACACAGTCAAGGTGTCTTGCTTGCAAAGCTTGTTGAGCGGCGAGTCATAAGCAAACCCCGAGCCTTTGTTCAGCCCCGCGCAGTTGTTTATCAAATCGATGCGCTTATAGCCGTCTTTGGGCACGATCATCTTTACCAATATAGTCT
>JAUIGX010000115.1 GCA_030432435.1 Alphaproteobacteria bacterium
GCCGGATCCACAGGCAGCATTCCCGCAACCGCAGACCTTTTAGATGTGATCGCACGAATGGACGGCGGCGCAGTCGTTTTGCCCGGTTTGGACGTCTCGTTGAGCGAAAATGACTGGCAAGCAGTCGATGAATCGCACCCGCAGTACGGCTTTAAGCAGCTTTTACGCCGGTTTAAGCTGTCCCCTGACGCGGTTTTGCCGTGGCCGTGTGCGTCAAAAGGCGCCTTTTGCGCGCACGATGCGCAGTTTTACGCTCACAAAACGCGGTTTTTGACCGAAGTGATGCGCCCCGCGTCAACCACACATGCGTGGCGGTCGATTGAGCCGATCGACCGATCGGCTGTCGAGGGTTTGACCCAAATTAATTGCCCGGCTCCGCGCGAAGAGGCCGAGGTTATTTCGCTCATTATGCGTGAAGCGCTGACCGTGGACGAGCGGACCTGCGCGCTGGTCACGCCCGACCGCGCGCTGGCCGAACGTGTGTCCATGGAACTCAAACGCTGGCACATCGACATTGATGATTCGGCCGGGCGCCCGCTGCACAAAACGCCGCCGGGCGCATTCTTGAGATTAACGGCGATGATGGTCACCGAGGACTTTGCGCCTGTGCCCACGCTGGCGGTCTGCAAGCACCCCCTTGCGGCTGCGGGCCTCGATATCGCCGCCTTCAGAAAACTCACCCGGCGCGCAGAGATTAAAATTCTGCGCGGACCGCGTCCGCCTGCCGGACTTGATGGACTGGCAAGCCTGACCCAGGGCTTAGATGAAGGCGCGCAGGCCGTTGAGACGTGGATCGCCCAGCTAAAAAAATGCTGCGCGCCGTTTGCGGCGATCATGGAAAGGGATTCCGCATCAATTTCGGAGCTTCTAAACGCACATATGGCCGCTGCCGAATCTCTGGCCACAACCGACGATACGCCCGGCCCCTTGCGATTGTGGGCGGAAGAAGCCGGCGATGCGGCCAGCGCATTCATCGCCGAACTTGCGCAGCACTGCGAAGTGCTGCCGCCAATCTCGCCGCACGAGTACCCCGCTGTGCTGGATGCGCTTATGAGCGCGCGCGTCGTGCGCCCCCGCTTCGGAAAACATCCGCGCCTGCACATCCTGGGGCCGCTGGAAGCGCGGCTGCAGCGCTTCGATGTCTTGATTCTTGCGGGCCTTAACGAAGGTACGTGGCCGGCGGATGCCGAGGCCGACCCGTGGATGAGCAGACCCATGCGCAAGAAATTCGGACTGCCTTCTCCGGAGCGTCGCATCGGTCTCGCCGCGCACGATATAGCGCAAGCCCTGTGCGGCCCGCGTGTTGTGATGACGCGCTCGGTGAAAGTGGACGGCACGCCGACCGTACCGTCGCGCTGGCTGATGCGCCTGGACCGTGCTGTTGCCGCAGCCGAATTAACCGAGGCCTTTCGCGATGAAGCCGGAGACTGGCTGCCCTGGGCACGCGAGTTGACGGAACCTGATGCGGACGTCTGCGGCCCCATCTCGCCGCCTGCGCCCACGCCGCCGCTTGAGGCTCGTCCGCGTCAACTCTCGGTGACGGCGATCGAAACCTGGATGCGCGATCCATACAGCATCTATGCGCGCCACATCCTGAAGCTGCGCCCCATAGACCCGCTTGATCAAGACGTGAGCGCCGCCGATTACGGCTCGCTTGTTCACGATGCGCTCTGCAAATTCATCAAAGCGAACCCAAGCGGGCCTTTGCCGGGCGATGCACTGCCACAGCTTCTGAAAATCGGCCACGATGTTTTCCAAGAAGGTGCCTTGCGCCCCGGCGTCCTTGCTTTCTGGGAACCCCGGTTTGAACGGATCGCCGAGTGGTTTGTGCGCACCGAGGAGATGCGCCGCCAGGAGCCGAGCCGAAGCTATGTTGAAACCAGCGGCGAGATGACGCTGCAAGGACCGGCCGGGCCGTTCAAACTGACCGGCAAGGCCGACCGCATCGACCGCAGCACGGACGGGCGCATTACCATCATTGATTATAAAACCGGCACGCCGCCTTCGAGCGAGGAAGTGATCGCCGGCTTCTCGCCGCAACTCCCCCTGGAGGCCGCCATGATCGCGGCGGACGGTTTTGCCGATGTTCCAAAAGGGACCTTGGAAGCGCTGAGTTTCTGGCATCTGCACGGGCGCGGTGAAGGCGGCAAGGAATTCACTGTTGACGGTGACGCAGACGCGATGGCTGCGGAGGCCCGCAAAGGCCTTACCGAACTCATCGCGAAGTTCGACGACCCCGGCACGGCCTACGAAGCGCGGCCAAATCCTGCCTACGCCCCGGTGTACAGTGATTATGGGCACCTCGCGCGAGTGAAGGAATGGGCCGCCGGAGAGGACGAGGCATGAGCGGGATAGACGCCATCGCCGTTGCCAACCGCGCGCAGGGCATCGCGATTGAACCTGACGCCAGCGTGTGGGTAAGCGCATCGGCCGGGTCGGGCAAAACCAAGGTGCTGACCGACCGCGTTTTGGCGTTGCTGCTTGCGGGTACAGCGCCGCACCGCATTCTATGCCTGACGTTTACCAAAGCCGCCGCCGCGGAAATGAGCAACCGCATCTCGCTGCGCCTCGCGTCCTGGGTAACCGACACCGACGATAAACTACGCGGTGACGTGGAACACCTTGTGCGCGGCGCGGCCGATGAAACTGTCATCGCGCGTGCACGCAGGTTATTTGCCGAAGTGTTGGATGCACCGGGCGGGCTGCAAATTTCGACCCTGCACGCCTTCTGCCAATCCCTCTTGCGACGGTTTCCTCTGGAGGCCGATGTTGCGCCGCACTTCGCGCTGATGGATGAACGTGATGCCGCCGAGGCCCTGGACGATGCACTGGAAGAGACGATTGCCCATGCCCATGGCAGCGGCGGCGATGACCTTGCAGATGCACTGTCGGTTCTAACTGCGCGGGTTCACGAATCTAACTTCAGTGATCTGATGAACGCGCTGATTGCCGGACGCGGCAAGCTGGCGCGCATGCTGACCGAGCACAACGGACTGGAGGGCGCGATTGTCGCCATGCGCGCAATGCTGGGCCTTCTGCCGGGGGATACTGAAGAGGCCGTCATCGAGGCGGCCTGCGCCAAGGATGCTTTCGACGGACCCGCGTTGAAGCAGGCTGCCCAAGTTTTAGCGGAGGGCACCAAGACCGATCAGGCGCGCAGCCAGGGCATTGCCGACTGGCTGGGCGTACCAAAGACCCGAATGGAAACATTCAATGCGTACGCATCATGCTTCCTGACCCAAAAAGGTACGATGCGCGCAAGCTTCATCACCAAGAAACTCGGCGAAGCAAACCCCGGCGTTGCGGACGTGCTGCAAACCGAAGCCGAACGCGTGCACGGTATATCGGCACGGCTAAAAGCCGTGAACGTCGCCGAAGCCACAAGTGCCCTGATGCGCATAGGCGCGGATTTGCTTGAACGCTTTAATTCTACGAAAGCCCAGCGCGGGCTGATGGACTACGACGACTTGATCCAGACAACCCGGCGGTTGCTGGAACGTCCCGGAGTGGCCGAATGGGTACTGTATAAACTGGACGGGGGCATCGATCACATTTTGATCGACGAGGCCCAAGATACAAATCCCGATCAATGGGCCATCGTTAAACCCCTGCGCGACGAATTTTTCGCCGGACGCGGACGACATGAAGAAGACTCTAAACTACCGCGCACTGTTTTTGCGGTCGGCGACCGCAAACAATCCATCTACAGCTTTCAGGGTGCGGCGCCGGGCGAGTTCGACCGCGAGCGCGCGGACACCGAGGCGGACGTGCGCGCCGCCGATCTGCGCTGGGAAGACGTGGAGATGAATGTCTCGTTCCGCTCGACCCCGGCGGTGCTGGATGCCGTAGACGCCGTGTTCGACCAGGAGGTCGCAAAAGACGGCATTGTTCTAACGCCCGAGGAAAAGATCACCCATCTCGCCGCACGCAAAGGCGATGCGGGACTTGTGGAAATCTGGCCCTGCGTTGAACCGGAAACCGCGGACGCACCGGCCAGCTGGAAGCCGCCGGTAGAACGGCAGAAGGGCGACTCGCCGCAAAACCGACTTGCCGGGTTAGTCGCCGCGCGCATCGAGCGCATGGTGAGCACTGAAGAAATACTCGAGTCCAAGGGCCGTCCGATCCGCCCAGGCGACATCATGGTGCTGGTGCGTCGCCGCACGGGCTTTGTCGAAGAACTGGTGCGGCAGCTCAAGCAACGCGGCATTGCTGTGGCCGGCGTGGATAGAATGGTTCTCAACGATCAGATCGCGGTGATGGACCTTATCGCCCTTGGTGAGTTTTTGCTGTTGCCCGAGGACGATCTGACCCTGGCCACCGTGCTGCGCAGCCCCCTGGTCGGATTGAGCGAGGAGGATTTGTTCACCCTCGCTTTTGAGCGCGGCGAGAAACATCTGTGGGATGTCTTGAACAATCATGCCGGCGCGGAAACGCCCATAGGCGCGGCGCAGGCGATGCTGGCCGATCTATTGGCCCTGACCGACTACCTAACCCCTGCAGAGTTGTACGGCCATGTGTTGGTGGCCTGTAACGGGCGGCGCAAATTACTCGCCCGTCTTGGCGCGGATGCGGACGATCCCATCGACGAGTTCTTGAACCTTGCCCTCAACTTCGAGAAATCCCATCCGCCCTCGCTGCAAGGATTTCTGCACTGGCTCGCGGCCAGTGAAACCCAGATCAAACGCGATCTGGATCAAACCGGCATCGACGCTGTGCGGGTGATTACCGTGCACGGGGCAAAGGGCTTACAGGCGCCGATTGTCTTTCTGCCCGACACGACACAAGTGCCGACGATGCGCGATCAACTGCTGTGGACGGGCGGAGACTCTCGCCTGCTGCTGTGGGCTTCAAAGGCCGACGACCTGGACCCGGTGACGGGCGACATGCGCGAGGCTGCAAAAATCGCCCAGGAGCGCGAACACCACCGGCTGATGTATGTCGCCATGACCCGGGCCGAGGACCGGCTGTATGTGTGCGGCTGGAAAACCCATCGCCCGGCCCGGTTCGATCAAAGCTGGTACAGCCTGATGAGCGCGGGCCTTTCCTCCAAACCGCAAACCAAAACCGAAACCGACGATTTCCTGGCAGCGGAAGGCGGGCTCTCAAGCGCAGAAGTTCTACGGCTGAGGTCGGACCAGACGGGACCGGTGAAAAAAGAGGACGGCCCGGAGACGTTACGTGCGCCCATACCGCTGCCCGCCTGGGGACATGAAGCCCCGCAACCGGAAGCCGACCCGCCGCAACCCTTGAGCCCGTCGCGGGCTGCACGCAGTGACCCGCCTGCGCACTCGCCCTTGGCCGAAGACGGACGGGCGCGCTATCAGCGCGGGCTTATCATTCACCGACTGCTGCAAAGCCTGCCTGATATTCCGGCAGAGCGGCGCAAAGACGCAGCGGCCGCATATGTAAAGCGGCCCGGGTGGGATCTCGAAGAAGCAGCGCAGGCGGACATTATCGCCGAAACTTTGGCGGTGCTGGAGAACCCGGCCTTCGCCCCGTTGTTCGGACCGGACTCGCGCGCCGAAGTGCCTTTGACAGGGCTTGTCGGCGGCTTTGTCGTTTCCGGTCAAGTGGACAGACTGGCGGTAACCGAAGATGGCGTATGGATTATCGATTATAAAACCAACCGCCCGCCGCCGCGCGCACAAGAGAGCGTTGATCCGGCCTATATCTTCCAGATGGCGACCTACCGCGCGGCCTTGCGAGAAATTTACCCTGACCGTCCGATTCACTGCGTGTTGCTATGGACACACGGCGACGAGGCCGGACCGTTCGCCATGGAACTGGATGCCGAACGGATGGATGACGCGCTTCTGCACGCCGATCTGGTATAGTGGCGTGATGGACGACGTATTTCCGCACGCGAACACCAACACCGCGCCCGCAGAGCAAACCAGCGTGGACGGCGCGTTTGTGCGCGAGCAATGGTACTACGCCCTTCCTTCCACCGCGCTGAAACCCGGCGCGATGGTGCACAGAACCCTTCTGGGTGAGCCGGTACTCATTGGACGTAACGGCAATGGTGCGGTGTTCGCGCTGTGCGACACCTGTCCGCACCGGGGCACGCTGCTATCGCGCGGGACATTCGACGGGCGTGAAGTGCAATGCCCTTATCACGGCTGGCGATTTCGCACCGATGGCCAGTGCACGGCGATTCCTTCGCAAACCGAAACCCAAAAGCCGCAAGCTGGCGACATCCGAGCAAAGACCTATGCGGTGGCCGAGCGCCAGGGAAATGTTTGGGTGTTCATCGGGCGTAACGCCGGTGCCGCACCGTCTAACCTGCCGCCGGTGCCCGAAGTGCCTGCGCTGGGCGAACACTTTCAACTGCACATCTCGCTGCGCTTTGCCTGCAACATTGATCTGGCAGTCATCGGCCTGATGGACCCCGCCCACGGCGCGTTTGTGCACCGGTCCAAAATCTGGCGCAGCGAAGGCAGCATTCATGAGAAGAACAAAGCCTTCTCGCCACTGCCCGAGAGCGAAGGACTGGGCTGGCGCATGGACCGGCATACGGCATCGCGCAATTCAAAGGCCTATCAAATCTTTCTTGGCAGCGCGCCGGAAACCGAGATTACCTATCGCATGCCATCGGTCAGAACCGAACACGCGCGCACAAAAAAATATGATTACTGCGGCCTGACCGCCTGCACACCGGTGAATGATCATGAAACCGACGTGCACCATGTGATGTACTGGAACGTACCCGGCGGCGCGTTACTGCGACCCCTTGTTCGTGCCTTCGCATGGCGCTTTTTAGATCAGGACCGGCGCGCAGTGGTGGCGATGAGCGAGGGCCTCGCGTTTAATCCGCCGACCATGCTGGTGCAGGATGCAGATACACAAACGCGCTGGTACTACCGGTTGAAACGTGAAGTGCTGACCGCCCAGGCCGAAGGCCGGGCGCCGCGCAATCCGATCACCCCGACAACCCTAGCCTGGCGCAGCTAGCGGGCCATCATTCTCGCAAGAATTGCACTAAAAATGGCGCAAACCCTGAACTCAACAGGCAGCCTTGACGCTGCCCACCCCCCTACCTAGATTCAGCCCTCACCTCTGACGTAGCCTTAGGGCTGCGCGCTCAAGACAAAGGATTTAAGTGTATGAAACAGGTATCGGACGACTCCTTCGAAACGGACGTATTGAAGGCAGAAGGCCCCGTATTGGTGGACTTCTGGGCGGAGTGGTGCGGCCCCTGTAAGCAGATTGCGCCGTCGCTGGAGAAGATCGCCGGCGAGATGGGCGGCAAAGTGACTTTCACCAAGATCAACATCGACGATAACCCGCAAACCCCGACGCAATTCGGTGTGCGCGGCATTCCGACGCTAATGATCTTCAAAGACGGCCAAGTGGCCGCCATGAAAGTGGGCGCCCTGCCGGAGAGCAAGCTGAAAGAATGGGTAGAAGAGTCGATTTAACGACAGCTTCAGCCAGCGACAACCAATGCAAACCCCGCCGAACAACTCGGCGGGGTTTTGCTTTTTACAACCGGCAAATCGCACTTTAGTCCTTATAGGCGTTGTATAGCAGCATCGGATACGCCCTCACAGATCTCAGCTCATCGTGCGGTCGGCTCAGCAACCAGTCCGCCCGCTCGACGCGAAAACCGGCGGCCTCAAGCTGGCTAGGAAAGTCGCGTCCGTACATACGCACGTGGCCATGAACCTTTGGGTCTGGAATAATCCACTCGGCGGTTTCCGCGAGATAGAGTGCCTCGGGTACCGAGAGGTTGAGTACGCCGCCCGGCCTAAGAACCCGATACAGTTCTTTATAAGCCGCCGGGCCGTCGATGACATGTTCGAGCACACGGTGGCAGATAATAGTATCGAATGATCCATCTTCGGCGGTCATGTTGCAAAGGTCTTCATATCGATCCATGCCCGGCTGAAAACCATCCACCGCCACGTAGGTACAATCGAAAGTTTTTGACATATCCGCGATCCATCCGCGAAATTCGGGTTCCGGGCCGACATGGGCAATGTGACGGCCTTTGAGTAAATGTGGGTGCGCTGAAAAATAGTGCAGTAAACAAAATCCGCGCGTGAGCCCTTTGAAGGTCTGGACATCGTATTCCGCACCGTAGGCTTCTGTATGGCGGCGAATTAATTCCTCAATATCGGCTCGCAACGGATCTCCGGGCTCAAGTAGCCTGCCTGCGTGATGGGCCAGTCCGCGATTGACATAAATGTGGGCAAGGGCCCTGGCCGGACCGATCTTCAGACCCGACTCCACCGGCAGTTCAACAAGTCGGCGATAAATCTCTATGCGGGTAAGATCTGCCGCAACCGGGTCAATAAGTTTGACGTGCTCAATATAAATTTGGAACGTTGCATCGGCTGTTTCTGGACGAATATCTAGACTCAACTCCTTAAGAGCCGGGTAGCGTTTCTCAAAGTACCTACATTGGTTAAGCGCGATGCGCTGTGCAGACAACTGGTGGGGCTTAGTGGACATTATCTATGTTTTCCCGACGTAATGAGACATCAACGCACTTCAAACAAAGTCTAACCGCATACTGTTGCTTACGGGTCTGAATTTTGCATCCAACTTTGCTTTTCGGCTCTTTGGCCGCTAAAACGGTGGTCCTGACCAGGGCGGAGTTTTCATGAACACCACGACAACCGGCGGCTATGTAACCGATACGGCGTATGTCGCCGAATTTTACGGCGATCATGCGCCGACCCATCTGAATTTGGTGGCCGCCGCCAACGGCTTCCGGCCCCGCCCGGTGGACGGCCCTTTTACATGGTGCGATTACGGCTGCGGCAACGCCGTAACAGCGAACGTGCTGGCCGGGTGTTATCCGAACGCGCAATTTTACGGCGTCGATTTTTTACCGGCCCATATCCGCACCGCCGAGACCCTGGCCATACGCGGTGGACTTGAGAACACCACTTTTATTCAAAAAAGTTTCAGCGATCTCGACGAGAGCGACATTCCGCCGCTGGACTTTGCCGTCATGCACGGGGTGCTGAGCTGGGTGGACGAAGCCACGCGCAACGCTGCCCTCGACGATGCGGCCAAACGCCTGAAACCCGGCGGCTTTCTTATGACCGGCGTCAACGCCATGCCCGGCTGGGCCGCCAAGCTGCCCATGCGCAATATGATTTACTCCCTGTCCAAGGACGGCGACAACACCTTGGAGCGCGCGCGTGTGGGCCTGGAATGGCTGAACAAATTGAAGAGTGCCAAGGTCAAATACTTTCGCGACAATCCCGCGCTTGCTGAAGCCGTTGAAGAACTGGAGCGCACCGATCCGCGCTATATGGCGCACGAATACTTCAACGAAAATTTACGGGCATTTTATTTTGCCGAGATGCGGGCGCTGATGGAAGCGCGCGGACTTAAGTTCGCGGGCTGCGCACGCTTGTTTTTGAACATGGTCGATCTCACCGTGCCGGCTGAGCTGCAAGAAGAATTTCGCAACGTGAGCAGCCGCGCCGAGCTGGAAGCCAAGCGCGATTTCATCCGCAACGAAACCTTTCGCCGCGACGTGTGGGTGAAGGGCGAGCCCATCAAAACGGAAGAAGAATGGCTGGAGATTAATCAGAACCTTGTCTTCGGCACCTTGGAACCACTCGCCAGCATCGACCGCGCCGTGGCCTTCGGCGATATTCAACTCAGCTACGAGAACGAACCGTTCGGAACGGTGCTGAAGATGGTGGCCGAACAGGGCACCAGCGTTGCATCCATGGAACACGATCCGGCACTTGCAAGCCTTTCGCCCTGGACCCGGGCAGAGGCCGCGCGCCTTCTCGCGGCCGGTGGGCAGGTGATGTGCTTTGCCGGAGAAACAAAAGCGGTGAAGGTGCCGAAAGGCGCGAAGCTGTCCATGCCGGCCGTTAACCGCGGCATGATCAAGGAACTTGGCCTTACCTTGCCGCGCATTGCCCTGGCCGCACCGCTGGCCGGCACTGGCATCGAAGTGCCCAACATCGACGCCATCTTACTGCTCGCCCGCTGCGAGAAGGGACTGGACGGCGCGGTGAAGGCCGCCGCCAAGGTGCTCTCGGTCGGCGAAGGCGACGTGGTGATCAGCGGCAAAACCCTGAAGCCCAAAGAGGTGGAAGCTTTGCTTGCCGATCACCTCAAAAAGCTTGAAGACACGATGCTCGATAAGCTGGCCGAAATCGGCGTCGTCTCCGTCGAGAGTTAATTAACCGCAACGAGGATTTATGGCGCCGCTTCTCTTTTCGCCCATGACTTTGGGCCCGTTCGAACTGCCTAACCGGATGACCTTGGCGCCGATGTGCCAGTACAGCGCCGACGACGGCTCAGCGACCGCATGGCACACCCATCAGCTCATGAACTACGCCATGTGCGGCGCGGGCATTGTGATGGTAGAGGCCACGGCTGTGGAGCGGCGCGGACGCATCTCGCATGGCTGCCTGGGTCTTTATACGGACAACAACGAGGCCGCCCTCGGCCAAGCTAT
>JAUIGX010000116.1 GCA_030432435.1 Alphaproteobacteria bacterium
CATGGTCTGCATAGTCTGGCGTCCATCCCAGCAGCGTTCTCGCTTTTTCATTGCTCGCCCAAAGGCGTTCGACTTCGCTCAGCGCAGGCCGCGTCCGCTTATCGTCGGATTGAATGTCCAGCTTCACGTTCATGATCTCGGCAATCAGGGCCGCTGTATCGCCGATAGAGATTTCAAAGTTCGATCCGATATTGATCACTTCGCCTAAGGCATCGCGGCTTTCCACCATGTGCTCGGCAAGCGAGATAAAGCCGCGCGTGGTGTCCTCAACAAAATTGAAGTCGCGGGTCGGGTGTAAACTTCCAAGTTTGATCGATTTCTTCCCCGCAAGAAGTTGCGTGATGATCGTTGGGATCACAGCGCGGGCAGATTGCCGCGGGCCGTAGGTATTGAAGGGCCGAATTACACTCACCGGTGTATTGAAAGCGCGGTGAAAAGACAGAGCGATCTGATCGGCGCCTATTTTTGTCGCTGAATAGGGCGACTGCCCTTGCAGAGGGTGCTCCTCGGTAATGGGCACAAACTGCGCGGTGCCGTAGACCTCGCTGGTCGACGTGACAATGCAGCGTTTAACGCCAAGATCTTGCGCAGCCTGCACTACGTTGAGCGTTCCGTTGACGTTGGTGTCCACATACGCGCCTGGCGAATGGTAAGAATAAGGAATGGCGATCAGAGCTGCGAGGTGCATGACCGTATCGCAGTCCGTCATGGCGGTGCGCACGCCGTGGGCGTCACGTACATCGCCGGCAAATATATCTATTTTATTTCTGGTTTCCTCCGGGACGCTGTCCAGCCAACCCCATGAATTGAAACTATTGTACAGCACAAAAGCACGGACATCGTGTCCGGCGGCGACAAGGGCTTCAACAAGATGCGAGCCTATGAAGCCGTCCGCGCCGGTGACCAGAATTTTTCCCAGCTTACTCACAACGTTTCTCCCGGCATCGGTTCTTTGTATGCGCGCACGAAAATGTAATCGCCTCGCCGCGAACTGTTGAGCATAAATATAGCATACAGCACATGGCTGATCAGTTTGCGTGACCAGCCGAAGCGGCCCATGGTGCCGCGATTGCCCAGAAATTCGAGCAGATCGCGGTAGAGGGGCGAATACAGAGGAAAGCCCCACTCTATGACGCGGTCAATCTTCAATCCGGCGGCAGTGATTTTGGCCTGAAGCTCTCCGGCTGCATAATTTCGTAAGTGCCCGATGTCTTTTTCAAACTCGCGCATACGTCCTTGCAACGTGGCGACAACAACATAGCCGCCGGGATTGGTCATGGCAGCCATATGACGCAAGGCGGCTTCGTCATCTTCAACGTGCTCCACAACATCGGCACAGACAACTAAGTCGAAGCTGCGGTCCCAGGGCGCAGCGGCGATATCCATAACCTTGAAGTCTGCATTTGGCAGCGTGCGCCGTGCCAGGTGCAGTGCGTTTTCCGCAATTTCAACGCCAGCCGCGGCTGCTTTCGGGTGCGCATCGGCCAAAGTCTTAAGCAGCGAGCCCTCGCCGCAACCGACGTCGAGGATCGAGCGTGGCGTTAGATCTTGTGTCAGGTTGCGCATCAAGCGGCGTGTGTGCCGGGACATGGGGCCATAAAGACGCATATCGTCCCAGCCGCCGGACCATATGGCGTTATAGTCGGGGGCGCTGCTCATGAGTTGTCTTTCGCCGCGATGGCATTTTCAAGCGTTGCGGCCCACTGGGCGCCTGCACTTGTCCAGCTGTAAGACGTTTCAACGCGGGCTCGCGCCGCCCGGCCATAGCTTTCGCGGCGCGCGCTGTCGTTGATGAGTGTCGTCAGCGCGGCTGCGAGGGCATCCGTGTTCTCGGGCGGAACCAGCAATCCGGTTTTCTCGCTTATCATGACTTCCGCGGTTCCCGCGATATCGGTCCCAACTAAGGGCAATCCTGCGGCCATGGCTTCCAGCAAAACATTCGCCATGCCTTCATCGCGTGACGGTAAAACAAATACATCGGCGCCCCGGTAAATGCCGGGCAGCATTGATTTATCAGTCCAGGATTTAAAAGTAATGCGATGGCTTAAATTAGTTTCTGCCGCCTGAGAACTCAGCGCCGAACGTTCCGGACCATCGCCCACCAATGTGAGGTGCCAGCTTTGCGCAGGATCAAGTTTGCCCAATGCTTCGAAAAGAACATCCAGCCCCTTTTGTTTTACCAGCCGACCTACGAACAACAACTCCACATTTTGATTTGAGCTGTAGTCAGATTTTGGGGCAATTCCGTCTATATCTGCGCCGGCCGGAATGACATCAATGCGCGCGCGCCGTTCAAACTGCCTGGCGAGATCGGCAAGGCCTTGCGAGTTTGCGACGACTGCTGATGCATCGCGCCATAAATGACGTATGGCGGGCCCTGCAATAGCGTGATGGGTGCTTAACTGTCCCGGGTCGAACCCCGGCACATCGCCGCCTTGCAAAGATAAACAGTAGGGCACTTTAAGAAGACGCTTCAGCAGCCATCCGATCGGGCCGCAAGGCACGGTAAAAAACACAAGTGCGACCTCGATCTTCCATTGCCGCGCCCATCCGGGAGCGGCGAGGAATGCGGCAATTACAAACGCAAGCATTTCAAGAATAGAACATCGGTCGGCGTGACGGCGAAATGCTGGAATGCGCCGTAAAGTAACTCCATCCGTGAACTCAGATCGCGGCGCGTCGCCCCAGGCCGCCGTCAAAACAAAGGGCTGATGGCCCTGTTTGGCCAAAGCATGGGCAATGTGGCGTGTCGCATTGCCGCCGCCGCCGCCGATGGGCGGGTATTCGTAATTGATAAGCAGAATGCGGCGGGACTGAGTCAATCGTATCGGCCAATATGGGAGTGGAGCGAAGCGCGCGGATTAGAATAGCCTGTTGCCCTATCAGAATGTAGCAGGGCGACACAAGAAAGCGCTCATGACATGATCGTCAAAATTTCGCACAGAAGATGAAGCCGCGCTCTTGAGATCAATCCCACCGTCCATATCCTTTGTCGCAAAATTTAGTATCGGCGCGGCTTTGCTGGCCCTGGTGCTGATGCGTGTCCCGCTCGACGGCGTGTTGGTGGCGCTTAGCAGGCTGCAGCCTGCCGATGTGGCGCTCGCGGTTTTGCTGTACTTCGCCGCACACGGTGTAAACGCCATGAAGCTGCGTCTTCTGCTGCCGCAGCTCTCGGTCCGTCAGGCTCTGCGCTTTACCATGATCGCGGTTTTATACGGCACCGCTTTGCCGGGGCAATTGGCGGGTGATGCGGTTAAAGCCTTTCGCCTGACCCGGGCGGCCTCGCGGGCGGGCGATGTCAGTGCAACGGTTGCCGCCGTGACCATCGACAAGGTGCTCGGGCTGTTTGCGTTGCTGGTTCTAACCGCTGTGGGCCTTGGCCTGGATGCGGCGGCGTTCGGTGCTGCGGTTGTGAAGACGGTTAGCCTCGGTCTTGCGGCCTTTATTATTTTGCTTGTTCTTGTCGTCGCAGCGCCGGTTCCGACCTTTCTGCAAAAATGGGCCGCGAAGTTCACCGCTTGGCGGCGGCTAACCTTGCGCCCCGGCACTCTTTTGCGGTCCCTGCTTCTCGGTATTGTTTTTCAGGGATTGTCCATCGCTGTGTTCGCCGTCCTTGGGGCGTCCATGGGCCTCGAACTTTCTATCGCGTCCTGGGCTGTGGTGGTTGGATTGGTATCCGTTGTTCTGCTGTTGCCTGTCACCATCGCCGGCGTGGGTTTGCGCGACGGCTCATTGGTGGGGCTGATCGCTCTACTCGGCCAAAGCTCGAGTGCAGCCTTGGCTCTGTCTTTGATGCTGCTCGCCTTAAATATTCTCGGCGCAGGGGCCGGCCTGCTCGCCGACCTTACCGGCAATGATCAGGACACCTAGGCGTTTTTGGTGACCGTAATAATCAGCGGTGTCCAGCCTTGTAAGGTGACAACGAGGTGCGCGAGGAGCCGGTTGAGGCGTAGCCGCTGCAGAAGAGAGACGAGACGGCCCAGCACACCGAGAGCCATCCACCGGCCGACGTCGGCGGTGTCCATCCGTTCCAGAAATTTCTCCGCGCCAAGTGTGTGTACGGTCAAAGGAATGGAATAGCCGATCGCCTTTAGCTGGCGGCGCACCCAAAGCGGATTGATTTCGGTGCGGATGGTGGCGGCAAACTCCGGGTCGCGGCGATAAATCCATTTGATCCACCAGCGGAAAAACCCGTTCGAGATGATCGGCGGGTGAAACGCGGCATGATGGCCGTCGAAGTACGACAGATAATTGGGGCACACAATCTGAAGCGTACCGCCCGGCTTCAGAACGCGCACGGCTTCGCGCAAGACCTGGCCGGGATCAAGAACGTGCTCCAGAACATTGGATGAATAGACGATATCGAAACTGTCGTCGGAAAACGGCAAGGCTTCACCGGTCGCATCTTTGATGCGCGATATATCAAGGCCGTTGGCTTCTATAAGATCGCGCGCCACGTCCGCCGAATTTTCAAACCCTTCACCCTCGGGTTCTACGCCCCAGGCTTCGATGCCGTACTTTTTTTGCCAGACGATGTGATTAACGCCGCAGCCTGTGCCGATTTCCAATACCTTTTTGCCGGCAAGCGGCACATAGACTTCCAGCACATCGGCCATGTCTTCGGCTTTGCGCGGGTCCAGGGTGTCGGCAGCGAATTTGTCAGGATCAACTTTCATCAGCGGTGCGAAATACACACCTTGCGTCTCGCGCACCCGGGCCAGCGCGCTTGGCGTCACCAAGCAAAATTCTGTGGATAGCGCTTCGGCATCGGTGCCCATGTTTATGCGGCCTCGTTCAAGCTGTGGCTTAAGGACAGCCAGCTCCATAAGGCGAGGCGATCATCACGGCGCCCAGTTGTGTGGTCTTTCCAACGGTTCATAAGTTTCTCGGAGTTTACAAACGGCACGCTATCTTGCGCTGGCGGTTCCCAATCCTTGAGCCACCGTGCAAGCGGAATGCCGAATCCCTTTTTACGCCGATGAATGATTCCGGACGGCAGACGTCGCCGCAGCGCTTGTTTTAGAATCCATTTGGTCGAGTACCCGCCAACCACATCCCCTTGCAGCTTGGCCTGCCAGGGGATACGGCGCACAAAATCGACCAGTTCGTTGTCTAAAAACGGCGCCCGCGTTTCTAGTGAAACCATCATGCTGGCCCGGTCGGTTTTCACCAAAATGCCGTCGGTCAAATAGAACCGCGTGTAGAAATCAAGAACGCGGTCAACCAGATGCGGGCTTGGCACAGCCTCCCAGGCGGCGATGGCTTCGCTGTAAAGTTCTTCCGACGATATGCGCGTTGCAAACAGGTCGGCGATTTCATCTGGTTGCAAAGGGGCCAGCCAAAGCGGGTTCCAAAGGGCGGGTGCGTGCTTCAGTCCTTTGAGCCCCCGGTTCAACACAAAATCGAGGCTCATGTTGCGATCAGACAGCGGTAAGCGTGCCGCGACCGCGGACACGGCTGCATGCACGGGCTTTGGAACAATTTGATTATAAATCTTGGCGCGCTCCAATACGCGAAACGGGTCGTAGCCCGCGAACAACTCATCGCCGCCGTCTCCGGCCAGCGCGACGGTTACATGCTTGCGGGCAAAGGCCGCCAACATGGACGTAGGCAGAATCGAGCTGTCGCCAATGGGCTCGCCAACGCGTTTCAGCAACTCCGGAACGGTTTTCTGAGATGCCTCGAGGTCGCAGATTTCGACGTGATGCGTGCTTCCTACATGCAGCGCAACTTCCTCGGCGAAACTGGATTCGTCATAGCTGGTCTCGCGAAACCCCATCGAAAATGATTTCAAGTCGGCTGCGGGCTGGGCATCTGCGGCAAAACTCAGAACGGCGCCCGAATCAACGCCGCCGGATAGAAAAATACCTAGCGGGACATCGCTTTCCAGGCGTGCGCGAACGGCGCGGCTCAGAATGGCTTCGACTTCTTCGGCAAGTTCATTGACGTCCAGCGTTGGCGCGGTTTCCGGTGCGATCTCAAATCGCCAGTAGGGTTTGATGTCGATGGAGCGCGTTATCGCGTCGATGGTCAGTACGTGGCCGGCGGGCAGTTTGGCGATGCCCTCATAGGGTGTGTGTTCGCCGGGAAAAAAACCGTGGGCAAAAAATTTCATCAGGGCAGTCTGGGAAACACTTGCGGCGCGTAGCGACGGGTGCATGCGCAGGGCCGGCAATTCGGAGGCGAACGCAAAGACATCCCGGTGTGCGGAATAGAACAGCGGCTTCTCGCCAAACCGATCACGGGCCAAGGTCATCGTTTTCCGGTGCCGGTCGTAGATGGCAACCGCGAACATGCCGTTCAGTTTGGCCCACAGATCCATGCCCCAGACCTTGTAGCCGTGGATCAAAACCTCGGTATCTGAATGATCGGTCTGGAAGCGGCAGCCGCGTGCTTCAAGTTGTCGCCGCAAGCCCTGGTGATTGTAAATTTCGCCGTTGAAGACGACGCAGATATCGCCGGTCCCGTCCCACATGGGCTGGGCGCCGCCGGGCACATCCACAACGGCAAGGCGGCGGCTACCCAAAAAGACCGGCAGATGCTGATCGGCGAAATGGCCTTCGCCGTCCGGCCCGCGATGAATAAGGGCGTCGGTCATGGCCTTGATATCGGCCGCCGTTCCCGCGCCGATGAATCCTGCAATCCCACACATGATTAGAACTTACGAGGTGTGGTGCGCATCGTCGGCGCCGTCAAAGTTGATGCGTTCTTTAACGGTGTAAGGGCGCTTGTCTTGGGACTCGTAGTAAATACGCACCAGGACCTCGGCCAGCAGTCCCATCAACATGCACATAACGCCGGTGATAAAACCAAGCGTGAACAAAAGCGGCAGCGGCGTTTCGATGAAAGACGTGCCGTCAAATAGTTTCAAATACAGCGCCCATATCCCGGCGATAAACGAGACGGCAAAAAACCCAAGGCCGACCATGCCGAAGATGTAGATGGGCTTTGTCTCGTATTGGGTCAGGAACTTCACGACCATCAAATCGAGCAAGACTTTGAAGGCGCGGTTCATTCCATATTTTGAATGCCCTGCGCGGCGCGGGTTGTGCGCCACCGGCAGCTCGGTTACGCGCGCGCCCTGCCATTTCGCATAGATCGGCACAAAGCGGTGCATCTCGCCGTACAGCCGAAACCCTTCCAGCACCTCGCGGCGATACGCCTTCAAGGTGCAGCCATAGTCCCGCAGCCGCACGCCCGAAACCCAGCTGATAATGGCGTTGGCGATGCGGCTCGGCAGGGTGCGGGTGAAATAATCGTCCTGACGGTTGCGCCGCCAGCCGGACACAACGCCGTAGCCTTCATCGAGTTTCGCGAGCAGCCGGCTGATGTCGGCGGGGTCGTTCTGCAGATCGCCGTCCATCGGTACAATCACGCTGCCCTTGGCATGATCAATTCCGGCCATCATGGCGGCGGTCTGGCCGACATTGCGCTTGAAGGTGATAACTTTGAGGCGCGGGTTCGACTTTACGGCGGTTGATAGCCTCTCGCCGGTGCCATCCTTAGAGCCATCGTCGATAAAGATGACTTCGTAAGGTCTGTCCAAGGCCTCCAGGGCCTCGATAAGAGATGCGGTCAGGGGCTCGACATTGTCGGCTTCGTCGAACATCGGAATGACGACGGATATGAGATCTTTATCGGTCACGGCCGCAGTTTATCCTTGTGGGTGGTCCGCTGGGTGATTCGGCCCCCTTTTGTAAGACCCGCAGAGGGCGCGGCAAAGGAAAATCCCCCAATCAACCTGGATACTCAATCGGCCGGATACTCCACACAATAGAGCCGCTCGCCTTAAAGCGTGGTAACTCGACGCTTGTAGGGACGCATGTTACAAGGCTGCACATTCCTCACTCTATGTATTGAGAATCGTTTACATGAAATCTTGCGCCAAATGCCTCATCCCCGAAACCGCCGAGGCCACAACCTTTGACGATACGGGAACCTGCTCGGTCTGCCGCCAGATCGAGTTCAAGGACGAGAAGGTGGACTGGGAAGACCGCGGTAAGCAGCTGGAAGAGCTGATTGCGCCGTTTCGCGGTAAGGGTCTTTATGATTGCATCGTGCCTTTTTCCGGCGGCAAAGATTCCACCTATCAGGCTTGGTATATCGTCAAAGTCCTGAAGCTGAAGCCGCTTCTCGTGCGCTTCGATCACGGGTTTTACCGGCCTCAGCTTGAAGAAAACAACAAGCGTACGTTCAAGATGCTCGGGGTTGATGTCACGCAGTTTACGCCGTCCTGGCACATCGTGCGCGAGCTGATGCTGGAAAGCATGAAGCGCCGCGGCGATTTTTGCTGGCACTGTCATACGGGTATCTATGCCCACACCATGCAGATTGCGCTCAGGTACGAAACACCGCTTTTGTTCTGGGGTGAAAGCTTGGCCGAGTACCAAAGCTTTTACACCTACGAAGAAATGGAAGAGGTGGACGAGAAGCGGTTTAATCGCGCCATGAATCTCGGTATGACCGCCGATGATATGTACGAGTTTTTAGGCGGGCGTGTTTCAAAGCGCGATTTATATCCTTTTGCCTATCCGCCGCGTAAAGATTTGAAGAAGCTCGGCGTACGCTCTGTGTGTCTCGGCAATTACATCAAATGGGACACCAAGAAGCAGGTCGAACTCATCAAGAAGGAACTCGGCTGGAAAGGTGCGCCGGTTGAAGGCATTCCCGGTCAGTTCGATTACGAGAAAATCGAATGTCACATGCAGGGCATTCGCGACTATCTGAAATATATCAAACGCGGATTTGGCCGGACCAATCACCTCGCGAATATTGAAATTCGTAACGGGCGCATGGAGCGCGATGAAGGCGAGCGGCTGGAAAAAGAGTTCGACGGCAAGCGTCCGCCCTCGCTCGATATATTCCTCGAATATCTGCACATGACGGAAGAAGAGTTCTACGAGGTTGCCATGCGGCATCAGGTAGACCCGCACCGCTTTCAGCCAAATCAGGTTGAGTCCGGCCCGCGCATGCCCGACATGGATCAGTGGGATCGCACGGATGTGCCGTGGCCGGATCGGCCCCCCATCAAAATCGGCGGATAATGGCGCGTCCGCAGCCGGTTTGTTTTCCGTGATTGGTGGCTCATGACCACGGTGGCGATTATCGACTATGGGCGCGGCAATGTACGCTCGGTCGCCAATGCCATCGAGTATTGCGGTGCCGATGCAGTGGTAACCGCTGATCCCGCCGTCATTGATGATGCAAGTCATATCATTTTGCCCGGCGTCGGTGCCTTCGGCGATGCCATGGCGGCCTTGCAAACGCGCGGCTTGCCCGAGGTGCTGCACCGGCAGGCGTTCGAGAAGGGAAAGCCGTTTCTAGGCGTGTGCCTTGGTATGCAGTTGCTCGCGGACCGCAGTGCCGAGCACGGCGAACATACAGGTCTGGGTTGGATCGCCGGCGAGGTTGTGCGCCTTGCTCCTGGTCCCGACGCGCTTAAAATTCCGCATATGGGGTGGAACGCGATCTCGGTGAAAAAGCCGCACGCTCTTTTCGAGGGCCTTTATCCCGGCCAACTCAATTTTTATTTCGTGCATAGTTACTATTTTCGCGCGGCCGATCCTGAAGCTGTCGTCGCCGTCTGCGAGTACGGCGCATCGTTTCCGGTTGTTGTCGGCAAAGACAATATTATCGCTGCGCAATTTCATCCGGAAAAAAGTCAGGACTCTGGTATCGAAGTGCTTGAAAACTTCATTGCCTGGTCGCCGTAAAGCGAACGCATTAAGTCATGCTCAAAAAACGCATCATCCCAAAATTTCTGCTGCGCGACGGCCGCTTGGTCAAATACGTTCGGTTTTTCGAACAGGAACGCGAGGCGGGTAATCCTGTCTCTACCGCGCGGGTTTACAACGACTACGGCGCCGACGAATTCATCATTCTCGATATCGCGCCAAGCGAAGACTCGCGCCAGGGTGTTCTGGACAGCGTCGCAAAAATGAGCGAGCAGGTTTTTATGCCGTTCACCGTCGGCGGCGGTGTGCGGACGTTGGAGCATATCAACGATTTGCTGCGGGCCGGGGCGGACAAAATATCGGTCAATACCCAGGCTGTGCGTGATCCCGGGTTTGTGAAAACTGCCGCTCAGGCCTTCGGCGATCAATGCATCACCGTCTCCATCGATTACAAAGAATTTGCGCCCGGTGTCTTTCGTGTTTTTACGAACGGCGGCTGCGATAAAACTACACATGAACCGGTGGAGTGGGCGCGGCGTATGCAGGACATGAACTGCGGCGAAATTCTCATCACCTCGATTGATCGCGACGGAACCCTGTCCGGCTACGATGTCGATATGATTGCGCGATTAAACGAAGCGCTGGATATCCCGCTGGTGGTATCAGGCGGCTGCGGCGGTCTGCAGCATTGCATCGAC
>JAUIGX010000117.1 GCA_030432435.1 Alphaproteobacteria bacterium
ATCGCGCTACCGCTTTTGCTCGGCGTCGGCGTCGCCTATCCGATTTATTTCGTGACAGCGTGGCGCGCAGGCGAAGCGACTCTGCTCGCCGCTCCGGCAGGCCGCGCGATGCTGTTCAGCGCCCTGACCACCACGGCGGCCTTCGGCAGCCTCGCCCTTTCAGCTCATGTCGGCACCGCCAGCATGGGCATACTGCTGACTATAGCGATGGCCTATACATTGATTGCGACGTTGATTGTCTTGCCTGCGTTGCTGGGATCGCCGCCGGAAAAAAACTCATAGCGGCCGCTGGCTAACCGCCAGCTTCCAATTTTGCAGTTAAGGCGCGCATATGGCCGACCAATTTTTCGACGCCGCCCTGACCCAGCACGGCAGCAAACTCACCCCGCCGCATTGCCAACTGGCTCACCGCGCCGTCCATATAAATATCAATAATCCGCCAAACTTCGCCCTTCTGCCGCAGCCGGTAATTTAAGGCGACAGTCTCGTTGCTGGCATGCAACTCCGTATTCACCATCACATTGCCGCGCCCGGCATCCGCCTCGCCTTTAATCTCAAAGCGCTCACCATCAAAGCCGTCAAACTGAGAAGCGTAATTGGCGATTGTCCAATCGGCGAAAGCATCCACCACCTCGGCGCGGTCGCTTTCGTTTATCTTCTGCCACGTCGCGCCGGTCGATACCCGGGCCATGGTCTCGAGATCAAACGTCTCATGCACCACCGGCGCAAGCCGATCACGCCGGCCTGAAAATTTAAGGGTAGAGGCGTCCTTCATGTTGGACAGCAAAACGCCGTGTAATTTATCGACCACAGCCGTTGCCTCGTCCGCCGCATACGCACGTATCGGCGACACCGTCACCGTCAGGCAAACAAAACAAACCGTAAGAATGAGTCGTTGCAGCATCGAAAACTCCCTGTGCGAGAGTCCGTATACTGCACTGCTGATATTGGCAACTGTATGGCGGCTTGGCGGCGGGGCGGAACACCTGCCCTCACCTCACGCCCCTTTTAGCGCAAAGGTGCGAGACGAAAAGAGCAGGTGTTCCCTCGGGGGCTCAGGGTTTATTCGTCTTCAAGCTGATAGGAGACGGCGACTTTGTAGGACATCGGCGTCGGCTTGCCGTCGACGGTGCCCGGCATCATGCGCCACGACTCCTTGGCTTCCTCCATCGCGGCCTTATCTAACCGCGGGTAGCCACTGCTTTGGTCGATTTTGGCATTGTTGACGCGGCCGTCAGGATTAACGGTCACAAGCAGAACCACCTGGCCTTCCTCACCTAAGCGCTGCGAGGCGCTCGGATATTCGGGATAGGTGATAGGACGCTGCGGGTCAGGCCGCGGCGGAACCACAGCCGCCTGCTTTTGCTCTGTTGCGACAGAATTCGAATCCTGCAACGTCGCCGCTTCGTTTTCGCCTTGCGGGTTATCGCAAGCCGCGAGCCCGAGCAACGCAGCGCCACACATACCTACAATGAGTCGTTCTTTAAATTTGGCCATTAATGCCTCCTGTTGAAACGTCTCGAACAGGAGCTATGCCACACCCGAATTAAGGCGCAGATGTGATGCATCTCGCCACACCCACGCCCCATTCACGCAAAGGATGAACCGCACCATGGCGCTTTTTCTACTAGCAGACGCACTCGCAGACGCTCTTAAGCGCTTTTTCGGAGACTCGACCACCGCCTCGAGAGACAATTTATTCGTTACAAAATATGACTGGCCCACACCCCAGGCAGCCCACAGACCCACTTAGACCTGCGAGAATCAGCGCGACAGAGCGATTCCCTGGCATAGGCCGACGATCCGGTTTGCCCTTCAGAATTGCTCCTTTGTTTCGGCTACAATTTTGAATACCCTTGAGTATCTAAGGTCTAATTCCGTAGCCGAGATCAATGCTCCTGAATGGAAAGGCCCAAATGAAGAAGGTTGCTCTCTATAGCCGCTCCAACCGTAGCCGGACCCGCGCTGGTGCTCAGGCACCGTCCGCAGAGGCTGCGACTACGGCTGCACCGGAACCAACGCCTACGCCGAAAGGATGGTGGCGGCGCTTCTACGCACGCCACGAACGCTTGGTGCTCGTCGTCGGCAGCGGTGTCTTCACCCTGGTTGCCATTTTCGGCTATGCGCTGATCACTACGCCGATGTCGCTGACCCAAAAAGACATCGACCTCGCCGTTCAGCACACACTCGAGAACATGCCGCCGGAATATTCGATGGCGTCGATGGCCTATGAAGTCGTGCGGCCGTCTGTGGTCCGCGTGCGCGCCTATAAAGAGGATGAAGAGGGCGGCGAAGATAAGCCCGAGGGCACCGGCACCGGCGTCGTCATTGTCGACAGCGGCGTTATTCTCACCAATTTTCATGTGGTTGGGTCGGCGCATTCCATCAAAGTGACCTTTGCCGACGGCTCTGAATCCGAGGCCGACATCATCTCCGTACAACCGGAAGACGACCTCGCCGTACTCCAGGCCAAAATACTGCCGGACGATCTTATCCCGGCGACCATGCGATCCACCGCCGACTTGGCGCTCGGCGACGAGGTGATTACCGTTGGCTATCCCTTCGGCATCGGGCCATCCGTTTCGTCAGGCGTGGTTTCAGGCCTCAGGCGCGAATACCGTACGCCGGAAGGCGAGCGCGTTCTGTCCAACCTCATTCAATTCGACGCCGCCGCCAACCCCGGAAATTCGGGCGGGCCGTTGGTCACGGCCGACGGCGAGGTGGTCGGCATCGTCACAGCTATTCTCAATCCGTCGGATCAGCGCGTATTCATCGGCATCGGCTTTGCCGTGCCCATTGAAAACGCCGCCTCCGCCGCCGGCATGTCGCCGTTCTAACATCCTAATAATAAGCGGGGGGATATGGATACCAACGAGCCGATGAGCACCGACGTTTCAGCACTGATGGAACGTGTGTTGTACGAGGTCAAAAAGGTCGTGGTCGGCCAAGACCATTTTCTGGAACGCGTCCTTGTCGCCATCCTTGCCCAGGGCCACCTGCTCGTGGAGGGTGTGCCGGGCTTGGCCAAGACCCTTACGGTGAAAACCCTCGCGAAAACCATTCGAGGGAACTTCAAGCGTATTCAGTTCACGCCGGACCTCGTTCCGGCCGACCTTGTCGGCACGCGCATCTACAATCAAAAAACCGGTGAATTCACCACGTCCCTCGGCCCGGTGTTCGCCAACTTACTTCTCGCCGACGAAATCAACCGCGCCCCGGCCAAGGTGCAAAGCGCCTTGCTTGAAGTTATGCAGGAATACCAGGTGACCATCGCGGGCCAGACCCACGAGGTTCCAAAACCGTTCCTGGTTATGGCCACCCAGAATCCGATCGAAACCGAAGGCACCTACCCGTTGCCCGAAGCGCAGGTCGACCGTTTCATGATGAAGGTCCTGGTGGGTTACCCGACCGAAGAGGAAGAATTCGTCATCGTCGAGCGCGTCACCGGCGTTGCAACCGCTGTCGCCGCCGTCGCCAACACCGAGCAACTTGTCGCCGTTCAAGAAAAATGCCGCAGCGCCTATGTGGACCCGGCGCTCATGCAATATGCGGTGCGCCTGTCGGCAGCCACGCGTGATCCCGCGAAATACGGCCTCGAAGATCTGGCCAAATACATCACCTTCGGCGCCAGCCCCCGCGCAACCATTCACCTCATTGAAGGCGGCCGTGCCCTCGCCTTTCTGCGTGGCCGCGACTATGTGCTGCCCGAAGATGTGATGGATCTTGCGCCCGACATTTTCCGCCACCGGATCGTCCTGTCATACGAAGCACTGGCCGACGGCCTCTCTGCCGATCAGATTATTTTCCGCATCATGGAGCATGTCTCTGCCCCCGAGAAACCTTTGGAGAGCCATGTCACAGCCCAGTCCTGAAGCAGTCCTGCGGCGTCTTGAATGGACGGTCATCCGCAGGCTAGACGGTATGCTGCACGGCAATTACCGCTCGCTGTTTCGCGGCTTCGGCCTCGATCTCGCGGACCTGCGCGAGTATCAGGTCCATGACGATGTCAGACATATCGACTGGAACGTCACCGCGCGCATGCAAACGCCTTACGTGCGCGAATACAACGAAGACCGCGAAATCACCGCGTGGTTTCTGCTTGATCTCAGCCCGTCCATAGACTTCGGCTCAACAGCCATAAAAAAGCGCGCTGTGCTTATCGATTTTCTGGGGGTGCTCGCGCGCTTGCTCACCCGTCACGGCAACCGCACCGGCGTTTTACTCTACGGCGGCGGAGTGGATGCCGTTATTCATCCGCGCAGCGGACGACAGCACGTTCTGCACATTCTCAACCGCCTGATGGCCCGGCCCGAAATGTCGACGGCGCCGGAAACTGATCTGTCCGATTTCATCACCACGGCCCAGCAGATCATCAAACGGCGATCACTCGTGTTTCTTGTCTCCGATTTCATCAGCACGCCGGGCTGGGCCGAGCCGCTCGCGCGACTTGCCCAGCGCCATGAACTGGTTGCCGTGCGCCTATACGACGCCCTGGAAATGGACCTTCCCGATATCGGCCTTATTGTCATGCAAGACGCCGAGACCGGCGAGCAAGTGTTTGTAGATACGCACGACAAGGGCTTTCGCAAACGCTTTGCTGCAATTGCACAGGCCCGGGAGGCAGAATTGCGAAAGGCCCTATCCAGCGCGGGTGTAGACACCCTAGAGTTATCCACCACGGACGATCTGATAGATGCTATTCTAAGGTTCGTGGACTTACGCAAACGCCGCAGCTATCGGGCCGGCGGCGGATTGCCGAAACATTTGGAAGCGAGCCATGACCTTTCTGTGGCCTAACCTTCTGTGGTTGTTGGTGACAGTGCCGCTGCTGATCGCGGCATATTTCCTGTTGCTCCGGCGCAAAAAACTAGCGGCTGTACGCTACGCCAGCCTGAGCATGGTGAAAGATGCCATGGGCACCGGGCAAAAATTCCGCCGCCACATCCCGCCCCTTCTTTTTCTCCTGGCGCTGATCATCATGATCGCGGCCATCGCGCGTCCGGCCGCCGTCATCACCCTGCCGTCTCAGCGCGATACTGTTATTTTGGCGATGGACGTTTCGGGCAGTATGCGCGCAGACGACGTCGAGCCCAGCCGTCTTGCCGCCGCCCAAGATGCGGCCCGCACATTTGTCTCTGAACAACCCAGTACCACGCGGGTCGGCGTTGTCGCATTTGCAGGCACTGCCCTAACCGTGCAGCCTCCTACTTTTGTCCGGGAAGATGTCCTCGGCGCCATCGACCGCTTCACCACCCACCGCGGCACCGCGATCGGCAGCGGCCTTCTTGTGGCGTTGCAGGAAGTCTTCCCCAACGCAAATTTCGACCTCGGCTCTATGGGCCGCGACCGTTGGCGCGACCATCGCCGGCGCGGCATGCCGCTGGGCGGCTTATCCAGTATGGAACGAAGTCTCGGACCAATCATGGGTGGGGAAAACGAACCTCAAAAAGAAGAAGAGCCGGTCGAACCCGGTTCCTATCAGTCGGCCGTAATCATTTTGCTGACCGACGGGCAAGCGACCACCGGGCCCGATCCGGTAGAAGCTGCGCGCCTCGCCGCCAAGAAAGGCATACGCGTGTATACCGTCGGCGTCGGCACACCGGCGGGCACATCTCTCGGTTTCGAAGGCTGGTCCATGCGCGTGCGTCTGGATGAAGAGACTCTGAAGTCCATCGCGGAGATAACACGCGGCGAATACTTCTATGCTGGCACAGCGGTGGACCTGAAAGAAATCTATCAGGGTCTTAACACGCAGTTGGTTTTGGAGAAGAAAGAGACGGAAATCACAGCGCTTTTCTCGGCTCTCGCCGTTGCCCTGGCAGTCATGTCAGCGCTGCTGTCAATGATGTGGTTCAACCGGATCGTCTAAGACCCGAGTCCAAGGCTCTGGGCAACCCTATGCTCGCGGCCCTATGCGAAGAAAAAAGCCAGCAGGCTCAAAAGAACGGCAGCTACCGCCGCATCGCCGAACCACGGCGGCAACACCCGTTCGTAAACATCAAAAAAGCGATCTATGCGTTCCATAACCAAGCCCTCAATCCATAGGTCCGATGGTTCATGAAGCACCCATATTTCGGCATCCCAAAGGCGCGGGTGCGGCAAAGTTGGGGCAAATTTCAAAACGACAGAGAGCCTTAACTGCCGATTTCGCCGCCGTCGCCCTTTGTAATCACCACCACAGAGGGACGGGGCGGCAGGGCGGGATCGAAATCCGGCCACCGGTTTGCGGGGGTTTCGAACGTACTTCCCGGCTCGTCCGCAGGATGCTGGACCGCCGCAAACATCGTCCGTCCGTCCGGGGTAAAACACGGACCGCTCAACTCCGCGCCAACGGGGCACCCAAAAAAATGCCGCGGCAGCGCACGCCCCTCACCCGCCACATCCATGGCCCATACCCCGTCGTGAACCGGTACGCCGCCCGAAGCTTTTGGCGCTGAATCTGGCATACCGTCGGTCCCCACCCAAAGGCGGCCCTTGGGATCAAAGGCGAGGTTGTCTGGGTTGGCAAACCAACCGTTCCGGCTGGTCTGCGCGTGCGGCCGCCCGGACGCATCATCGGATATATCGTTCGGATCACCGCCTAGCGCCAAAACGTCCCACTCGAACGTAGCCGCGGTATGATCACGCTGGCCGTCTTCGCCGGGAGATCTGATTTCAATAATCTGCCCCCAGTAATTCTGCGCGCGCGGGTTCGGGCCATCTTCGTCTCCCGCTTGCCGATTGCTATTTTTCGTCAGCGTCAGATATGTGCAATCCGTAACCGGCGAGGTTTCAATGTCCTCGGGTCGGTCCATGGGCGTCGCTCCAGCTGCTGCCGCAACATGGCGCACATCGATCAAGGCCGCGCCAAGGTCACCGTCTGCACCCACGTTCAGTCGTATCCACTCGCCGGTTCCATCGGCATTGAATTTTGCCGCGTATACATCGCCATCGTCGAGCAGGTTCATGTTGTGGGGCCGATTGCCCGGCTCGAAGTTCAGGCGCGATACGAACTTATAAACAAACTGAAACTCCTGATCGTCGCCGCTATACACCACCGCGCGTTGGCCCGGCTTAGCCGCAACCGTCGCGGCTTCGTGCCGGAAGCGTCCCAAAGCCGTTCTCTTTTTGGGGATGGACTGCGGTTCGTAAGGATCAACTTCCACAATCCAGCCAAATCGATTGGACTCATGCGGCTCTTTTTCAATGTTAAATCTAGCGTCTATTCGGTGCCACCCGGTGTTCGGATATTTTTCAACCGGTGCATCTGACTGCCGCGTACGGGCCTGTGCCGTCAGCCCCGTACCGAAACTATCCCAGCCGCGCCGCTCCAACGGCGCGCGCTTCGCGGCTTTATCCCGGTCGCCCCAGAAGGCGTCCTGGAAGTTCTCTTCCGCGGATAGAACCGTGCCCCAGGGCGTAACCCCTCCTGCACAATTTCCAAGAGTACCAAGTACCGCGCGGCCCGTCGGGTCAGCGCCAGTCATAAGGCGCGCGTGGCCGGCGGCCGGACCCGTTAGAACCATCGGTGTATGAGCCGTGATCCTGCGTGCGTAGCGGCTGTCTTTGACAACGCTCCAACTGCCGTTCGTCTTCTTCACTTCGACAACGGACATGCCGACGGCTTCCTGCTCGACCCGCATCTGCGTTTCGGTCAGGCGCGAAACAGCGTCCCGGCGATCTGTGTAGCCGGGAAATATCAGGTGCGCATTGGTGTACTCATGATTGACACAAAGCAAACCATGCTCGGAATTAGCTGAACCAAGGGGAAGCGGTAAATATTCGACGAAGTCGTTGTTGTATCCGAACTGACCGATTTGCTGATCGGGAGTCTGTCGGCCCGGCGCAAAAACTGCTGTATCGGCAAATAACGCGTCTCCCCACCGAATGAGGATGTCCGCCTTGTACCCAGGTGCAACGTGATGATGCTCATCATAACCGTGAGGCAGTTCCGAAAACGTCAGGCTTGACGCGCTGTCCGGACGCTCATCATCAGCCCACAACGCTCCGGCCGGAAACAGGCCGGCCGCTACAGACCCGGCAAGTTGCTTGATATGACGGCGTCGGGAAATGCGAGTTCTTAAAACCTGGGCAAAATCCTGCGTGCTCACTTCGTGCGATCCCACTCAAATACGGACGATTCGCGCGGATCATAATGTTCTGTAATCGAATCCGATAATGACAGTTCAGATTCAAATGCTGTCTGACACGAAAGTGTAATCGCGCCCAATCACCGTGCCCGGCATCGCGGCACCGGTTCAGATCAGACACACGATATTTCAATAAAAAGAAGCGGAATGGTCTCAGCGAAGGGTGGGGTCGCGGTAAATCGTCAACTTCGAGATCATCCCGTTGGGACCGTATGTGAAAGCGTGAATGGTGCTTTCCACACTACTGCCCGTATGCACGCGAACCGCCATCGCGGCCGCGCCCATGCCCGAATTGCCGACCGGCAACACCATTTCGAATCGTGCGCCGCGCGCCATCAGCCCTGCGATATAGGACTCCACCGCGCCACGCCCTGCGATCGGCCTGCTTCCGGCCGGGTCTTCAATACTCGCATCATCGGCAAACAATGCGGAGGTCGCATCCGCATTTCCTGCGTTCACGGCGTTCAAAAAGCTCGTTAGAGGATCTACAGGATTGGCACCCGCCGGAGGGCGTGCAGCGACTTGCGGTGCTGCGCCCGTCTGCGGACGAGACGGCGCATCCGGGACGGTCTGAGGCGCCGTAGCGGCAGTGCTACTCCCCCCAAACGCAACAGCCGTGCCAATACCGTCCATATATCCCAAATTAAAAACCGAAACACCGTTACGTTCGCGCCGCACATTTATAACCGCGTCCGCACCGAGCCCCGCGGCGTCCGCCCTGAGCAGAATATCAACTTTCTCTTCAATCGGCGGACGGTCGATGATGCCGACCTTCTTCGCGCGCACAAACACCTGACCGAGAACGCGGTAAGGCCTGTCGGAGATATCCTCTTCCGTCACAATAATTTTAGCAGCGGCGGCACTAAGCTCGGGCATTTCCATCACCGCTTCGGGTTCGGCCGCGCTCGCGGAACCCCAAGCCAGCCCAAACCCCACGAGCCACATCATTGCGAATTTCTGAAAACTCATCTAGGCGCTCCCCCGCGCAAATTGAACGTTATCCATATCACACCGCCCCATCATCGTCTTGGGCTTCACTCTCTAGACGAGCTTATACGCCACACCTAACAGCGCGCCCGCGCCGAGGGTCGGAAGCATGCCGACCTTGAACCGCAGCAACGCGATCATGGCGACTGCAGACATGATCACAGCGGCCACATCTAAAGTCGGTAAAGCAGGCACATAAAATCTCAGGCCGTAAGCATGAATTTCCGCAACCGCCGCAAACAAGACATTCAGCGCAAACCAGATCGCGAGATTGAGGATAACACCCACCACTGCTGCGGTAATTGCCGACAGGGCTGCAGAAAGTTGACGGTTCCCCTGCAACCGCTCGATGTACGGCGCTCCCAGAAAAATCCACAGAAAGCAGGGCACGAACGTCACCCAGGTCACCAGCAACGAGGCGAGCACAGCCGCCGTCCAGGGGTCTAGTCCGCCGGAATCTCGAAATGCGGCCAGAAAGCCGACAAACTGCACGACCTGAATCAAAGGCCCCGGCGTGCTTTCGGCGAGCCCCAAGCCGTCGACCATCTCCCCCGGCCTGAGCCAGCCAAAATTTTGAACTGCTTCCTGCGCGACATACGACAGCACCGCGTAAGCCCCGCCAAAGGTCACCACAGCCATTTTGCTGAAAAACAAACCCAGGTGAACAAACACGCTCTCGCCGCCAAAAAACCATAGGGCGAGGACAATGGGGGCAAACCACAGCGGTACGAAAATACCGATGATTTTGACCGCGCGCTTCCATGACGGAGAGGCGCGACTGTCGGACACCTCCGACGCCTCGGCGGGTGCGGTTGCAATAAAGTGTGTGGGCCGGAATCGTGCGCCCAGAAATCCTAAAATTCCTGCGCCAATGACAATGACGGGAAAACGCACATCGAGAAAAAAGATGCCGATGAACGCTGCGGCGGCAATGCTCCACAAAACACCGGTCTTGAGGGCTCGCGCACCGATCCGCCGCACAGCATCCAAGACAACGGCAAGAATCACAGCCTTGATACCGAAAAACAAACCCGCCACTACGCCGACGTCACGGAACCCAACGTATACAAAGCTCAAGAGCAGGATGGCTATGAACCCCGGCAGCACAAACAGCAATCCTGCGGCTAGGCCTCCGCGCACACCGTTCAGAATCCAACCGATATAAGTT
>JAUIGX010000118.1 GCA_030432435.1 Alphaproteobacteria bacterium
AACCGAACGCCGCCTACTCGCGCCGGTACGCGAACATGCGGACTTGGTCATCGACACGTCCCGTCTAGCGCCAACTGACCTGAAGCGCATCTTGCTCGGACAGTACAGCGGGTCGAAGCTCCGGCCCCTGCAGATTTTTCTTATGTCCTTTGGCTACCGCTACGGATTGCCCCGCGACGCCGATTTGGTTTTCGACGTGCGGTTCTTGAAAAATCCACATTATGTCCCTGAACTCAAGCCTCTCACCGGTCTGGATGAAGAGATCGCCGCCTTCATGGCGAACGACCTTCCCCTCTCTACATTTCTCGACGGCGTGACCCGATTGCTAGAACCGCTCCTGCCGCTCTACGAGGCCGAGGGAAAAAGCTACCTGACAATCGCCGTAGGTTGCACCGGCGGTCGGCATCGCTCGGTCTACGTCACTGAGCGCCTGAACGCATGGCTTCGCAGTAAGAATTTAACCCCAACGGTCCGACACCGCGACATCCATGCCGCCGGCACACCGCCGACGCGCCCAGGCCAAAAAAACCCGTAAAACTGCGCCCAAGTTAGGGTCGCATAGCCGAGGCTGATTGGGTAAGCTGCGGCCCCTTCTCGAATGAGCTATATGCTTTCGAGGCGCACAAAATTTAAGGTCCGCTCTGGTTCATGTCACAAACAAAACCGCTTATCGGCTTGGTACTGGTTACCCATGGCCGCCTCGCCGACGAACTTGTCGCCGCAATGGAACATGTCGTAGGGCAACAGACTCAAATCGCGACCGTCTGCATTGGCCCGGAAGACGATATGGAGCAACGCCGCGCCGACATTGTTAAAGCCGTAGAGGCCGTGAACGCCGGGGAAGGCGTGGTGGTCCTCACCGATATGTTTGGCGGCACACCCTCAAACCTTGCGATTTCGATAATGGAAAACGCCCCCGTCGAAGTCATTGCCGGCGTCAATTTGCCCATGCTTATTAAATTGGCTTCAGTGCGCGTAACCGAATCACTGCAATCGGCGGTCGCACACGCCCAGGAGGCCGGACGCAAATACATCAACATCGCCTCGGCTCTTCTCGCCCAGGAAAAAACAGACGACTAGCGCACTGCGCTAAGGCAATTCCAATGCAAGAGCAGCACAGCTCACAGTAAAGTTTGGACCAAGACCGATGGCTGATCAGCTGCAGCGCCAAGTAGAAATATGCAACAGCAAAGGCTTGCACGCGCGCGCCGCAGCGAAATTCTGCAAAACTGCCGCAAGGTTTGAGGCCGACATACTCGTGTCTCGTGGCGTTTCTGAAGTATCCGGTGGATCGATAATGGGCCTTATGATGCTGGCTGCCGGTCAAGGCTCGACGATTGAAATCAAAACTACCGGTCCGGACGCGACCGAGGCAATGGAAGCGCTCTGCGCTTTGGTGGCAAATAAATTCGATGAAGAATAAAGCGAAAGTCTCGGGCGATTCTGAAAGTCGCGAGCGCGTTTTTGAAGGTCAGCCCGTCGGCGCCGGCATTTCTATCGGCGTTGTCCATAGATACGATTCACGCGCCGTCGTCCAAGTACGAGAGCGGCGCATTCCCCTCACAAAAATTCGAGTAGAGCAGCACCGCCTGCTCGAAGCCGCCACCAAAGCAGCCGAGTACGTCAGCGACCTTCAAAGTCAGGCGCAACGAATGAATAGCGCTGCTGGCGAGGAGCTCGGATACATTCTCGACGCCCATCTGCAAATGCTCAGCGGGTCGCGATTAGTACGCGGCGTTCAAAAACGAATCGCTTCGGAGCGCATCAACGCCGAGGCCGCCGTGGTCAAAGAAATCGGCCTTATGGCCGAAGCCTTCGCGGCCATGGAAGATCAGTACTTGTCCGAGCGTATTTCGGATATCCGGGAGGTCGGGCGGCGGCTAGTGGCGAGCCTTGGGCACGCGGCACCGGCCGGAATTGATGACTTGCCGAAAAATGCCGTGGTTGTCGCCGACGAACTTTCTCCGGCCGATACCGCGCTACTTGATCCGGACCGTATTGTCGGCCTCGCGACAACATTGGGCGGTGTCGAAAGTCACATGGCTATCGTTGCACGGTCGCTGGGCTTGCCCGCCGTTGTCGCGGCGCCCGGGTTGATTGACGACGTCAAAAACGGTGAGGCCATCATCGTTGACGGCTCAACCGGCAAAGTCTTTGTCGCGCCCTCTGCCGATACACTCCGCACGTATCGTCTGAAACGGGCGAGGTTCCTAAGATCCCAGCAATCCCTGAAAAAACTAAAATCCGTCGCTGCGGTCACAAAGGACGGATTTCGAATACATCTGCTGGCCAACATCGAACTGCCCTCGGAACTTGATGCCGTGGCCGCGTCAGGCGCGGAAGGGATTGGACTGTTCCGCAGCGAGTTCATGTTTTTGAACCGCGACACGTTACCCACCGAAGACCAGCAATTCGCGGAGTTATCCCAGGTCGTCAAGAAGCTGGCCGGCCGGCCCCTTACAATTCGCATTCTGGATGTCGGCGCCGACAAACTCGGAGATTCGGTTGGACTAAAACCCGGCCCCAATCCGGTGTTGGGGCTGCGCGGCATTCGCTTCGCGCTAGCACACCGAAAAATACTGATGACGCAACTGGCTGCGATCCTGCGGGCCGGAGCAATGGGGCCGGTCCGTATCTTGCTGCCCATGGTATGCATCGTCGATGAAATTAAAGAGGTCCGGGACATCATGGCCCGCGTCGCGCGCAAGCTTAGGCGGCGCGGCGCAAAAATTGCCGATCCCTTGCCGCCGGTCGGCGTTATGATCGAAATTCCCGGCGCGGCGCTTGCCGCCGATGCCCTCGCTGCTGAAGCCGATTTTTTCGCGATCGGCACCAACGACCTGACCCAGTATACCCTCGCCATTGACCGATCAGACGAGCAAGTCGCCTATCTTTACAATCCGCTTCATCCGGCCGTTATGCGCCTTATCCAGTTTTCCGCCGAGGCCGCGTCGGCCGCCGGCATCCCCGTGTCCGTTTGCGGAGAAATGGCCGGTGACGAACGCCTGACACCCATTTTGCTTGGCTTCGGGATCACCGAGCTGTCTATGGCCCCGGCCAATCTCCCTCGGGTCAAAAAGGCCGTTTTAGACCTCAATTTAGCGGCCATTACCGGGCGCGTACGGCGTCTGACGAGCGAATCGGACCCCGCGCGCCTAAAGGTTCTCTTGGACTACATTGCCCAGGCCAAATAGGCCTGCCGGTTGCCCGATTCTCGCCCGGCTGCTATACGGCGCGCCGGCCCTAGGTACGCGGCCCCCATCACATACGCCGGACGGCGTTCAAGGAGACAGAGCGTTATGACTTTTAGCGATTACAAGGTGAAGGATATCGGGCTTGCCGCGTGGGGCCATACGGAAATAGCCATTGCAGAGACCGAAATGCCGGGCCTGATGGCCATGCGCTCGGAATACGGCAGCAAGCAGCCACTGAAGGGCGCACGCATTGCCGGATCGCTCCATATGACGATCCAAACGGCGGTATTGATCGAAACACTCAAACACCTCGGCGCCGATATTCGCTGGGCCTCGTGCAACGTCTTCTCCACACAGGACCACGCCGCGGCCGCGATTGCCGACGGCGGCACGCCGGTGTTCGCGCACAAGGGCGAGACCTTGGAAGAATACTGGCAGTACACCCATCGGATTTTTGAATGGAGTGACGGCGGAGCGCCGAACCTCATTCTCGATGACGGCGGCGACGCCACGTTGCTGATCATTCTCGGCGCCCAGGCAGAAACCGACCCATCTGTAATCGCCAAGCCCGGCAACGAAGAAGAAGAAGTGCTTTTCGCCTCAATCGCCAAGCGCCTCAAAGAACAGCCCGGCTGGTATTCAAAGGTCAAAGCAAGCCTGCGCGGCGTCAGCGAAGAAACCACGACGGGCGTGCATCGGCTGTATCAGATGGCCAAAGACAACCGCCTGCCTTTCCCCGCCATCAACGTGAACGACAGCGTCACCAAGTCTAAGTTCGACAACGTTTATGGCTGCCGCGAAAGCTTGGTCGACGGCATCCGCCGCGCGACCGACGTCATGATGGCCGGCAAGGTCGCCGTGGTGAACGGCTTTGGCGATGTCGGCAAGGGCTCCGCCGCGTCCATGCGTCAAGCCGGATGCCGGGTCATGGTCACGGAAGTCGATCCCATCTGCGCTCTGCAAGCCGCAATGGAAGGCTATCAGGTCGTCACCATGGACGAAGCCGCATCGCAAGGTGATATTTTTGTCACCGCCACCGGCAACTTGGATGTGATTACCGTCGATCACATGCGGAACATGAAAGACCGGGCCATCGTCTGCAACATCGGGCATTTCGACACGGAAATTCAGGTCGAAGCCCTGAAAAACTTCAAGTGGCACAATGTTAAGCCGCAAGTGGACGAAATCGAATTCCCGGACGGCAAGCGGATCATTCTTCTGGCCGAAGGTCGGCTCGTGAACCTGGGCTGCGCCACCGGCCACCCCAGCTTCGTGATGAGCGCCTCTTTCAGCAATCAAGTGCTGGCGCAGATGGAACTCTGGAACAACGGCGACAACTACGAAAACAAGGTCTATGTGCTGCCGAAGCACCTCGACGAAAAGGTCGCCGAATTCCATTTGGCCAAGGTTGGCGCGAAGCTCACGAAGCTCTCGCCGGCCCAAGCTGCTTATATCGGGGTCGAGACAAAAGGGCCGTTCAAGCCGGAGACCTACCGCTATTAGGCCCTTCACCGTATAGTGGGTGTACTAAACGCCCCAGCCGTCCCGCTGGGGCGGGCGAAAGGGTTTAAAGAGGGGTGCGGTGACCAGCGACATTACGGAGCTGCTGACGCCGCCGGTGATTACCGGACTGGTCGCGGTGTTACTGCTGGTTCCGCCGGCAGCGTGGGCGCTTTGGCGTCAGCACCGTCACTGGCTGCGCGCCGAGCGCGAATCTAGCCGGGCGCTCTACACCCGCGACGCCGTTCAAGCCGCGCTTGAAACCGCGCCGGAAGGCTATTTTGCGTGGTTTCACCAACCCCAGGCCGAAGACGACGAAGACACGGTAGCCCTGCCTGAATTCCGAGCGGCGGGATATTGTTCAAGACGGCTCGCCGTGTTGCTCGATCTCTTCCGCGGCATGGACTCGGGCTTTCACGATATTTTGGAGGGCTTTGACCAGCCTTCGCAGGATCGGTTGCAAACCGCAATTGACGTCATGCGTAGCGGTGGGAGCGGCTTCGAAGTCGATCTTGATCACACCGCCACTGGACGGCGTATTCAGGCGCGAGGCATTCGCGCGCTCGACGGAACCGGGCGCACTATGGCCGACGTGGTGTGGATGAACGATGTGACCGAGGGCGTGGCCGCGGTCGACACATTGACGGAAGAATCCATCGCTCTCAGGCGCGAATGCGACCTTCTGAAAGCCGCCCTCAGTGGTGTCACCCATCCGGTTTGGCTCCGCGATGACGATCTCTCCCTGATTTATTGCAACGAAGCGTACGTGACAGCGGTGGATGCCCGGGACGCCCCGGACGTTGTTGCGCGCGGCCGGGAAATTGCGCCGCGCGTGGCCGTACGTGAAGTCCGCGCATTGGCCGCGGCGGCACGCGCGGCCGGGGAAACTCGGCGCGGACCGTTTCATATGGTGATCGACGGCAGCCGGCGATTGATGGAAGTGGTAGAATCGCCGGTCGATAGTGAGAGCAACGAAGCCGCGCAAGGCACCGCCGCTCCGCTTTTCTCCGACGGTACCGGCCGAATGACAGCCGGCTCGGCATACGACATCACCCGGCAAGAAGAGTTGGAGACCCGGCTCAAACGCGAGGCCGCGGCCCATGCCGAAGTTCTTGAACGCCTCGGAACGGCCATCGCCATATTCGGTCCAGACACGCGCTTGATCTTTTTCAATACCGCGTACGCCGAACTTTGGGATTTGAACCTCGAATGGCTTAAAGAAAGCCCCACTTACGCCACGGTTCTAGACGCCTTGCGGGCCGAACGGCGCTTGCCCGAAGTTGCCGACTTTCCAGCCTACAAGGACAAAGAACTCGCGCGGTTCACATCGCTTCTCGAACCTACAGAAGACGTCTTGCACCTACCGGGCGGCGGCACTTTGCGGCGCGTTATTGCCCCTCACCCGATGGGCGGGCTCTTGACCACCTACGAAGATATCACCGACAAACTTGCGCTGGAGCGCTCATACAACACATTGATCGCCGTTCAACGCGAAACCATCGACAATCTGCAAGAAGCCGTCGCCGTGTTCGGCGCGGAGGGAGAACTCCGCCTCGCCAATCCGGCATTCGCAGACCTATGGGGACTCGATCTCGAATCCTTACGCGAAGGGCCGGTGATGGGCGATGTAATCGACGCTTTCCAAGAGTTCTTCGATGACACGACCGTGTGGCTGCGCCACCGAACCGTCATGCTGGCCGCGCTGGATAGCGACAAGCAGCGTTCAGCCCAGCAAGGCCGGGTAATTCGCGCAGACAAGTCGGTGCTCGAATTCATTTCAGTGCCCCTGCCGGATGGCGGCGTACTGTTTTGCTATAACGATGTATCGGCTCCGGAGCGCGTCGCCCAAACCCTACGCGGCCGCGCCGAAGCGCTGACGGCCACCGACAAGCTGCGCACCGAATTTTTGGGGAATGTCGCGTTTGAATTAGAAGGCCCGGTCTTGGCTATCGGCGGTCTCGCCAAGCGGCTAGCAAGCATTAAGCCGGGGCAACCTGCCGCCGTCGTTCAGGACATCATTGATGCCTCAAACACTCTCAAGACGTTGATCGAAGACGTCAGGGATCTGGCGGGCGTCGAGACGGGCCACCAAACCCTGCACCTGGATTCCTTTGATATTTTCGATGTGGTGAACAGGGTAGCGACCATGACCCGTGAAGCGGTCAAACGGCATGGGGCCAGTCTTGAAATCGCGTGCACAACCGACATCGGCTGGATGGTGGGCGATGCCGCACGCATCAAGCAAACCTTGTATCATTTGCTCACCGGCGCGCTAAAAAATATTCCCGATGGCGAACGCATCATTCTATCGGCTGAGCGCATGGGCGCCGCAGGTGATGATGTTACGTTCTCTGTCCGCCACGCGGCAAACGGTCAGACACATGCCGGACTTGGCGTTTATCTCGCCCAGCGTATTGCAGAACTGCACGGCGGCTCGCTTACCACCGATGCAGATGGTGTAGATATTTTAGTCGCCTGCCGCCTACCGGTCGGCGGATCTGCGAATTCCGATGAAACACGCATAGCCGGGCAGTAGAGTCATTTGATGTCCGAAGTGTTTACTGCACCAGAGAACAGCGCACTGTTGTTGCCGTTGGAGCAAGACACAATGGCGTTCGGCGCGGCCCTGGCCGAAGTCGTTCAGCCCGGCGACGTGATTATCCTTAAGGGCGCGCTCGGCGCTGGCAAGACCACATTTGCGCGGGGGTTCATTCAACATCTCGCCGGGACGGACGAAGAAGTTGTGAGCCCCACATTTACGCTGGTGCAGACCTACGAGACACAGCGCGGAACAATTTGGCACTTCGATCTCTATCGCCTTGAGACGCCCGATGATGTGCTTGAGCTGGGGCTGGAAGATGCGCAAGCTGGCGGCATAACCTTGATTGAATGGCCCGAGCGTCTAGGCCCCTATATGCCGCGTGCCCCGTTAGAGATTGCGCTCTCGTCAGCCCCCGGGGAAACCGCGCGCTCTATTCGGCTTTCTGGAAAATCGAACTGGCGCGAGCGGGCGCTTGAAGTGGTAAGCCATGCCCGCCCATCGTGAAGCCGTTATCACCGCGTTTCTCCAGCGCCACGGCTGGGACAGGGCCAAACGCTGGCGCCTTGCTGGGGATGCGTCGTTTCGCAAATACGACCGCATTGAAGATCGGCGGGGGCGCATCGTTCTCATGGACGCTCCGCCGCCGCAAGAAGACATCCGCCCTTTCGTTCGGATTGCCCGGCATTTGTTCAAGCAAGGATTCTCTGTTCCCGAAGTCTTGGCCGAAGACGCGGAGGCAGGTCTTCTTCTTCTGGAAGATTTAGGAGACGGCACATACACGCGGCTCCTCGCGCAAGGTCAGGAGGAACGTGCGCTCTATACTTTGGCTACAGACGCGTTGATCGCCCTGCATCGTTTACCTGAAAGGCAAGCCGTGCCGGCAGGCGTGAAGCCTTACGACACACCGCGCCTGCTTGAAGAAGTCGGCCGCTTACAGGAGTGGTACCTGCCGCTCATCGATGCGCCGGCGCTCTCTTCATCCGCGATGGATGACTACAATTCGATCTGGCAGGCCCTGTTGCCGCTAGCCTGGAAAGCACCTACATCGCTAGTGCTATTTGACTATCATGTGGACAATCTGCTGCTGCTGCCGGAGCGCACCGGAATCAAAGCCTGTGGTCTGCTCGACTTTCAAGACGCTGTGGCCGGCCCGGTCACCTACGATCTCATGTCGCTGCTGGAAGATGCCCGGCGCGATGTAGACCCTTCCGTGATCGCCGACATGAAGCAAAGGTATTTGAAGGCCTTTCCATCTCTGACGCCTGACGACTTTGAAATCTCATGGGCAGTGATGGCCGCACAGCGCCATGTGCGCGTGATCGGCACCTTCGCGCGGTTAAAACTCCGCGACGGCAAACCCCACTACCTCGAACATATGCCGCGCCTGTGGCGGTATATGGATCAATGTCTTGCGCATCCCGCGCTGAATGATTTGAGAGCATGGTTTGACGCGCATGTACCGCAATCACTGCGGACCTTAAACCCATGAGCGGCATCATGCCCCAAGCGGCGATGTTTCTTGCCGCAGGCCTTGGCACGCGCATGAGACCGCTGACCGAACACACACCAAAGCCGTTGATCAAAGTCGGCGGCAAAGCCCTGATCGACTGGCCGCTTGATCAGCTAGCTGCCGCCGGAGTGCCGCGCGCCGTCGTGAACGTCCATTACCTCGCGCCGCAGATGATCATCCATTTGGAAACGCGGCGAAACCCGGCTATCGCAATTTCCGACGAAACCGAACAGTTACTTGATACCGGCGGCGGTCTTGTTAAAGCCCTGCCGTTGCTCGGAGGTGAGCCCATATTCGTGTTCGGCTGTGATACTGTAACACTCGATGGCGCTACACCCGCGCTGACCCGGCTCGCTGATCACTGGAATTCGGACGAACAGGATGTTCTGATGCTTGTCCATCCCATGGAAACCGCCCACGGATTTGACGGCGCGGGAGACTTTTTTATGGACAGCGATGGCCGTTTGACCCGGCGCGGCAAGGCTGCGCGCGCGCCCTATGCGTACACCGGCATTCAGATCATCCATCCGCGCATTCTGGCCGGCGAAAAGGCCGTGCCGTTTTCCATGAACAAGCTGTGGGACAGGGCCCTTGCGGCGCACCGGCTAAAAGGTGTGGTCCACGACGGCGCGTGGTTTCACGTTGGAACGCCGGGCGCGGTTGTGACAACCGATGCGTTGCTGCGCGCGCGATGACGACGGCGCCCAAAACATGGCAAGACTTGGCGAAGGCGAAGCCCGCCGTCTTCACCATCGCGCCGCACCTGCCGTTTGTGGATGCTCTGGCCCGCGGCATTCTTGACGATGCCGGTGATAACGCCCTGGTCCTTGCCGCCATAACCGTTCTGTTACCGACGCGGCGCGCCTGCCGCAGTTTACGCGAAGCCTTTTTGCGGCTCAGCGGCGGCAAGCCGTTACTGCTGCCGCGCTTGATGCCGCTGAATGATTTAGATGAAGAAGACGTTCTTTTTTCTGCGTTCGGCGTTGCTGAAGCCGCGGAAAATATTCCGCCGCCCATTGCGCCGCTCAAGCGGCAGCTTTTGCTGGCGCGCCTAATTCAAGCACGCGGCGACACGACCGCCGAACAAGCCATTCGCCTGGCCGAAGAACTTGGAAAGTTTCTCGATCAGGTGCAAACCGAGCAAGTGCCGTTCGAAAAGTTGGCCGACCTGGTGCCCGAGGAGTACGCCGCGCACTGGCAGATCACCCTGGAATTTCTAGGTATTTTAACGAGCGCCTGGCCGGAGATTTTGAAGGACCAGGGCGCGATTGATTCGGCCGATCACCGCAACCGGGTTTTTGCCGCGCAGGCGCGGATTTGGGCTGCGGGCGGCGCAACTGGACCGGTGATTGCGGCCGGATCCACAGGCAGCATTCCCGCAACCGCAGACCTTTTAGATGTGATCGCACGAATGGACGGCGGCGCAGTCGTTTTGCCCGGTTTGGACGTCTCGTTGAGCGAAAATGACTGGCAAGCAGTCG
>JAUIGX010000119.1 GCA_030432435.1 Alphaproteobacteria bacterium
CCGCCGCCGCGTTGATTTTGTCGTCAACATCCGTGAAATTGCGCGCATAAACGACGTTTTCGGCGCCGAATTGATGCCTCAAGAGGCGAAACAACACATCAAAGACAACAGCCGGGCGGGCATTGCCGATATGAGCATGGTTGTAGACCGTCGGGCCGCACACATACATCGTCACCCGGTCAGGATCTGCCGGTTCAAACGCCTGCTTTGCGCGGGCCAAAGTATTGTAAAGAAACAAGGACATATGCCGGCTTGTCGGACAGGGCTGGGAGACGTTTCTGACGCCGGGCTATAGCGCATCGGCTGCGGGATTGCAAAGTCGGGCGCTGGGCCTAGATGAGCCTGGCTGGATAGCTGCAGGGCCGGGTGACTTATCTGCCGGCGTTGACAAATGAGGCGCGAGGCGGCATCAGCACCCTGTCTCTGCGGAGGCCTAAGCGTTAATCACGGGAATTGAACCATGACGAGCCAAAATCAGTCCGTTTTCGGGCGCCGACTCAGTGTTGAGCAAGTGGAGGAGGGATCAACCCTCGCACCGAAATTTGACGGCCAGGGCCTTATTCCGGTCGTCACCACGGACGCAGAGTCTGGCGAGCTTCTGATGCATGGCTACATGAACGCCGAGGCGCTCACCAAGACCATAGAAACCGCCGAAGCGCACTACTGGAGCCGTAGCCGCAACGCCCTTTGGCACAAAGGAGCGACCAGCGGTCTCGTTCAGCGCGTGGTGGAAATGCGCATTGATGACGATCAGGATGCGGTCTGGTTGCGCGTGCAGGTGGGTGGATCAGGCGCCAGCTGTCACGTGGGCTACCGTTCGTGCTTCTACCGGTCCATACCTTTGGGCGGGAGCGTGGAGTCTGCTGTCGAGCAGCTTGCTTTTGAAGAATCCGAGAAGACGTTCGATCCAAAGGACGTCTACGGCGACGCGCCTAACCCAACTCAGCTTTAATATAGGCCAAGCATCAGGGTGAAGCAGGCCGCCTCTCTTACGAGGCGGCCGCATCAGTCCTGGGTTTAAAATCTAAACCGGGCCGTGATGGCTGCGGTGTGGGACATATATCCGCTCGCCAACTCGGTGTCGTAATCAACGCTGACAGACGAATAGCTGTCCTTGTGTGCGATGCCGATACCTAGATTAATGCGATTAGGATTCCGTTTGTTCGACGAAACCGTAAACGGCGTGTCGCCAGCGACGAAATTGGCCGCGAGCGTAAACGGATCGTTGAGGATGTCGCGGGTGTAGTTTGCGCGAAACTCCGCTTCTACATAGGAATCATAATAAATTGGGAAATCGCGATCCAGAGTAAAGCCGATCGATCCGCGAACGGAATCCGCATCCTTGTCTCCGACGATCAGATTAATCCCATCGCCGCCCAATGTTTCCGTATAGCCGTCTTCGTGGACATTCACATAGGCGGCGCGCACGTACGGGGACAGCTGGTAGAGGTTCCAATTGAAGAAAGCTCCGGTCTCGATGCTTCCTCCCCACTGGTAACCATCCCAGGAGCCGACTGCTGTACGGTTTAGCCCGCCGAAATCAATTTTCCGTTCGGTGTCGTAGGTATTGTACGCAGCTGTCACAATACCCTGGGTGTAGAAGCGCTCGCTTTGATGGCGAGCGTATGCGCTGAGCTGTGTCGTATAAAATTCCACAGGGGAGTTGTTCGAGACGTTCAGACTGGCCGATTGCCATGCCTCCAACACGCTGAAGCCGATGTGGGTTTTTTCAAAGATGGGCATGTCGGCACCGATGGCGATGCCAAGGCCCCAAATCGAGAATCCGGGCTGTTCGCCTCTCGCATCCTGTTCCGAATATCCGCCCAATGCCTGCGCCCAAAATCCAGCGACATCGCCTTGCGCGTGATTGGGTAGTCCGCTTTTGGCCACAGCGACAAGGCGGCGGCGAATCATGCCGGTGCCCATGTCTTGATTATTGATGGCGGCTTGTAAGGTTGCGCCGCTGGTGTCCGGCAAGAGTTGCAACATGCCGCTACGAAACTCTTCTTGTGTCTGGAGAGATGCCAATGCTGTGGCGACGGGCTTGTCGCTGTTCAGCGCCGTGGCGAACGAATTGTAAATCGACGTGAAATTCTGGCCGAGGCCTAGCTGTTCCGCCGATTTGCGCTCCACAGTCAGCAAAATCGAATTCGGATCATTAGGATTCATGGAGAAATCGAGATTATTCATAAATGAATCTGGCGCTGTCACGAGTTGGTCTAACGGTGCGCCAATGCTAAGTGATCCGGCTCTCACGGCCGTAAAGACTTGGGTGTCTTGGATGATGCTGGAAACAGTCGCTGTCAGTCGTGCGTCGGCATCAATGGTTACCTGTCCGGTAGAATCGAGTATTGGCGCACCGGCTGGGCCTCCGCCGGCAATATCAAAGGTAATCGTTGATCCTGCGCCTATGTTTCCGGAGTTGAGCGTCAGCGGATTGGTGCTCAGGACTTTCATCTTCGATGCGTTGACGCTGAGATCGATGCTGCCGCCGGTTTGTACGAGGCCACCGCTTAGATTGGCACCGTTTGATAAGGAAACAGTGTGACTCCCGTTGCCGATGTTCACGAGGCCTGTGACAGAGCCACCGTCCATTGTCAGAGAGGTATTTCCGGATTTCGTATTGCCAGCTTGAACAATAACATTGCCGGAAATTGTGCCTCCGGTGATTGACAGGGCCTGGGTGCCAGACCCCAGGTAGACGTCCCCGAGAATTGTTCCCGAATTCGCAAATGTCGCGCCGGTTGTATTGGCCCGCAGATCGACGGCGACCCGTTCGCCCGTGCTTTCTTCCCGGTTGGTCGTGTTGATCGTGCCGCTGTTTACAAAATTTGTGAGCGTTCCCGAGCGGTCGACCAGTCCGTATGCGGACGAGTTCGGTCCTTGAACATCGACCAGAATTGTTCCGGTGTTTTCAAATGAATTTAACGTGCCCAGGGACTCGACAAGTATGCCGTATCCGCTGCCGCCGAGGTCGCCGACAAAATCGTCAACGAGCCGGGATGTCGAGTCTGCGGTAAGGGCGGAAATACTGCCGTCGTTCTTAAAGGATGTAACTACGCCGTGATCGCCGATACGCATGGCCGTTGCCGTGCCATCCAGAGTGGAGACGCGGATGTCGCCCCCATCGTTCCAGAACCCGCCCTGCAGCGTTGCTGTATATGTGGTGCCTTTGCTGACGACACCTTCAATGTCGATGCCCGTTGAACTGACCCCGCCTTGTGCGCCGCTCACCAAAATGTTTCCGCGATTGACGATGCTAAATCCGCTTTCGTCCGCGCGTGGGCCGATGGTGATATTGTTGACTCTATTACTTGGTCCGCCGGGCGTAATGAATAGGCCGGGTCCGCGGCCAATCACATTTATGCTGGAATCCGGTGGTTGTGCGATGGAAGCTTCTGCGGATTCAGCTTCTTCAGCCAATGTAAAGCCGTTGCCTTCGAGGAGAACGCCCCCGGTTACATCGGATGCGATCCATATGCCGTTTCGCCCGAGAAGCGCCGGCAGGCGCGTGAGGTTGAAGCCGTCTTCACTTACCAACTGTGAACCAGATCCAACCCCAATGAGTCCGGCGTGGGTGTAAGTTCCGTTCAAGCCGCCGCCGATGTAGACGCCGGTGCCCTGATGATTCGCAGCCGTAATCGAGCCGCCGGTGACCAGATTTCCCGTGATCTGTCCGGTCGTCATAATGCCGAAAGAATTTTCACCGCCAACTTGAATAAGTCCGCTGTTCGTGACGTTGCCGACCATATCGGATTGAATCGCGATGCCGTAGGACGAGTTGCCGTCGACGCCAATCGCGGCGATTCCCTCGTTGGCAATATTACCGGTGTAGGTGCCGAGGCCGCTTACACGAATCCCCGCGTTAAAGAGGGGGGTCTCTGAGTCGACGCCGGTGAACGGGTTTCCCATTCCAATTTGGCCGGTGTTGGTAACGCTACTGTTTATATCTCGTGCTGATTCGGCGCTTGTGTTTGGATCAATGGCTGTGAGGTCGACATGGATGCCGGAGGCAATTCCGCCTGCGTTGGTGATCGCACCGTTGTTGGTCACAGCGTGATCGGTGTTTACGGTGACAGCCGAGAACCCGAGAACTTCGACAGAGCTGGTAGATACCGATCCGGTAGAATCGATGACAATTGTCCCGGGGCCGTCTCCGTCACCCGTTGCAGTATCGACAGGTTCGGTTCTGGCGTCGGTGATGGTTAGGTCGCCCGCCTGAGCCAATGGCACAGTCATGGTCGATATCGCAGTTGCCCAAAGGAGCATCGACCCAACAGCTTTTAGCGAAATATGGGCGCTCATTAACAAACCCTCTTTACCAGAATCATAAAATGCCTCGTGACGCGCGCCGCCTTAACTCGGGCGCGAGAAACGAGGCGCTGCTTTATAGCAATAACTAGGCCTTATGCGACAACCGTAGTTCGCTGTTTTGCGAACCCTGGGTGCGGGTCCTCGTCGAGACACGCCCGGGGCGTTCATTTTCACCAAAGCACGGGAGCGTATGTCGCGTGACTCGGCTTAAAAATCAACCTATAGTTGCTTTTGTGTAAAAAGCCCTTCTCTCTATATAATTTGATCGTTCCTTAACATATTCTTCCTAAAGGTGCATGGCTCGCAGTGATTCCAACCCGGCGTTGCCGAGGGGTGGAGATTTTATGAGGCACGGCTAGTTAGGATAAGACCATGGCGCAGAACCGAAATATTTTTGTCGCCTTCGAATTGTTTCGGCCCGAACGCGGCGACGACAGAATCCTCGATACCATTGAAGCCTTTGGGTGCGTGTGGGCCCGCATTAGCAAGAGCGTCTTTTATTTGCATGGAGAACTAGACGCGGAGTACGTCGGAAAGAGGGTCTGGGCAGCCATGAATATGGACGACAAGCTTGTGGTGATCGATTCCACAAAAAATGACGCTCGCTGGTACAACATCAAGCCTGAGGTATCGGACTTCTTGATGCAGAACTGGCACGCTTGAAAACCACGGACGAAGACCGTGTGTACTAAGTAGACGTATCCAAGAATTAGCTAGGATAATTGCAGAGCGTCGGGCTGCCCGTCTGGCTGAGGCGGCGATTTCATAGCCATTTTGAAGGCCATTGTGATTTTGCGGATAAGCCCAACGTCGTCTTCAGTTGTGTTTAAATAACGCGTTGCGATTTGGTCCACATTGCCGGCCAATGACGTGCACAATCCCGACAAATCCTCGTCTTTAAGCTTCTCGGCCACGGTAGAGGCATCACGCAAGACGTCGGCAAGACTCGTTAAGTCTGCCTGAACATCGTCTGTGATTGCACCTGTATCAAAGGCCAGTACGAGGCGTTCGCACATCTCACCCAGCCGAAAGCTTTGGGAATCCAATTGTGCTTGGAGTACCTGCTCGAGAGAGCCTTCCACGGCTGCTTTCAGAGCATATTTATCCATCTCCCGCCCGTTGACCTTCTCCAGCAGAGTATTCACCACCGGGATCCGCCTTCCCACCGGGCGCGGGTCTTCGCCCTTGCGCTCCGGTCCGACATAACCGTCGGTCGCAATGAATGGCCGGCGATGAAATGTCACCAGTCTTAAGCGCTCTTGGATCCGTTCGGCGGATACGGGCTTTATAATAATGTCGTCGACGCCAGCTTCGATTGAACGATCCAGCGCTGCGCCATTGTTCGGATTAACGATCATACTGATTAGCATGAACGGGTTGTCGCCAATCTTCTGAAATCGAATATCTTTCACGAGTTGATAAATTTCTTTGTCAAAGTCGTCTGAAATAATCATCAGATCAGGTGGCAACTCGACAATAAGATTGCGTAGGCCTTCAATATTAGCGTGACAGACAACCTGCTTTAATCCCTGCGCCAAAAACAATTCGCGCAATTCTTGACGCTCGTAATAATTTTTCTCGCCAATATAGACCGTCGCTTTTTTCAGATTTTCGTGATCGAGGCGAGGCATGAGAAATGTCTTCTATCGCGCGCTGTTTCTGCTACTTGCAAAGGGTCTTGGACGGCTGTTTCGCTCTATCGGGTCCACAGATTACTATCCACGCTATATCATTAGGGATTGCAGGGGTTCGCGCAAGGGAGCGTCCGTGGTGGGGCCGTGCTCTTGAATATCATTCACGAAAGTGTCGCAAAATCACATCAAAAATTGAATTTATGGTAGATTTTTCAATCATGTAGCATAATCTTGCGCTGCCGCCCCAGGCACGGGCTGAGAGCGCCCCTATTGGGAAGCCGCGTCGATACAGTCTATCCTGTCGCGCTTTGCGTCTCGTCCTCGGCTTTTTCTGGCGTGGGCGGGGGAATGTTCGCCGCTTTGGCCTTCTCGAATGCCTTGGTCAACTTGCGGATGGTGGCCAATGTTTCGTCAGAGGGTGTGTCGTATTTCTCGGCCAGTTCTTCAACTTGCCGAGCCATCTGCGTGCATATCTGTGACAGTTCAGACTCTCCAAGCACGCGCGCCGTGCGCGCAGCATCTTCGAGAACACTCACAAGAACCAGAAGACGCTCTTCAAGAACTTTGTCGATGAGGTTTTCTTCGTAGGCTTTAAGAATAAGATTGCAAAAATAGCCTAACTTTAAACCGTGGCTATCCATGCGCGCGGCCATAACATCGTTCATGCAGCCTTCGACTGCCCGGCCCAATTCAGCTTGCGTCATACGGTTGCCGTTCATCTTGTCTCGGAACGTGTTAACGACAGTGAGCTGGCGAATTTTTGACGGGCGGTCCGACTGCCGTCGCCGCTCTGGGCCAACATAGTCGGTTGTCACAATGAACGGGGTACGGTTTGCAGCTGTGTGGGCTACGCGCTCCAGCATTTTTCCAGGCGAGACAGGCTTAATAAGGATGTCATCCGCGCCCGCTAAAATAGCCCGCTTGACGTTGTCGTCTTTTTCGCCGCTTACCATCAAACTGATCAAAATGAACGGATTACGGCCCAATTTGAAATGACGGATGTCCCGTACAATGCTGTAGAGCGAGGGGTCTATGTCGTCGGCCGCGATGAGCAGGTCCGGAGGAACTTCTTTGATGGCATTTACGAGATCGTCAATGCGCGCGAACGTTCGTGTCCGGCGCAGCCCTTGGTCCCGCATCATCGCGCGCATACTTTCACGCACCTGCTCGTTCGGCTCGCCCAGATAAATCTCGATATCGCCTACTTTATCTTTTTCAAACTTCTTCATACCAATCTAGCAGCCTAAACTTAGCCGCGCGGCCCGCAGGTGCGCTCTGGTTGTAATTGGCCCCGCCCCCGCGCCGCAGTTTGGCGGCAGCTGGTCCAAGCCGTGTTCAATGCCGTCGGTGAGCAATTAAATCTTCTCCGAGGGACAAGGACATAACACTCAACGATGTATGTTTCATCGTCAATCGTTAATCTGTGGTTGCATCTGCCAAGGGGCGGTCCCGCAGGCTGCAGTGGGCGAGGGCTTTGGGGGATTGCGGGCAGATTGTCGCGGGGAGGTCTTCTTTGGTGCGCTAATGGCGTGGCCAAGAGGGGGCATGCAATCTGAACGCTGGCGCGAGTCGTTTGTCGGCCGCTGCCCCGGGAACCTGGCTACACCATACCATCGTGGTTGTTTTTCTCCCGCCAGCGCGGGTCGTCCGCGTCGAGGATCTTCTCCAAGGTGTCGATACGGCCTTCCATTTTCTCGATGAGAGTCAGCATGCGCTCCGCAAGTTCGGGGTCGCTGCCCGGTACGGTGTTGTGCGCCGTTTTCTCTTTATGACGATAGTGCATAATCAGCCAAATCGGGGCGACGATGACCAGAAATATTATGAGAGGCGTTACTAGGAAATCAAAGAACGACATATATATCCATCCCCATCGTAAACTTGTTGGTGGCCATGGCTAGATGTTTCCGGACCCTTTGAGTTCGCGGTCCATCTGAAACTCGCGCGATGTGACGACGCTTTCAAGGGTTCGCAGGCGGTTTTCCAGGCGTTCAAAACGGACCTTGGCATCTGCCAGTCTGCGCGATGTGGACGCCGGCGAGGTGTCCGTCGCAGATGCAAGGGATTCTGCCTGTGGTTTGGATTCTGCCAACCAAGCCGCCAGAATGTATCCAATAATCATCACCGGTGGCCAAATGACAGCGGCGATAACCCATGCAATACGAATATGGGTTACGTTCCAGTCGAAGTAATCGGCAACACCTGCGCAGACACCTGCTAGCTTCGCCTTTTCTTTATTCAGATAAAACTGGCGCCGGGGGGTCATCACGTGCGTTCCTTCCAATTGGGCGCATCTGCATCAAGAATTTTTTCTAAGGTATCCATGCGCTCTTCTATACGGTTCGCGGTTTTTTCAAGCTTTTCCAAAACCGCCCTCTGATGATCAGCCAACTTCGCCGTATCGTCCCGGGTGGCGTTATAATGCCGGATAATCCAGACCGGAGCGACCACGACGAGGAATAGAATAAGGGCAAGTTGGACAAGATTAGCGACTGTCAGGAAAACCAGCGTTGAGGCATCTGTGTGGCTTAGGGCCTCGCTGATCGCGCGCCCTAGAGTCGGTACAATTTCGTCCACGGCCTCGCCCCACGTTTAGTCAACGGTCTCTCGATATTCGTTTGTAATTTCCCACCTTTATCCGTCCGAGCGGCCGGGCTCTGATCGTGAAGGTGAATTCAGGCCAAGCCCCGATTTCAATTTCTGCAGCTCGTCCTCAATTTGAGTCTCTGCTTCCAGGTCTGCTATTTCATCGACGAGTGACTTTCCGCTGCGGCCCAAATCGAACGCTTCGACGCGACCTTCCATTTCGTCCAGTTTTTGCTCAATGGTGTCGAACCGGGCGAGGGCATTATCCACACGGCCATCATAAAGTTGTTCGCGAACGGCAAAGCGGGCATTCGCAGTTTGGGCGCGGGCCATCAGGCTGGCTTGTTTGGCCTTTGCTTCAGCCAGTTTGCCCTGGAGGCGGGTGATGTCGCTTTCGAGTTCGCCCATGCGGTCTTTAAGGGCTGTATCCTCTTGCTCCAGAGATTTGTTCAATTCTTCCAGTTTTGCCTTCTCGACCAGAGCGGCGCGCGCCAAGTCTTCGCGGCCTTTTTGGACCGCGAGTTCGGCGCGTTTTTGCCATTCGTCCTTCGCTTCCGCCAGCCGTGCTAAGCGGCGGCTGATCTCCTTGCGGTTGGCAATGAGCCGGGCCGCGTCCGAGCGAACCTCGACCAGCGTGTCTTCCATCTCCTGCACGATCAGGCGGATCATCTTGGCCGGGTCTTCCGCGCGATCGAGTAGAGTGGTGATATTCGAGTTCACGATGTCGGTGAGGCGAGAAAATATACCCATGTGGGTCCTCCTGATTGGTGCACAGGTGCAGTGCTCTGGTTCCTATAAGAGCAAATGCCGTGCCAACTGACGGGCAATATTAAGTCATTGATTTTAATATAATTAATTTTAGACACTTCTTATGATCATTGTGATTTCTACCAATAAATGGCAGTCTTCTGAAAATATTAGCGAATAATATGGATTCTAATGGTCGACCTTCCTGCCCCACTCGGCGAATCCCCGGCGTTTCTCTCGCACCTTGATCACCTTTCTCAAGTCGCTCCTCTGGACCGCCCCGTTCTGATTATCGGCGAGCGGGGTACCGGGAAAGAATTATCGGCGGCGCGCGTTCATTACCTGTCGAGCCGATGGTCCGGGCCAATGGTCAAACTCAACTGTGCCGCCCTGCCGGAGGCATTGCTGGAAGCTGAACTTTTCGGCGTGGAGCCGGGCGCATTCACGGGCGCCACCAAACGGCGTTTGGGTCGTTTCGAGTTGGCAGATTCGGGCACTTTATTTTTGGATGAAATCGGCAATGCCGGGCTGGCCGTGCAGGAAAAGATCCTCCGTGTGATCGAATACGGTGAACTGGAACGCCTGGGCGGCAACGAGACGGTCACGGTATCAGTGCGGGTTGTTGCCGCGACCAACCTGGACCTACCGGCGGAGGCGCGAGCCGGGCGGTTTCGTGAAGATCTTTTGGACCGCCTTGCCTTCGATGTTCTGACTCTGCCGCCGCTACGCGCACGGGAAGGTGATGTCCGGCGTCTGGCCGAACATTTTGGCCGGGGGATGGCCTCGGATATGGGCGCGGAAGCATTTCCGGGCTTTACCGAGGCGGCCCTCGATGCTCTCGAGCAATACCAGTGGCCGGGCAATGTACGTGAACTTAAAAATGTTGCTGAACGCGCGGTGGCGTACTGGCCAAGTACGTCCAAGCCCATAGACGAAATA
>JAUIGX010000120.1 GCA_030432435.1 Alphaproteobacteria bacterium
AAGGTTGCCCAGCAAGGGAATGGAGTTGAGCGCGGTATTAATGGCGTAGGCCGGAATCACGGTTCCGTTAAAGTTCATAGTCGAGCCCGTAAAGTCGTACGTCCCGTCTGCGGTGAGCCCCAACGATGTGCCGAACATCTCGCCGTCTTCAACGGCCAGTGTAGAATTCGCGTAGGAGAACGGCACACGTAGCGTTTTGAAGGAGATACCTTCGCCGCGAAGTTCATCAACAATGCCGGTCAGAGCCGCCACCGATAGCAATCGCGCCACAACAGGAGCATCGACAAGATTGAAGTCACTAATTTCAGCTTGTCCGCGCACGATCCCGTCAGCGTCCAAGTCTCCGCTGATCTCCAGGCGTCCCCCTACGATATCGTCGAACAAGCCTGCCGCACGCACGACGCCCCCGCCATCCGCACTACTGCCTGCAAACGTACGACCATCAGCGGACGATGTTAGTTTAAAATTAAACGGCGCTTCTTCGCCCACCAAGCTTTTAAAATCGATCGCACGAACACCATCGGCGTCGCTCTCAAAGTCTAAGCTAACATTGGTAAAGTCTGCGCCCGGGGTGAACGACATCCGATCAAAGTTAGCGTGCAGTGTGACTGGAGCTTTAGGGGCTCCTTCCTCGTCAGCGTTTGCCGGGAGGCCTTCTTTCAAAAACGAAGCTGCGTTGAAGTGAGAACCCGAAACGTCAATCGTCAATCCTTCACGCTCGTCCGCCACCAACGTACCGGCTAACCTACTTTCGCCAACCGTACTGGGCTTGATGGACAGTGTTGCGAGTTTTGCCTCGGCTCCGAATGTCGCCTCACCTGAAACTAGAAAGTCATCTCCAGAGCGCACCATAAATGAGGGGACACTTTTCAGTCGGCCCTCAAAAAAGGACACTTCGACTTCGGCTTCAGCGGAGACACCAGAGGATTTTTGCCAGCCAAGTTCGGGGATTGCCATTGCGGGCTCGGTCAAATCCACTTGCGCTGTCAGCACGCTATCGCCTTCACGTCCCACAGTATAAATAACATGCGCACGGGCGGGGCCGTCGATATAGGGAGGTGTAAACGGCGCCATACCAAGCCCTATGGACGGCCGGTTCTCGTTGTCCACGACCGGGTCCAGGACGTAGCGGCTCCGAAACTCGCCACCCCCAAAATTCTCGCGCCATTGGATGGTGGATGAAATTCCTCCAAATTGGCCTACGCCGCTCACATCCATACCGTCTCGATCAAGGAGCACGTTCATGCGTCCTTCGGAGAGTGGCAATCCGAAAGCAATGTCGGGAATAGCCACATCTTCTATCGTCGCGTTCACACCGATCTCGACCTGATCAAGCTTGAGTTCCTTCACCAGCGGAAAGTCCAGCGCCAGCTTGATGTCCACTCGCCCGGCGGCTTCTGCCGTGTCCATGCCCACCGCCGTTGCATAGCCAAAGGGCTCGTGATCAATCAGCCGCATAACGGCGCCAAAATCACCCGCGATATCGATGTCGAAGTCGGCTAATTCCGTACCACGGTTGCCAAGGTTGTGCATTCTGAGTGTGCCGCGCGTAACGCGCAGATCGTTGCCGGACATCGGATCGGGAACGAACCCTCCCCGCATATCAAAAGATACTTCATCAAGCCCAACCAGCATTGAGCCGGTCGCATCTTGAACTTTAGGCATGCCCCGAATGTACTGAACAGACATTCCGTGTAGCTCCGAGGTAAGGCTAACCTCGGTAGCGTCTATCTGACTAATATCCGGCCCGGCTAGATCGATGCTCGCGCGCGTATTTGTCAGCCCACCTCCTGAGAGATTGTTGACGATCCAGCTATGTGTATTGGGCTTTACACCGGCCGGCCAAAACTCTTTAAGAGCTTCGACGGAAACCTCGTCTACCGAAGCGATAACCTTAACAGTAGGCTCTGAATTAAGATCAGTTGCGAGCGCGGACATTCTGATTGTCGGGGCTACCTCGGCATCCCGATCAATTGTCACTTGGAAATCGTCTACTGTAATGCTGTCTAGGGATGAGCCCGCCGCGCCTTTAAGAAATAAGCTGCGAATTGGATAGTCGAAAGCAACCGGTGGCGGGACCCGCACATGACCGGAGTTACCCCGCACGTCAAAGCGTATCGCATCTATCCGGGCTCCGCCGCCTTCGAGTACAAAATCGGCGGCGACAACTCCGCTAAGTCCCAAATCAACCATCTCGAACACGGCAAGTTGGGGCGCAAGATCGGCAATTCTGGCCGGTCTAAAGTCGTCTATGCTGAAGGCAACCGTAAGCTCGTTAGTATCAGCCACATAGCGGCCCTCGGCCGTCGCATCCCACGACTTTCCCTCCTCGGAAACTGGCAGTGTCGCCCGAAATTCTACATCACCCTCGCCGCGCTCAAACCCCAGGGTCGCGTTTGGTGCGAGCCATCTGCGCCCCGACACTTCATCGACGAGCGTTAACGTCGTTCCGTCGATCGACACCGACTGCAAATACCCAGCGGGATTGTCCGACCCCGCCGGAGTCGTGAGAGAGCCTACGAGTCCAGCCAGCAAGATGTTGCCGCTGGCCGCTTCTTTAGGAGCGGAGGCTACAGACCCTTCGACGCCCAAACCAAGCGTGCCGTCTGCCCGATGTACAAAACGAATGATGGGGTTCGACAACGTTATGCGCTCAGGCGCGACATCACCTTTGAGCAAAGCTGGCACACTCAGATACGCACTCAGGCTCGGAAGTCCGGCAATAACGTTCCCGCCGGTATCCAAAACGCGCAAATTGCGAATGACGAAGCGTGGTTGCCCTTCGAAGCCTTTCCACCCGAATTCGGCGTGCTCAATTCTAAAACCTAGTCCGGGATTCAAGTCTTCCAGGAGGCTTGCGACATACGGCGCAACAGCATTGATCGCCACCGGCCCTTGATTGAGCCGCCAGGCCAGCAAACCCGCCCCCAAGAGAACTACGAGAAAGGTAGCCTCCAAAACGCGAAGCAAAAACTTGACCGCCCCGTGCGCCAACGTCGTGCTAGCTCCTATTTAAGATTGGTTTAGGCCCGAGGCCTGATCACAAAGCCATGCCACATAGGCATCAGCGCCATATGGGCGTTAAGTTCAGACGGCGGACTCAACAAGCGCCCGCCGCAACTTGACCACACTCAATCTATATCTCACTGTCCGGTTAATTAACATAAAATCATGCAGGCCTTACGTTGATTTTGTTGCAGAATTCCCCTCTTCCTCCCCCGGCGGACCTCGAACGCGCAAGCACTATCCAGGAGGAATGGTTAAAAGCTGCCCAGCAGCATCCCGAAGACCTGCGCGCCTGGTGTGAATCTGTGGTGAATAACCACCAGGTTCGGCCGCTAATCCAAGGGATTTTCGGCAACAGTCCCTATTTAAGCGATCTGATATTCAAGCATCCCGCCATATTTCGTGATTTTTTAGAAAATGGCCCCGAAGAGTGCCTTAATTCAATTCTGGGCAGCCTCAGGAAGCCAGCATCCGAGAATACCGCTGCGACCATGGCCGGGCTTCGGCGCAGCAAGGCCCAGGCCGCCTTAGTCATCGCTCTGGCCGATATTGCGGGACTGTGGAATTTAGATGTCGTCACGGGAGCGCTGTCGGATTTCGCTGATGCCTGCGTCACACACGCGGTCAGAACTTTGCTTCTCCAGGCGCACGCTCAAGACGCGATCAAGCTGGCCGACATTGAAAACCCGGAAGTTTCATCAGGCTACGTCGTACTCGCGCTTGGTAAACACGGGGCACGCGAGTTGAACTATTCCTCGGACATCGACCTCTTCGTATTTTTTGACGAGGATCATCTCCCCTATACCGGCAAAAAATCACCGCAAGAGTTTGCCGTCCGTCTCACCAAAGACCTCGTCCGCCTTTTGCACGAACGCACAGCGGATGGATATGTGTTTCGGACCGATTTGCGCCTAAGGCCCGACCCAGGCTCAACCGCGGTCGCGGTATCGCGGGAAGCGGCTCAAATTTATTACGAAAGCTACGGGCAAAATTGGGAGCGCGCGGCACTGATAAAAGCGCGGCCAATCGCCGGCGATAAAAAAGTAGCCGCCTCGTTCTTGAAAGACCTACAACCGTTCATCTGGCGTAAGTCTCTCGACTTCTACGCAATTCAAGACATTCAATCCATCAAGCGGCAGATGTACGCCCATAAGGGTGGCAGTAAGGTAGACGTTGCCGGCCACAATATAAAACTCGGACGCGGAGGAATCCGAGAGATTGAGTTTTTCGCGCAAATACAGCAGCTCATCTGGGGGGGCCGCTTCCCGGAAGCGCGTACGCCGCGCACTTTGGCGGCGCTCGCTGTGCTCACAGACCTGAAGTTCGTAACAAACGACGCTTTAAAAGATTTGACCGAAGCCTATCACTACCTGAGAAAGCTCGAACACCGGTTGCAAATGGTATCCGACGAGCAAACTCAGACACTGCCGACCGACCCCGCAAAGTTAAACGGCATAGCCTCGTTCATGGGGTACACTTCGTTTGATGACTTCTCGAATGAGGTCACAGCCGTCTTGCGAAGCGTCGAGAGTCATTACGCGGATTTGTTTGAAGAAGCGACAACCCTGGCAGTCGACGGCAATCTCGTCTTTACCGGCACCGAGGATGACCCGGACACTCTTGAAACCCTGCAACGGCTTGGGTTTCAAAACCCAAGCCTTGTGATCCAGACCGTCCGCACATGGCACCACGGTCGCTACCGGTCCACGCGCAGCGACCGCGCTCGCCAACTCCTGACGGAGGTCATGCCGGGCCTTCTGGCGTCCTTTGGAAAAACAAACCAGCCCGACACCGCCCTCGTAAGGTTTGACAAATGTCTCGCCTCTCTTCCCGCAGGCGTACCAATTCTGTCAGTGTTTCTCGCCAATCCACAAATACTGGACCTCTTCGGCGAAATTATGGGCGACGCGCCGCGCCTTTCCGAGCACTTGAGTCGTCGGCCGGCGTTGCTCGATTACGTACTAGAACCCGAGTTCTATGAATCGATCGGAACACTGGAGGTTTTGTCGAAAGATCTCGACTCAACGCTCACGGCAACCGAAATATTCGAAGATATGCTTGATGCCTGCCGTCGGTGGGCAAACGATCAGCAGTTCCGCGTCGGCGTTCAATGTTTGAGGCACATGATTGATCCCATTCGCGCCTCCGAATACCTGACATCTATCGCCGAAGCCGTAATTGCCAACCTTGTGCCGCGGGTCAGCAATGAATTTGCCGCGCGATACGGCACAGTCCCAAACGGAACCTATGCAATCCTAGGGTACGGCAAAATTGGAAGCTATGAACTCACTCCAACGTCAGACCTGGATTTAGTTGCGATATACGATGCTGATTTGGATGGACATTCAGAGGGCGGCCCCAAATCGCTGCCCACATCGGCCTACTACATCCGCCTAACCCAACGGATCGTGACCGCTTTCACTTCGCTCACTCAGGAAGGCCGCCTCTATGCCCTGGATATGCGACTACGACCTAGCGGCGACAAAGGTCCTCTTGCGTCCAGCATGGAATCTTTTCGCAAATACCAAACCGAGGATGCTTGGACTTGGGAGCATATGGCTCTCAGCCGCGCGCGCTTGGTTTACGGAGCCCCAGAGATACGGTCCGAAATCGAGAGCATTATCACGACGGTGCTTTCACGTGCGCGAGACCCTGAAAAATTGGTCACAGACGTCGCGGAAATGCGTGCCCGCATGCGCAAAGGACATAAGGATGGCGGACCATGGGATATCAAACGGCGGACCGGCGGTTTGATCGACGGCGAATTTATCTTTCAGTATTTGCTGCTAAAGTTTCCCGCCGCCGGATGGAGTGATTCACGGCCGAGCGCGCTCGCAGACCGATTGATATCGGCATCAGCTATCGGCGAGGATGCTGCTTTTACTCTTCGTGATGGGATAAATTTCTGGTCGCGGCTTCAATTCATGCTGCGCCTGACGACCGACGGCGCAATGGCCGAGGGCGATATTCCCCAGGGCCTCAAATCGAGGCTTGTTAAAGCTGCGGGCGCCGGAGACTTCTCAGAACTCGAAGACCGTATGGATAACACGGCCTGCTCGATTTCGGCCCTATTTCACAGCTTCATTGAAGAGCCTGCTGAAAAAATTGAAGCCTCGAAGGCCTCCGCCACATAGTCTAGAAACATCCACTATAGATATGGAAACGACAATGCCCCCAAAAACTAAGACGAAGACTGCTGCAGCTCGGAAAACCACGACCAAGACAAAAGCCGTCAGCCGCAAACCACCGGTTGCGAAGAGCACAAAGAAAGCGGCCGACAAACCGGTAGGAATGTCTCTCGCCGGTAAAGCGGCCCCGGCATTTTCCATGCCGACAGACTCCGCCGCATCACTCTCATTAAAGGCCCTACGCGGCAAGCGCGTGGTCCTGTTCTTTTATCCGAAGGATGACACAGCAGGCTGCACAGCCGAGGCTCAGGCCTTTAGGGATGCCAAGGCCGCATTCTCCCGGAAAGGAGTGGTCATCGTTGGAGTGTCTAAAGATAGTGTCGAAAAGCACAAGAAATTTAAGGCGAAGCACAAGCTGAATTTCGACTTGGCGTCTGACGCGGAAACCAAGGTCTGCGAAGCCTACGGCGTCTGGAAAGAAAAGAGCATGTATGGTCGTAAGTACATGGGAATAGAGCGCTCCACGTTTTTGATAGACGAGAAAGGCGTAGTGCGTGCGGAATGGCGAAAAGTTCGCGTTCCGGGGCATGTAGAAGAAGTAGCCGGTTTGCTCAAAAAACTATGACGATCAATGTATCGTCGTTGGCGGAGGCCGCTGTAGACGTCCTCACCACCGCCGGCCCCACGCAAAAGGTGAGCAAAACGTATCTCTATGTTGCCGCGTGGAGAAACGGCGAAATGTCTATCGGACAGTGTACGCCGCCTGATCGACCCGCGCGACCGGCGGCTCCTCGCCTCTGCGCCCCCCGCGAAATGCCAAAACGGTCCACGGGTCCGAAAGGCCGTATCGCTCTTGTCCACGCCCTCGCCCACATCGAGCTCAACGCTGTCGATTTAGCCTGGGACATTATTGCGCGCTTCACCGGCGACGATATGCCCAGCGCATTCTACGACGACTGGGTGACCGTGGCAGACGAAGAAGCCAAACATTTCGAGGCTCTCAAGACTCATTTGCACTCATGGAACACGGCGTATGGCGACCTTCCCGCCCATGACGGCCTGTGGGAAGCCGCCGCAGTGACGGCCGAGGCTCTCCTCGCGCGCCTAGCCCTTATTCCAATGACATTGGAAGCGCGCGGCATTGATACAACGCCGCACCTCGTGCAGCGTCTTCGGCAAGCTGGCGACGAGGAGACCGCATCTATTCTCGATATGATTTACAATGACGAGATCAATCACCTCGCCGTGGGAGTCAGATGGTTTGAATTTTTATGCGCCCGCGACCAAAAGCCGCCGACAGACCAGTACAAATATCTTTTGGAAAGATATTTCCGGGGCACGCCAAAGGGCCCTTTCAATATAGATGCGCGCACAGAAGCAGGAATGACAGCGAATTATCTCGCGCCGTGGCTAGAGACCTGAAGGGCACCAATGCCAACGTGTTCCTGCTAGTAATCCATATCCGCGACGGTTGTAATACGCGATGCCAGCGAAGCTGCCATGAACTTATCTAGGTCACCGTCCAAAACGCCTTGCGTATCCGACGTTTCGACTTCCGTCCGCAGGTCTTTTACCAACTGATACGGTTGAAGCACATACGAGCGAATCTGATGTCCCCAACCAATATCTGTTTTCGCGGCTTCTTGTGCAGAGAGTTTAGCTTCTCGCTTTTCGAGTTCCAGCTCGTACAGACGTGCCCTTAACATATCCCAGGCTTTAGCCCGGTTTTGGTGTTGCGATCTTTCGTTTTGGCACTGCACCGCAATGTTCGTTGGAATATGCGTAATTCGCACAGCGCTGTCGGTTTTATTGACGTGCTGCCCCCCCGCACCCGACGCCCGGTATGTATCTATGCGACAGTCTTTTTCATTAATTTCAATGTTTATGGTGTCATCCACTACGGGATAAACCCAAACCGATGAGAAACTCGTATGACGCCGCGCATTGGAGTCAAAAGGCGAGATGCGCACCAAGCGATGCACACCGCTTTCCGTTTTCAGCCAGCCGTAGGAGTTAAGCCCGGATATACGGAAAGTAACAGACTTGATGCCCGCAGCTTCGCCCGCACTTTCTTCAAGATACTCGCAGCGATAGCCCTTCTTCTCGGCCCATCTTGTGTACATGCGCGCCAGCATCTCGGCCCAGTCCTGCGCCTCTGTTCCCCCCTGACCAGCATGAATTTCAAGATAGCAATCGTTGGCATCGGCTTCGCCGGACAAAAGGCTTTCCAGCTCTTGTCGCTTCGCTCGGCTTATAACATCTTCAAGCAGGCGCCCTGCCTCCTCGAAGCTCTCCTCATCGCCTTCCTCGTCTGCAAGTTCAGACAAAGTGATGGCGTCGTCTAGATCGCTCTCGATTTTTCGCGTCGCCGCAACGGCAGCTTCAATCTGCGTCCGCTCGCGCATAACTTTTTGCGCTTCCGCGGGATCATTCCAAAGATTGGGGTCCTCGGCTTTCGCGTTCAGTTCATCAAGGCGAAGAAGGGCGCGATCCCAGTCAAAGATGCCTCCGGAGCAAGACCAGGGACCTGTTGATATCTTTGACTTTAGTTTCAATATCAGCGCGCATGAGTAACCTGCCGTTTGTTTTTAGATCGTCAGGCTGTGTACGGAATTTGCCCGGGACACACAAGAGACGATGAACCAGTAAATCGCCCGCTAATAGAGTCCACCCGCGTTGGGTTGATTGGGAATGTCTTCCCCGATACCCATCTCTTCCGGCCGGCCCATAATAGTCGCCTGTGTACTCGGCGATGTGCCTGCCCTAAACGCCTCTAAAATCACATGCGCGTCACCCGGTTGGGCAGGCCGACCGGTATCATGCTCCACACGTACAAGGCTTACACCGGGTGGAACCCGAAACGGCTTCGCCGGCTTGTCTTTCAGCGCAGGCCCCATGAACTCACGGAAAATGGGAGCCGCAACGCTGCTTCCGGTTTCTCTGGGGCCCAATGTACGCGGCTCGTCAAACCCTACGAAGACCCCGACGGCAAGATCAGGGGAAAACCCAAGAAACCATGCGTCCATCGCGTCGTTCGATGTTCCGGTTTTTCCCGCAAGCGGTTTGCCGATGACACTGACGCTGCGGCCGGTTCCGTTTTGAACAACCCCCTCAAGGATGTGGACCATCTGGTAAACACTCGCGGGGTCCGCCAGCTGCCCACGCTCATCAGGCACGGCGGGAGGCGCCTGCCCCTCCCACGGGTCCCCCTGACAGCCAACACAAATACGGTTGTCGGCGCGGTAGATCGTTTGGCCGCTGCGATCTTGAATGCGGTCGATGAATGTCGGCTCTAGCTTTCGTCCTCCATTGGCGAGTTGTGCATATGCCGACGTCAAACGCAGCACTGTTGTTACTTCCGAGCCAAGGGACGACGAAAGGTTGTGCGGCATTTTATTCACCACGCCGAACTCCTCGGAGATCCTCGCAATCTCATCCATGCCCACGGCTTGCGCGAGACGAACCGTCATAAGGTTCTGAGACTTTTCAATACCGGTCCGGAGCGTCGCCCGACCTATGTACTCACCGGAGTAATTCTTCGGTTTCCATTTCGGCAGACCGGGCCCTTGGTCCATAACAAACGGCGCATCGAGCACCAGCGTGGATGGAGTAAAGCCGGCTTCAAGCGCAGCCAGATATACAAAGGGTTTAAATGCGGACCCCGGCTGGCGAAATGCCTGCGTTGCGCGATTGAACTGAGACTTGTCGTACGCAAATCCACCCGACATCGCCAAGACCCGCCCCGTATGTGGGTCGATCGCCACGATGGCTCCGTTAACATCAGGGATTTGGCGAAGGGCGAAAGTGTTCTCGGGGTAAACGCTGCCGTCGGACTGTTTAGTAATGCGTTCTACCGCGATCACGTCACCGGTCTTCAGTACTTGTGTAGCCGCGGTCACAGGGCCGCCAACACGTTGATCCGGCAACCATTCGCGCGCCCACCGCAGTTCACTTAACGGTATGCGTCCCGTCTGCCCGTCACGCAAAATTATGGAAGCGCTGTCAGTGCCTACCGTTTGCACCAGAGCAATAGTCCATCCCGGAGCCAGGCCATCAGGATTAGGCATGGCCTTAAATTCC
>JAUIGX010000121.1 GCA_030432435.1 Alphaproteobacteria bacterium
ATCGGCGGCAGATTCGGGCACCGGGTCGCGCATGGTGACGAACTCTTCCGCCGCTGTGGGATGGATGCCGACGGTGGAATCAAACTGAGCTTTAGTCGCGCCGCACTTCAGCGCGACGGCCAGGCCCTGAACGATCTCCGGCGCATCCTCGCCGACCATGTGAACGCCGAGAACCTTGTCGGTCTTTTTGTCCACGATCATTTTCATCATGGTACGCTCATCGCGGCCAGATAGCGTATGTTTCATGGCGCGAAAGCGGGAAATGAACACCTGCACGCTATGGTCTTTGCGGGCCTCGGCTTCGGTCATGCCCGCAACGCTGACCGGCGGCTGACTGAACACCGCCGAGGGAATGTTGGTGTAATCCAGCGTCATCGGATTCTTGTTGAAAAAACTTTCGGCGAACACCCGGCCTTCGTTGATGGCAACAGGCGTGAGGTTTACGCGGTCGGTCACATCGCCAATGGCGAAGATGCTTTCAACGTTTGTGCGGTTATTCTCGTCTACTACCACCGCGCCTTTCTTGGTCATTTTAACGCCGAGTTCCGTTAGCCCGAGTTTCGCAGTGTTTGGCGCACGGCCCGTTGCGTACATCACGCAATCAACAATTAGTTCGTCGCCCTGATCGAAGAATACCGAATAGCCGTCTTTGACCTTTTCAATCGAGCGAACGACGCAATCGCGATGAATGTGCACGCCCTTCTTTTCCATCTCTTCGGCTAACGTGACCCGCACGTCATCGTCGAAACCGCGTAGGATCTGGCCGGAGCGAATAACCACATGCACGTCGCTGCCAAGGGCATTGAAGATGCCCGCAAACTCGACGGCGATAAATCCGCCGCCAACAATAATGACCCGCTTGGGCCGCTCGGACAGATCAAGCGCCTCGTTGGAACTAATGACGTGTTCGTTGCCGGGCACATCCGGGATCGACGGCCAACCGCCGACGGCGATGAGAATTTTCTCGGCCGTCAGGCGCTTACCGTTCACTTCTACCGTATGCGGGTCCGCTACAACGCCGCGTCCGTTGATAAGTTCTACGCCCGCGTCGCGCAGCATACGCTGATAGACGCCTTCCAGGCGGTTCAGTTCTTTGTCCTTGGCTGCAACAAGCGCGCTCCAGTCGTGCTTGGCGCCGTCCACCGACCAGCCGAAGCCCAGAGCGTCTTCAAAGTGTTCGGCAAAATGCGCGCCGTATACGAGCAGCTTCTTGGGCACGCAGCCGCGCATGACGCAGGTGCCGCCATAGCGACTTTCTTCGATAACGGCCACCTTCGCACCGTATTTAGCCGACAGTCGCGAGGCCCGCACACCGCCCGATCCGGCGCCAATTGTGATAAGATCGTAATCGTATTTGGGCATGTAAATTCCTATTCCACCGTCACGCTTTTGGCGAGATTGCGCGGCTGGTCTACGTCGGTGCCTTTCAGCACGGCCGTGTGGTACGCCAAAAGCTGGACCGGGATGGCCGCGATGATCGGCATTACAAACGGATCAAGTTTCGGCATACAGATGGCGTGAGCGGCGTTTTTACCCGCACGCTTGATACCGGCTTCGTCGCTGATGAGAATCACGCGGCCGCCGCGGGCAACCACCTGCTCCATATTGGACAGGGTTTTCTCAAACAATCCATCGGACGGCGCGATCACAACCACCGGAACATGTTCGTCGATCAGTGCGATGGGTCCGTGCTTCATTTCCCCCGCCGCATAGCCTTCGGCATGGATGTAAGAAATTTCCTTCAGCTTCAGCGCGCCTTCCATGGCGATAGGGTAGAGCAAGCCGCGCCCGAGGTAGAGCACATCGCGCGCCGCGGCTACATCGGCGGCGATCTCGCGAATGGCCGCGTCCATGTGCAGCATGTCCGCCACGCGGGAAGGCACTTCCACAAGAGCCGTGGACAGGCGCGCTTCCGTGTCCGCGCCGATGGCCCCGCGCGCCTTGGCCAGGTTGATGGCAAAGCACGCCAGCGCCATAAGCTGTGTGGTGAAGGCCTTGGTGGAGGCTACGCCGATTTCAGGACCCGCCAGCGTGGGCAACACAATATCAGACTCACGCGCAACACTGCTTTCCGGCACGTTGACCACGGAGAGAATGTGCTGGCCCTGCTCGCGGCAATAGCGCAGCGGCGCGAGCGTGTCGGCAGTCTCGCCGGATTGCGAGATAAACAAACCAAGACCGCCCGGCGCCATGGGCGGTGTGCGGTAACGAAACTCGGACCCGATGTCGGCATCCACCGGCACCCTGGCCAGCATCTCGATCCAGTATTTGGCGATCAGACCCGCGTAATACGCCGTGCCGCACGCCACCGTTGTAATGCGCTCCACATCCTTCAGAGCAAAGGGCATGGGCGGCAGGGTGATCGAACGCTCTGCCGGGTTAAACAATGCGCGCAGCGTATCGCCCAGCACTTGCGGCTGCTCGTAGACCTCTTTCAGCATATAGTGCGGATACTCGCCCTTACCGATAAGCGCGCCCGACAGTGCGGTTTGCTTGACGGGCCGGTTGGCGAGTTTACCCGCCGCGTCGCGCACCTCGGCGCCGTCACGCGTAACGATCACCCAGTCGTCTTCTTCCAGATAGGTGATGCGCTGGGTCATCGGCGCGAGAGCCATGGCGTCAGAGCCGAGATACATCTCGCCGTCGCCATAGCCGACAACCAAGGGGCTGCCCCGCCGCGCACCGAACAGTTTATCGGGCGCATCGGTGATCAGAATGGCGAGCGAGAACGCGCCTTGCAGGCGCGAGAGCGCCGCCTGGACCGCACCCTCGGGTGTTTTGCCGCTGTTCAGAAACTGGCGGATAAGATGAACAACAACCTCGGTATCTGTGTCGCTGTCGAAGGCGTGCCCCTCGCGTTCCAGATCGGCGCGCAGATCCTGAAAATTTTCAATAATGCCGTTGTGAACCACCGCAACACGGCCGTCGGAATGCGGGTGCGCGTTGCTTTCGCTCGGCACACCATGCGTGGCCCAGCGCGTATGACCAATGCCGAGCGTGCCTGCCAGCGGCTCTGCCTGCACACGGCTGGCCAGATTGACAATCTTGCCCGGCGCGCGCCGCCGGTCGATAGTACCGTCTACAAGCGTTGCGATCCCGGCCGAGTCATAGCCCCGGTATTCGAGACGGCGCAGACCTTCAAGAAGACACTCGGCTGCATTCGCCCGCCCGATAACGCCGACAATTCCGCACATACTTATTTCTTCTTTTTCGTTTTTTTCTTCGCCGCACTTTTAAGCGCCGGTTTCGACTTCACGCCCTGTTTCATTTTGCGGTACTTGGCGGCAAAACCGTCGCGATTTTCCTGACGCGACGAATTGACGGCCAGGGCATCGTCCGGCACATCCTTGCGCACCACCGCCCCGGCTCCGGTCATTGCGCCCTCGCCGATTTTAACCGGCGCAACCAAGACCGTGTTGGAGCCAATAGACGCGCCCGCGCCGATGTCGGTCAAATGCTTGCCAAAGCCGTCGTAATTGGCAGTGATGGTCCCCGCGCCGACATTGGCCTTTGCCCCGACGCGCGCATCGCCGACATAGGAAAGGTGATTGACCTTGGCCCCTTTCTCCACAACGGCGTTTTTGACTTCGACAAAGTTGCCGATATGGGCGTCAGACCCGATCTGTGCCCCGGGCCGCAAGCGCGCATACGGGCCGACAATAGCGCCAGCCGATATGTGCGCGCCTTCGAAGTGGCAAAAGCCTTTTATGTGTACATTGTCTTCGACGCTGACACCCGGCCCAAACACCGTAAACGGGCCTATGACAACGTCCCGGCCGATTTTCGTGTCCGCAGAAAAATAAACTGTGCTCGGATCGATCAACGTCGCGCCGCCTGCCATGGCATTTTGACGCAGACGCTTTTGCAAAATGTCCTCGGCAATCGCAAGTTCAGCCCGGCTATTTACACCGAGCAGTTCCTCGCTCTCGCCGTCCACCACGCCGCAGGTCAGGCCCGCCTTGCGCGCAAGGCCGACAATATCGGTAAGGTAGTACTCTCTCTTGGCATTGTCGGCTTTCACATCGGCAAGCAAACGCCACAAGGCGCCTGCGTCGGCCAGAATGATCCCGGAGTTACACAAGCGCACTTCTCGCTCTTCGGCGCTCGCATCCTTGGCCTCGACAATGCGCTCCAATCCATTCGCGCCGATAATCAGGCGGCCATAGGCACCGGGATCGTTGGGGCGGAACCCAAGTACAACAACAGCGTGGTTATTCTTGCGGCGTACAGCTCGCATTTTCTGCAAGGTGGCGCCGGTGATAAAGGGCGTATCGCCGTATACAATGAGTATATCGCCCTTAAAGCCTTTGAGTGCCGATTTGGCCTGCACAACCGCATGAGCGGTTCCCTTGCGCTGGCGCTGAACCACGGCCCGGTGGGGAGCAACGCTAGCTGCCAGATCGTCCATGCCGGGACCAACCACTACGATAATCGGCGCCATACGTTCGGCACCCAGCGTTTCCAGCACGTGACCGATCATAGGGCGGCCGCCGATGGCGTGCAGAACCTTTGGCAGCGACGATTTCATGCGGGTGCCTTCGCCAGCGGCGAGGACAATGGCGGCGGTCGGGGATGTGGGAGCAGGACGAGCGTTCATAAATAGGCCGTAACATTTAAGAGGAGGCGAAAGTAAACGCCGAAAATGACACGCGAGCCCGACTTGATAAAGGCCCGCCAGCGGCAATTCGGCGGCAGCGCCGTGAAAAATGTGTCACCCGGCCGAAGGATTGAGCGCCCCGCGGCAGCGGAAAGCCGCTCGCTAGGCCGGTTGACAGACCAGAGGCCGGGTCTTAAGAACCGCCTCACCCTCTGGAAGCCGCACATAAGTGCGCCTTCTTCGGACCGGTCGGGCGGTTAGCTCAGCGGGAGAGCACACGCTTCACACGCGTGGGGTCACTGGTTCAATCCCAGTACCGCCCACCATTCCCGAACAAAATTGGGCGCTCCTTTTGGGGCGTCTTTTTTCATGTGCGGCGAAATGTTCCCAATTGGGCTTTCCCAACAATCCTCAAAATAGATACGTTCAATGACCTTCTCCGGCTCGTGCCGGTTCACTCGCCCGATTTGACATATAGGGCGAGCGACGACGCTTCGCCTAAAGCCGCAGCACAGTTGCCCGTTACCTTTTGGATAACATCGACAACGTGTACTATCCGCATTAGAAGCTGCACCCACCGTTCCCAAGTGAAGTATAATGAGCGCACATGATTGTTGACTTTATTTTTGTTGCCGTCGGCCTGGCCCTTTTGTTCCTTGGCGGAGAATCGCTGGTGCGCGGCAGCGTCGCAATCGCGGAACGCCTTGGGCTGTCCAAACTTTTAATCGGTCTTACGATTGTCGGTTTTGGAACCTCAGCGCCGGAACTTCTTGTTTCGTTAAATGCCGCCCTGGGCGGCGCTTCGGACATTGCATTGGGCAATGTGGTGGGCAGCAATATCGCCAATATTTTTCTGGTTGTTGGCATCGCCGCCGTCATTCTGCCGATAGCTGGATGGCAACGAACAGCCGGGCGCGAGGCCTTAATTGCAGGGGTCATAGCGCTGGCCCTCTATGGAATAGCCTACGGACAAACGATAGGCCGTCTAGAGGGCGCTGCAATGCTGGTCGTCCTCTCGATTTACTTGATTGTCAGCTATAGGAGAGAACGCCGGCAGCCTTCAGAGTCTGTTTTTGAAAAAGAGACAGAAGAGTTTGAAGATTTGCCGTTGCGGAGCGCCTGGCTTCCGCCTGCCCTGGCATTGATTGGTATAGGACTTTTGGTTTTAGGCGCCGACTTGCTTGTAGACGGCTCGGTATCGATCGCCCGGGCATTCGGCGTATCCGATGCAGTGATAGGATTATCGCTGATTGCGATAGGAACGTCGCTGCCCGAACTTGCTACAGCCATAGTCGCGGCCGTACGCAAGCATTCCGATGTTGTTCTCGGGAACGTGATCGGCAGCAGCATTTTCAACGTGCTTGCCATCTTGGGAATTACAGCAGTTGTTCAACCGATTTCAGTTAACGAGCGCTTCCGAGACTTCGATATTCTTGTAATGCTCGCCGCCAGCGCAACACTGATTCTATTATTATACGGCACGAAAAGTATTGGCCGGCTCGCTGGCGCGGCCATGATCGGCGCTTATGCGCTGTATACGGCGGCCCTATACAGCAAAGACATGGCGCCCTGGTTGACGTAAAATTTGCGCGGGCAAAGATCATACCGTCTAGCGTCACTATCAAAGCCCTGCCCACGCATCGAGAATAGCGTCAGAAGTCCATCGCAAACCGAGCAGTGTATCTACGCGGTGCAGTCGGCGAGTATTGGCCGGACGATCCCTTCACAGTCCAATCGTAAGCATTGGTCAGATTCTTGGCGTCGAGCCGTAGAGAGGCTGCCGACTCAAAAACTGTGAAGTTGTAGCGTACGCCCACATCCAAAACAGTCGAAGATGAAATCCTCAGTGTGTTAATTCGGTTTGCATAGTGAGAAGAGTCGAAGTTGATTTTGGCGTTCACGGAAAAGCCGCGCCACGCCGCCGGCCCGTAGTCGGCGTCAAAACGAATGAGCATAGGAACGCGCCCCGGCGGGACGTTACCGATTAACCCCTGATCCACAATCGCACCTGACACACGCGCCTGAAGAAGCATTGCGCCCGTCACGATCTTCAATCCTTCAAGCGGCTGACCAGATAGCGAGAGTTCTACACCCCGATGCCTAAGCGAGCCTACTTGAGTAAAGAAGTTGGCCGTGTCCCGATCAAAGAAAGGTTTGCTGATTTCGAAAACGCCGGCAACCAGGGTTATGTCTGGCGTAACACTGTAGCGAACCCCTGCATCCAGTTGTTCGGTAAGGCTCGCAGGCAGGGCTTCCCCGGGATTTGATGCGTTTTCCGGCGCGATACCGGATTCCTCAAGACCGCGCGTGTAGCTCGCATACAGCGTTACGTCATTGCTCAAATAGGCCGAGAGGCTTCCGTTGTAGAGCCAGGGATTTGCACGAGAAATTTCGAGCGGTAGATTAGGCTGGTCAACTTTGCGTTGGTAAAAGGTCTTTTGCAGACCAACTGTGATTTTCCCGACCCGGGGCCACAGTGCAGCATAACCTGCCCCTAATGTACCGTGCCGAACCTTATCGATGCTTTGCGCACCAAGATTAAAGGCAGGCTCGGCAACGGGAATATACACTCCAATCGGCGCGGTCCCGAATGAAACCGAATCATCCCCGCCAAACGTCTTTTTAACAAGGCGTCCACGTGCGGAAAAGTTGACCGTATGCTGCAAAATACTATCGGAAAAAACACCTGTCGCCTTAACTTCGCCCGAGTAAGAGCCTTGCTGCGGCGGCGGCTTTTTTCGGATTTCTAGTTCGGCGCTCCCGTCCGGCTGCGTATCACGGTAGAAAACCGTATAGTCCGACGTCACATCCGTGTACGAGCGGAACGCCCCGACTTGCACACGCCAATTGCTGGCGATTGAGCTACGGGCGATTACACCGTAATCCCTTTCGGTTTCCTCTCCTCTTTCCGCCCAGTCCTGACCAAAAAACACGCTTCGGTCTATTTCTGGCGGTAGAAACGCGCCAGCCGTAAATACAAGCGGCCTACGTTCGTCGTCGAACCCATTCTCTTGTTGAATAAACGTTATGACCTCGGTGTTGTCATTCGGGGTCCAGCGCAACAACGCCGAGAAATCGATTGAATGAAGCACACCGCGAAAATCGAGTTCTTTTTGCTCGGCTACAACACCGAGAACCGTACCTAACTTCCCTTTGATGAGCGGGGTTTCCAGATTCACCTCGCCGCCAAAAGATGAGCCGTAGGGCCCATAGTTTACGCTTACGCTGGTAATTGTTTCATCGCCGGGAAGCCGCAACCTAATGTCGGCAATCCCCGTCGGTGCCGGGAATGGATCGGTCAGCGCACTCAGACCAACCCGAATGACCGTGCTTCGAGCCAAACGGCCATTCCCGCCATAGAGCCTCTGCTGATCGAAAAAGAGCCCCTCCATGCGTATATTGCCGGCGTCAGTGGGGCTAAACCCCCGCGCTTCGCTCGCATTGTAAAGACCGATTTCGTCATCACCGATTGATGCTCCGAAAGCGTCTTGCGCACTCGACACGACATTCTCGGCAGCGCGTTGAGCGTTTGCCGTGAATGGAAACAAAATAAGAGTAGCGACAAGAAGGTTGTGCTTCATAACTCACTTTCAAATATCGACGATTTGCGAGGGCCGGCACCAAACCCACCCCACCTAAAAACCAGCACAGTCGCCGGTCTGCACACCCCAACATGTTCATATGCGCAGCACCCGTGCCTTTTGGGAGGCGCATGTTAAGAGCGCGGCCGCAATTTATGCAAACAATTCCGGAAAAAAGCGCTATGGCCAACAATTGCGGAACCGGCCTCGGATTACTTGCGAGTCCGAACATCGGCCCCGCGACGAGATAACACTCGCCATTGCCTTACGCCCACCGACTGCACAAAGTAGGTGCCATGACCAATGACCCATCCGATAAGCGGGGCTCCCTCGACCCGGAGCGTTTTGATTATGTGATCGTCGGCGCTGGCAGCGCCGGTTGCGTATTGGCGAACCGGCTGTCGGCCGATCCGCGCAAACGCGTACTTCTGCTGGAGGCCGGCGGCAAGAACACCTACCCATGGATACACATTCCTGTCGGGTATCTGTATTGCATGGGCAACCCACGGGTCGATTGGTGCTATCGGACAGAGGCACAAGAAGGCTTGGCCGGGCGCGCATTGAATTACCCTCGCGGCAAGGTTCTAGGCGGCTGCTCGTCCATCAACGGTATGATCTATACGCGCGGCCAAAAGCGTGACTATGACCACTGGCGGCAACTCGGCAATGCCGGTTGGGGGTCTGACGATGTGTTGCCCTTCTTTAAGCGTGCTGAGGATTTTGCCGAAGGCGCGGTGGGCGAGCACGGTGCAGGAGGCGAACTGCGCGTTGAAACGCAGCGCCTGCGATGGGATATCCTGGATGCGATCCGTGACGCCGCTGCCGAGGAAGGTCTGCCCAAACGGGACGACTGCACCTCCAGCGATGAGGACGCTGCCGGCTATTTCCGCGTGACACAAAAAAAAGGGCGGCGTTGGAGTGCCGCTGATGCGTTCTTAAAGCCGGCGCTGCATCGACCTAATCTTAAAATTCAAACTCACGCCCATACATCGCGCATTCTATTTGAAGGTCGCCGCGCAATTGGCGTCGAGTACATTCTGGACGGCACACCAAAAACTGCTCGCGCAGAATGTGAAGTCATTTTATCCGCAGGTGCGATTGGATCTCCACATCTTCTGGAAGTCTCCGGCATTGGCGATGGCGAACGGCTCGCCGACTTGGGCGTACCAGTGATCCACCACGCGCCCGGTGTCGGTGAGAACCTGCAAGACCATCTGCAGCTACGCTGCGTATACAAAGTGTCCGGCATCCCCACACTGAATGAGCGCACGCAAAGCCTTGTGGGCAAAGCAGCCATCGGACTTGAATACCTTCTGTTCCGCACAGGCCCCATGTCCATGGCCCCGAGCCAGCTTGTGCTTTTTGCCCGGTCCAGCCCTTCGGTAGAAACACCTGACATCCAGTATCACGTACAGCCATTGAGTCTTGATCGGTTCGGCGAACCTCTCCACGAATTTCCCGCTTTCACCATGGCTCCTTGCAACCTCCGTCCGCGCAGCCGCGGCACTAGCCACGCGATGAGCACCGACACGCGCGCCGCGCCACGGATCGACCCCAATTACCTTTCGGACCCGGAAGACCAACGTCTGGCGATAGAGGCCCTTCGCCTTACACGCCGCATTGTCGCTCAACCTGCTCTCGCCAAGTACCGGCCGCGAGAACATCTGCCGGGGGAGACTCTGACAAGTGCAGAGGACTTGGTGTACGCGGCGGGAAATGTCGGGACGACCATTTTTCATCCGGTCGGCACCGCCCGGATGGGGCACGATGATATGTCTGTCGTGGACGAGCGGCTCCGTGTTCACGGCGTCAACGGACTCCGCGTGGTCGATGCGTCAATTATGCCAACAATCACCTCGGGCAACACCAACACACCGACCATGATGATCGCCGAAAAGGGAGCCGCCATGATCGTCGCCGACGCCCGCAGCTAAAGGCGGACCCTAGAAACTCGACTATCAGCCTTTCGGGAAGTCTCCCTCTTG
>JAUIGX010000122.1 GCA_030432435.1 Alphaproteobacteria bacterium
CGACTGGAACAACCGATGAAAGTTCGTCCAAGTCCAACTGTGCATCCGGCGTAAACGGCTTTTTGACCAGCCGCGCAAAGTTAATCGAGCCGAGCAAGCAGGTGCCATACGGCGGCAGCGGTTGTTCACCGCAAGGATTGGTCGCGGCAATCGATTCGCAGTAATGAAGATTGTTTCGTGCATTGATCCGGTCGATGAAAATAACGCCCGGCTCGGCAAAGTCGTAGGTCGTCCGCATGATCTTGTCCCACAAATCGCGGGCATTCACGGTGCGGTAAACCTTACCACCAAATTGTAGAGGCCAATCCGCAGCGTTCTTTACGGCGGCCATGAACGGGTCAGTCGCCAGGACTGATAAGTTGAAATTGGTGAGCCGTCCGGGAACCTGTTTCGCGGTGATAAAATCTTCGATGTCCGGATGGTCGCAACGCATCGTCGCCATCATCGCACCCCGGCGCGCGCCGGCGCTCATGATGGTGCGGCACATTGAATCCCACACATCCATGAACGACAACGGTCCCGAGGCATCCGCCCCAACACCTTTGACGGGCGCGCCTTTAGGGCGAAGGGTCGAGAAATCGTACCCGATTCCGCCGCCTTGCTGCATGGTCAGGGCGGCTTCACGCAAGTGCGCAAAGATGCTGCCCATGTCGTCGTCAATGGTCCCCATGACGAAGCAGTTGTGCAGGGTGACTTGCCGCTGGGTTCCGGCCCCCGCGAGAATACGTCCGGCGGGTAGAAATTTGTAACCGGATAAAGCATCGGTAAATCGTTCCTCCCAAAGAGAAACGTCGGTTTCGTTGGCCGCAAGGGCTTTGGCCACCCGCTGCCAGGTGTCCTCAACGGTCTTGTCCACAGGATCGCCGCCCGCAGCCTTAAAACGGTATTTCATATCCCAGATTTGCCGGGCAATGGCGGAAGGCTCAGTCATCATTTATCCTGTATTCTTGTTTTGTTCTCTCGTTACCGAGAGCATACGACAGGACCTGTAAAAATCCTATAACTGTCAAATACGCAATATTTATCAATCTGATAGGTAAGCGCGGAGGGTCAGTTTTGTCCGATGGCGGCTGCGGCAGAGTCGATACGCGCCCGCAGAGTTTTGAGCATGGTGTCCTTGTCCATGCCGACCGGAAGCGGCGGTAGAAAGCGAAATTCGATCGTGCCCGGCAGCTTCAGTATGCGGGTTTTGCCCCATAGGGCGCCGGAGTTCAGGGCCATCGGAATAACCGGGGCGTTACAATAGGCATACAGGGCCGCAATGCCCGGCCGGTAAGGCCGTACACTCCCCGGAGCAGTCCGGGTGCCCTCCGGGAAAATGACCAACTGGTGCCCATTGTCCAGTGCGGTCTGTGCTTTGCGCAGCATTTTCCGCATTGCTCCGGCCCCGGCACTGCGATCAATGCCGATGAGGCCAATGCGCGTCATGAACCAGCCAATGATTGGAATAAGAATGAGCTCGCGCTTTAAAACAAATGTCGGGCGGTCCAGTTCAAGGAACATCCGGTAAGTTTCGTAAGACGATTGATGTTGGGCAGCAATGATACACGCACCTTGCGGTACATGCTCCCGACCGGTCGTTACGGCATCAATTCCGACTATAGCTTTCGCCAGCGTCATAATGCCGCGCACCCAGATTTTCGCGATAGCCAGCGCCCACTCTCTTTTTATAAGAGCAGGTAGGCAGCTGATCGAAATCGCTGCTGTCCAAGTTACAAATGCCAATAAATATATCCAGGACCGCGTCCAATTCAGGACTTTCATCACAACAGTGAACCCTGCGATGGCGTATGGCCGGCGGTGTTCGTTGTTTGTGCCTGAGTGGGCGGCATCTGAATCAGACCCTGCCGTGCCCATGTTACGATGAACTTTGTATACTCGCGCGCGATAAGACTCGCCGTGCCGGGCCACCTCCACCAATCACTTTTCACCGTATTTGGAAAAACGGCGTGGGGAATGATGGCAACGTCCGGCATAGCGGCGTGAAATTCCAGTAGAGCACGGCGCATGTGATAGGACGCGGTTACCAGTCTGAGCGAGTGTACCTGTTCTGCGCGTGCCCAAGCGGCGGTTTCAATAGCGTTCCCCGGCGTGTCGTTGGCGAGTGTGCCGATGGCGATGCTCTCGATGTGGTTGGGCTCAAGCGGTTGTCCCCGTGCGACAAGGTCGTTCATGCTAACTTGTTCGCCGACCCCGGAGATGAACAACCGCGTTCCCAGGCCGTCTGCCAAAAGGCGGAGGCCGGTTTCGATGCGTTCACTTCCCCCCGTCAAAACAACAATGGCATCCGTGTGCGTTGCGGTATCTTCGACGTCACTCGGCAACGTGGAGGCAAACCAAAGAAGTCCAGCTCCCCACGAGAGGGCGACTCCAAATAGACCGATGGCCAGGATGTGTCGTGCGCGAACCTTCATGCGGCCAAGTTTATACCAACGGTGGGCCGCAAATCATAAATTATCTTGGCTGTCGCCTGACCGTTCGCCATGCATTAGATCTTAAGCGCAAGTATACGGCGCACAGTCATATTGGCTGTAAGCATTGCGATGCCGCCGGCAATAACGGGCAGCGCGAGGACTATGAACCAGTGCTTTATGGGTAAGCTCACGTCAGGGAGAAGTCCCTCTTGTACGCGGCTGGAAAGCCACGCGATTGCAGCAAGTGCGGGTCCGTAAAGGGCAAGGCCCGCGAGCCCGCCAAGGCCGCCTTGAACAAGGGCGCGTCTCGCGAACTGTCCGGCTACGTATCCATCCTTGGCGCCGACGATGTGGAGAACGCCGATGGCCTGGGTGTATTCTGTTAGACTTGCGCGAGTGGCAAAAACAACGATCAGCCCAAGGGCGCCGGTCACAAGAGCCATAACGGATAAGGCTATTACGCTTAACCCTTCGGCAAGACCAACGATGCGGTTAAGCCAGGCTCGATGATCTTCGACAGCCGCGTTTGGCGTAGTTTTTTTTGTAAGGTTAACGATTGTTTGTACGTCGTCGGGGTTGCTCGTCGTCAATTGTACGTCGATCAAAATCGGCAGCGGCAAGTCAGCGATGAGGGTCTCGTCCCCTAGCCAGGGTTCCAGCAATTCAGACATTTTTTCGGCGGGTACAACTGTGGCCGATACGACCGTTTCTTGCGTATGTAATGTGTCGATTAAGTTTGTAAGGTCATCAGAACTGTAGTTTGTGTCGCCATCCGTGGGAATTTGAATTGTCAGTGTGCCGGTTACGCTCTGATTCCATCCGGAGAGCAATGCCTCGACATAGGAGTTTGCGGTCACGGCTAAGGCCGCCATGAATACTAAGATCGCAACGAGCCAAAAAACAAAACGACTTGAGCTATCTCCATGAAGGGGAAGGTCTGAACGAATTTTCAGCATGGCGTCTGCTAGGCCTTTGCCGGGCGGGAAGAGGGTTCTGTGCCGGCCGGAAGAGATTCAACCACGCCTTGTTCAATGTGCAGCCGCGGAAACGGAAACTGCCTAACAAGAGACTCGTTGTGTGTTGCTATGATGACGCTTGATCCCAATTTGTGCATCTCGATAAACAGTTGCATGAGACGTATGGCGATAGCGTCATCCACATTGCCTGTGGGCTCATCTGCTAGAATGAGGTTAGGACGGTTCACGACAGCGCGAGCGATGGCGACGCGTTGTTGCTGGCCACCGGACAAAGTTGATGGCCGAGCCTCCATAAACGCTTCTAAACCGACCCATGTAAGAAGTTCGGTTACGTTTTGATTTACGATGGCATCCGTGACCCCTGCAATGCGCAGAGGAAGGGCAACGTTGTCGAAAGCAGAGAGGTGATTAAGCAGCCTGAAATCTTGAAAGATGACGCCCAGGCGGCGGCGAAAACTTGCGGCCTTATTGCGCTTGAGCGCGGTAACGTCATCGCCGAATAACCGCATGCGCCCCCGGGTGGGATGCCGCGCTAAATACATCAGACTCATCAACGAGGTTTTTCCGGCCCCGGAAGGTCCGGTCAAAAAGTGAAATGAGCGTTGGGGAATGACGAGTGAAACGTCGTGCAGAATTTCGGGGCCATCGCCATAGCGAAGCGCAACGTCTTCCAGTTGGACGGTGTCCCCGACAAAGGAGCCCTTTTTTTTGCGTAGGATGGCCATAAGTATGCGTAATTCCGAACTTAAATCTGACGAAGATATACACGCAGCGGCATCATCTGCGAAGGCCATGGAATCATTAGTGTTGCCGTGGGTACGAAGTCGCTCTCATCAACCTATCCGCGAGAATTTTCGAGTATGTGTCAACCTATACAAGCGTTTAGTTTCGTTTAACATGAGTGTGTATAAAATAAAAAATTGACTGACCAGTTGGCGGAATTAGATGCGCATTACGTGCCCAAGTTGCTCTTCTTCATTTGAAATCCCATCGGAATTGTTGGGGAAGAAAGGCCGCGCGCTAAAGTGCGCCAGCTGTGGACATTCGTGGTACCAAGCCGCCCAGGTAGATTCTCTCGATCTAGCCTCGATCATGGGCGATGACTACGCCGCTAAGGCTAAGGCTAAGACTAAGGCTGCTCCGGCGCCGAAAATGCGCAATGAAGTGCGGCCCTTAACTCAGGGGGGGGCGCAAGGCCAGGCTAGACAGCCCCAGGGGGCTCCTCCACTCCCGCCGGGCGCGCGCTCTATGATGCACAGCAAACAGCCAGGGCAGGCGCCTACTCAGAAGGTGGCCCCTTTGGGGCAACGGGCTCCGCAACAGCGCCAAATTCAGCAGGCTGGGCTCGGTGCGCCAAAATCGAAGGCCGCCGCACAGGCTGCGGCTTTGTCCGGAAAATCAATGCGAGGCGCCGATGCCAATGCTGGGCCAGGAGAAGGCGCAGTATCGTGGATGCACCCAACGGGTGGGCAAGGTGGTCCCGGTGCTCCCGGCCAATCAGTGGCCGGTCCGGGTGGCGTGCAAGGCGGGCCGGGTGCTCCCGGCCAACCTTTGGGCGGTCCGGCCGGCACGCAAGGCGGTCCCGGTGCGCCCGGTCAGTCTATGCGCGGACCAGATAATATGGCGGGTCCTGGTGAGGACGCCGTTTCCTGGATGGAGAACAAGGACGCCAACCAGGGCGCTCCCGGTTCCCCCGGTCAATCAATGGCGGGCCCAGGTGGTGCGCAAGGCGGCCCCGGTGCGCCCGGTCAGTCGATGCGCGGGCCAGATAAGATGGCCGGTCCCGGTGAGGAGGCGGTTTCCTGGATGGGAAATAAGGGTGCCAACCAGGGCGCTCCCGGTGCCCCCGGCCAATCAATGGCGGGTCCGGGTGGTGCGCAAGGCGGTCCCGGTGCGCCCGGTCAGTCGATGCGTGGTCCCGATGGGGCTGCCGCCCCGGGTGAGGATGCTGTCTCTTGGATGGATAAGGACAAGGCGGGGGGTGCAGCCGGTGAATCCATGATGGCTGCAGGCGCAAGCGGTGGCCCCGGGCAAGGTCCTGGCTCTCAAGCGGTGGACGGCGCGTCCGGCGAAGAGGCGGGCAGAGGGGCCAAAGCCGAGGGTGAACTTCTCGAGCATGAAGCGCGCACGAAAAAGTCCGAGACGGAATGGGCCGACGGTGACAATGCAGACGACGCTCTAAACGGCGAAAGTCCAGAGTTGGGGGCCTCGGGTGGTCCGGGCGCAGCAAAGAGTCCTGACGATGATGTTTCAGATGACGATGATGAAGACGATGGTGACCTGGTAGACCCGGATGCTGACCGGCCCGATTTTGGTTCTGCCGACGACGACGATGCTGATGGGTCCGACGAAGACGACGACGATGGGTCAGATGATGACGACGAAGACGTTGAAGGGCCGATTGCTGCGCGGACAGTCGGTCGACGAGGAGCTAGACAAAAGCGGCGAAAACCAATTGATCCCGCCTATGTAACGGCAGGCATTATGGGGGCCGCAGTGCTGTCCCTGGCGCTTATGGTTTGGTTTGGCCGTGGACTCTTGATGGACCTTTGGCCGGGCATAGCCGGATTCTACGATAGTGTCGGTATGGAAGCAGAGCAGCCGGGAGGCGGGCTGAGCATCTCCGAGACGGGCAAGCGGCTGGTGCGCGTTGGCGGCGTTGAAACATTGATTGTGCGAGGCTTTGTGTCCAACATCAGCGACGTGGCAAAACCCGTGCCCGGACTACGTCTCGAATTGTTCGATCAACGGGACGATGTCATCCAAGATGCAGAAGCTACGACTGCGACGTCGCTGTTGGACCCGGGTAGCACAGTAGAGTTCGAACTTCGTATGCAACTTCCGCAACTCGATGCTGCTCAAGGCTATCGGGTTGTTTGGGACAATAATTAAGCGCTCAAAAAAGATTCTAGATCCCGAAGATTTAAAAGATAGAAATCGGTTTGACTAAGCCGCTTTATCTTCAGAATTGTTTCATCAGACGGCGCAGATAGTCTTGTTCGTCTTCTGGCCGGGTACGGTCACTGGCCCGCGATCTAATTTCCTCTAAAATCATGCGCACCCGTTGAGCCATGCCCTGAGTATCGGGTTCGGTAGGAACGTCGATGTTGTCGCCGGTGTTACGGCCGCCGCGAGGCCCTAAGGGGCCAAACTGCCGCTGGGCTCCGGCCATATCAGCCATGCCGCCGAACCCTTTCTCAAAGAGAGCTTTGAGCATCATATCGGTTGCTTCTTCGACACCTTCTTCAAGCTTTGATGTCGCACGACCTTGCCCTTCCACGCCCGCTTCGAAGGCGCCGCGTCTCAAAGCATTGCTGGCCTCGCTCATCGCTTTGTCGGCGTCTTGAAGACTTTCGGGTGTTTCGCCGGTGATCTTGCTCATGCGCGACATTAGGCCAGCTAGTTGCTGACGAAGTGCGTCTTGCTGGTCGGATGCTTGGCGCCCGGCGGATCTTGCCGCTTCGGCATGTCTGTCGGCTTGGTCTTGTTGTTCTTGCTGACTTTGAGAACCGCGGCTTTGTTGTCCTTGTTGCTGCTCGCGTCTTTGCTGCTCCTGTAGGGCCTGCTCCCGCGTTCTTTCAAAATTTTGATCGAGCTGTGCCGATTGCTCAGCGGCCAGTTTGCGCATTTCCTCCATCACTTCCCGCGCTTCCTGCACTTCCGGGCTTGTGCCTTCACCCGGAGCCGGTTGATTGCGCAACTCTTTCAAGAGGTCTTCAAGCTGGGCGAGCGCCTGTTGTGCGGCTTCCTCAGCGCCGAGGTCCGACATCTCGCGAACCTGCTCCATCATGGCGCTAATGTCTTGCTCGGCAACCGAATCTGCTGTGCCGAATTCACTTTGGTCTTCGGGCGCATTCTCGGCCATAGCGCGCGTATAGTCGGCCAATGCATCTTGCAAGTCATCGACGAGCTGGTTGATTTCGTCAGCCGATGCACCGCGTTCCATGGCCTCACGCAACGCTTCTTCCGCATCCATAAGTCTTTGCTCGGCTACGGCGAGGCTGCCATCTTCAATGCGCACGGCCGTTTGCCACAAAAGGTCCGGTACGGTTTTGGAAATGTCGTCGAGGCTCTCGTTTTGTAGGCGATATTTCGCCGTGGACAAGGACAGGTGGACCATCGGGTCGCCGCCGAAGCTTTCAGGAGTCTCTAAAATGTCGGAAATGCTCTCGGCTGCAGGTTTTACGGCTTCTTTCGGATTTTGGACTAATGGTTTGCGCCATTTGGCGAGTTCTTTTGACACGGGATGCTTAAAAGTGCGTTCCGGCAACTGCCCGGTCATAGTTTTGCTTAGGCCGCGTTGGCCGGCGGCATCTGTCACCGCCAGTTGAATTTGCACCTCCATCCCGGCCCACGGGTGGTCTGTCAAATCCGTAATGGCAGAGTGGATCACGCTTTTGGGTGCGAAAGGGGGGATGGACAGCGATACTTCCATTGGCTCTGGGCTCTCGGATGCGTCGTCGGCCCGTGTGATTAGAGCGGATGCCTGTTCGAGTCCGTAGTCGTCGTTTGCGCGGTAATCGATTTTGAGCCGCCATTTGTTGGCTTCGCTTGGGGCTTCTAAGAACGCGACAACAGGCAATTGATCTGGAATCCAATTCACGTCCCATCCGGCGATAAGGCTTCCACCTTGCCGCAATTCCAAGCGTTCGCCCTGGGGAAGATCAACCTCGCCGCGCTGACTTTCGTCGGCGAGCTTTTCCATTTCCATGATTTCGTCGTCCATCGCCACAGACGTTTTGCGCGGGGTGCCCGTAACCACGACCAGCGCTTTACTACCCGCGCGAATATCCAAGGTGGTTGGCATGGGCACGCCGTCCGCCGAAGGAATTTCTATATAAACCGGAGATTGGCCCGTGTACGCGGGCGGTGTGATCCAGACCTTCGCAGATGTTAGTGCGCCGCTCGCGCCGAACACCGGTAGAATACCGCGCCAGAGACGATCGCCGAGATCAGTCCATCCGCCGGCAATGGTGACAAACAACCCCAAAATAACAGCAGCGCGCAAAGCAAACCGATCTTGAGTTGCGATCCCGGGTGAAGGCGCCGTCGCTCTTAGGCGGTCGATGTCGTTACGCGCTTTGCGCTGATGCAAATCCCAGATGTTCTTCTGAAGAGAAGAGGCGTTTCCAACAAGTGTGTCCTCAACCGTCGTGAGGGGGCGGTGGGAAACAGGAGATGTTTTCTCAAGTCGTGCTCTCGCCTCGGCTCGGCTCGGCCACTTAAATCCACGAAGTGCGCGGTATGCTACATATCCAATCGCGCCTGCGCTGCCCAACACCACGAGTACGTGAAGAACAAATGCTAAAGACGGAAGTACATCGGTGAAGGTTACGGCGACGAACAGGCCTGCGAATGCCGTGGGCACCCACAGGCGCGACCATAACCGTTCCCACACCAGGGCGGCCCACGCCAGGATTAGCCTCGCGCGTGTGGCAAGGCCGTGCGGCGAGGGGCTGGTCTCTGGACGCGCTGGCTGGTTTGTCATTTAGGTATTCTAAGGACTTGCCGAGGGCTCTTCAATTGATCGCTGAGCCTGCTCCGAGAAGATATGTAGATTATTCTAGCCAGTGCGGCGGCTGCTCCAGAGCGGTCATTTCCTCAAAGCTCGGGCGGCGGCGCACCACGGCAAACTTATCCCCGTCCACCAGGACTTCCGGGACCAGAGGACGTGTATTGTAACTGGAGGCCATCACAGCGCCGTAGGCGCCTGCCGTCAGAAACGCCATCAGATCGCCTGACTTCATGGCCGGTAGGTAACAGTCCTTGGCGAAACGATCGCCCGTCTCGCATACCGGGCCGACAATGTCGGCGGGCCGCAAGGCTTCTGTTAGCGGCGGCTCTACGACGGTGAGGACATCATGATGAGCATCATACATTGCAGGGCGAATAAGATCATTCATCCCGGCGTCTGCGATGACAAACCGCCGGTCCACGGCCTCTTTTACAAAGGTGACACGGGTTACAAGAATGCCGGCATTGCCCGCGATAACCCGTCCCGGTTCGAACGCGAGTTTGCATCCAAGGTCGCCAACGGTCCTGCGCACCATCTCGCCGTAAGCCTCGGGGCTTGGCGGAGTCGTGTTGTCTTTGTGCACATAGGGCACGCCAAGGCCGCCGCCGAGATCCACGGTGCGGATATCAAATCCATCTGCGCGCAGCGTTCCAACTAAGTCGCGCACCCGTAAAAATGCGGCTTCGAATGGGGCAAGGTTCGTGATCTGCGAGCCGATGTGCACGGCGACACCGGCCGGGTCGATGCCAGGCAACTCGCGCGCGGTGCGGTACAGCGCCGGCGCCAACGTCCAATCGATTCCGAACTTGTCTGTTTTGCGGCCCGTTGAAATTTTATCGTGGCTGCCTGCATCCACATCCGGATTGACCCGAAGAGCGATCCTGACTGTTTTCCCGGCGGTGGCCGCAATTGCGCTTAAGGCGCGTAATTCTGGCTCGGACTCGACGTTCACCTGACCGACACCGACTTCGAGCGCGAGGCGAAGTTCATCCTCGGTCTTTCCGACGCCTGAGAAGACAATTTTGTCGGCGGGCACTCCGGCTCTCAGCGCGAGGCGCAGTTCACCGCCGGATACGACGTCGGCCCCGGCGCCCAGTTTTGCCAGAAGGCTGAGAACGGCGAGGTTGCTGTTTGCTTTGACGGCGAAGCAGACTTCGGCGTTCAGGCCTTTCAGAGCATCGCGGAACACCGTGTAGTGACGGGTCAAGGTGGCGGTG
>JAUIGX010000123.1 GCA_030432435.1 Alphaproteobacteria bacterium
AACTGAAGGTAAGGCCAACGATAGATCCAAGCAGGCGTTTTTCTCGCCTGGAGAAGTGCACTTTTTCGGTTGCGGAATACGCCATGAATTTCATGTCCTACAACTGCCAGCTAAGCGGAGTTTCTATGAGTGCGACACCGTCACCCACAACGTCTTAGAAGGCTTGATAAGATCAAATCACCGGGCGGGATTGAAACGTAATCCTGCCTGTGGCCTCATTTAACGCTCCCCACCACGAGGCTACATTTGCAGTGATAATCGTATTATGAGCGCAAAGTTCGCGTCTACAGTTGAATGAACGGTCAGATAGCATACGACCATCTATGCCTTCAAAATCGATATATACGCATTTTTTTACTTGTCTGGGATGTTCGGCTCGGCGTCCTCAAGTGTGCGGCGCGGCATCTGAAGCGCAAGTATGAGCGCAATGACACCAACGGCTGCACTCGCGCTGATACCCGCTGAAAACGAAACCGAGTCGGCTATGGCTCCCGCAATAAGAGGGCCTACAACCATACCGAGATCAGAGCCCATTTGATAAACCGCGATGACGGTTCCGCCCCGCCCGCGGGTCACATCACCAACTGCGGCCGATGACGCAGTCGTGCAAAATGCCGTGCCGACACCGATGCCACCGAGGCAAAGCAGATAGCTGGTTAGACCGGGCCATAAAATTAGTCCGGCTAACCCAGCAAGAAGAAGGCAAGCGCCGATAATAAGCGGCAGACGTCGTCCCACCGTGTCGGTAAATCTGCCCGTTGCCGGCAAGGCGATGACCTGTGCCAACGACCCCAGCGCCAAGCTAATTCCGATCCATTCCGGACCTTCGTTGAGAACGTTCAAAAGAAACAGCGGCATTATGGATGCCCGCATACCGTACGAAATCCAGCCCAAACTGAAATTCGCCATCACCGCTGCCCTAAAAACGCTTGAGCGACACGCCTCGATTAAGCCTACCGGATCTATTTTATTTTGAGCCCTAGCTCCTACACCAACCTGACTGTGCGTCAGCAATCGCCAGGCAACGGCACCACTAACAACCATCATCACGCCATATACGAAAAACAATGTCCGCGGCGCGAGAAACATAGAAAGTGCCCCACCAAGCGCTGGTCCAGCCACAAGCCCGACGTTAAAGGCACCCATAAATAGACTGACTGCTCGGCCGCGTGTATCCGAAGGGGCCGCGCGCAAAAGCACACTCATGGCGGCCACGGTATACATCGCAGAGCCAATGCCGCTGAGACCACGAAACACAATCAACTGCCATGCAGCTTGAACAAGCCCTGCAAGGACGCTTGTGATCGCCAGGATGGCGATACCCCAAAGCATCATCTTGCGTTCGCCGACTATGTTTCCTATTCGGCCCACCGGCACGGAGACCAGCAAGCGCATAAGAGCAAAGACCGAGATCATTGCGCCGACAGCAGCGTTGCCCGCGCCGAGTTCATTGGCGATCAGCGGTATGGCAGGAGCTTGGATACCGAACCCGATCGCAACGAAAAGGCTTACAAAGCTGAGCCCCTTAACTTCAACAGGAAGCCCTTCAAACAATTTCACTCTGAAGCCTTTCGCAAACTGAGCCGGACCTGTGCAACGATTTAGGAAATCGTCTCGCCCTATTCGTAGAACTTCCTAGGTGTTCCTCGTTTCATTTAACTTCATTCGTATTGGCGTTAGGAGTCTCAGGCATTTGAATGCGATCTGATTCAGGTCGTAACGCGCGTTCGCAAAATGATGTAATAAGCAAAACCGCACCGATGCCGATTAGCGCACCGATTGCCATCCTTAATTTCATGACGCCCTTGTTCATCGGAAGTCTCGGAAAAAATTGCGAACATCGTTTGCGAAGAATTCCCCTTTTTCAAACGCCGCGAAATGACCCCCATCCGGAGAGTCATGACGCTGAACGATGTTGGCATAACTACGTTTGAGCCAAGAATTTGGCGGCGGCGGCGCTATGTCGTTAGGGAAAAGCAAGAAGCCAACCGGCACCTGAACCTTAGCGCCCTGCGGCGGGCGCCGACCACTGCCATCCAGTATTGAGCAGTAGAGCCAAGTCGGCGCGTTAGAGCCGTTCAGCCAATACAGCATGACGTTTGTCAGCAAGTGGTCTTTGTCGAACGGCAGATCTCTCACGTTTTGGCCGGGAACTGTCCATCCGTGAAATTTTTCAAGTATCCAGGCCGCGCAGCCAGACGGTGAATCCTGCAATCCATAACTCAATGTTTGCGGTTTGGTTCCATGAATTTGATGGTATGCGATTTCGTTCGCCCGCCGCGCGTTATAACGGTCCATCCATTCCTGCTCCTCCAAATTGAGAGGCGCATCGTCCGTCACTTCTGGCATGAATCCGCAGATATTAAGATGAATCGCTTTCAGTTTTTCGGGGTGGTCGAAGGCCAGCCAGCTGGTGATGATGCTGCCCCAATCTCCGCCTTGTGCAACATAGTTATCGCAGCCGAGGACGTTGACCATCAGCTCGTCCCACAAGTGCGCTACATCGCGCGGGAGCATCGGGACGTCAGGCGCTTCAGAAAAACCGTACCCCGGCAAACTCGGCAAGACGACGGTAAAGGCATCTTTTTCGTCACCTCCGAACTTTTCGGGGTGAGCAAGCGGCGCTATGAGGTCGAGAAACTCTACAATCGACCCCGGCCAGCCATGCGTCATAATAAGAGGTTGTGGGTTGGGGCCTGAGCCCTTCTCGACAATGAAATGAACTTTTTTACCCCCGAGCGTCACCTTGTAGTTGGGATATTTATTGAAAAGCGCTTCAGCATTGCGCCAGTCATAGTTATCGCACCAATAGGCGCAAATGTCTTTCATGTAGGCTAGGCTGGCGCCATAAGTCCAGGGTGCGGCTTTGGGTTCTAGAGGCCAGCGTGTCTTGCTTAAGCGCTCGCGCAAATCGTCAAGCACAGAATCTGGCACTGACACTTTGAATGTCTCAGCTCCGATTGGATCGTGCATATTCCCTCCCCCTCTCTCGCACTCCCGCTGCGCGAGTAAATATCGCAAAACTGATATGGCTTCTGGCAAATGGTAGCCGGATTAGTTAGTCACGTGTATTGGAATTTCACTTTAGGCAGCAGTGGCCATGAGACGTAACCCCCAAGCCGAGCAGTTTAAGCCCAATTCTTCCGATCTTGCGGAAATGCTGGCGACTATGGTCCTGATCCGAACCTTTGAAGAGCGAACTCACGCGCTCTATCACGAAGGGGTTCTGAAGGGGACAGCTCACTCATCCGTCGGCCAGGAAGCCATCGCGGCAGGCGCCTGCAAAGCGTTACATCAAGATGACTTCATCCTCAGCCATCATCGCGGACATGGCCACTGTATTGCGAAAGGTGCTTCAACCAACCGTATGATGGCCGAGTTGATGGGCAAAGCGGACGGATATTGCGGCGGGTTCGGCGGCTCAATGCATATCGCCGATTTCGATCTGCATATCTTAGGCGCCAACGGAATTGTCGGCGCGGCCATGGGGTTGGGATTGGGTGCATCACTGGCAGCGCAATTCGCAAATGCGGAGCAGATCGGAATCGCCTTCTTTGGTGATGGCGCTGCCAATGAAGGAATTTTTCATGAATCTCTGAATATCGCAGCGCTCTGGAAATTGCCGCTCATCTTTCTCTGCGAGAATAATCAATACGGCCTGTCGATGTTGGCATCCGACGTTTCCGCAGGCGGTTCGATTGCAGCTCGAGGGGATTCTTACGGTATTCCAAACAGAAGCGTTGACGGTAACGACGCGGGCGCAGTGTACGCCGCGGTTGCGGAGGCCGCGGCTCATACGCGCGCGGCCAAAGGACCGGTTCTTATTGAAGCGCAAACCTATCGACTGGACGATCACAACATGCGGCCCAGCTGGCCGCGTTACCGTAGCGATCAGGAAGAGAAAAACGCGAAGAAAAAAGATCCTATTGAGCGCTGTGTAGCGGCATTGCGAAAGAGCAATGCGTTGACTGAGAAAACTTATAAGGCTCTCATTCAAAAAGCCCAGTCCGAGGTCGAAGCTGCGGTTGAATTTGCAAAGGCCTCCCCCGAGCCGAACGTAGAATCATTGGATATGGCCGTATCCGTTCCGCTCCACACGATTCAGACATCTGAGCCCCTGCCAGGCAGCCGCGTTTTGACTTATGTCGAAGCTATCAACGAAGCTATGGCACAGGAAATGGAACGCGATGAGCACGTCTTTTTGATCGGAGAAGACATCGCCAAAATGGGCGGTGTCTTTGGCGTTACACGAGGCCTACTCGATAAATTTGGCCCCAAGCGAGTCATCGACACTCCGATTTCAGAAGGCGCAATTGCTGGGACCGCGGTTGGTGCAGCCCTGTCCGGATATCGGCCGGTGGTGGAAATTCAAATTTTTGATTTTGTCACGCACATGATGGACATGATCGTCAACCAAGCGGCGAAGCTGCGCTTTATGCTTGGCGGCAAGGTTAAAGTTCCCGTCGTTTTCCGTGGCCCTCAAGGAGGCGGTGTCCGCCTTGCGGCGCAACATTCGCAGTCGCTTGAAGCGTGGTTCGCGCATGTCCCAGGCTTGGTCGTTATTGCCCCATCCACACCCTACGATGCAAAGGGGCTTATGACGGCGGCGATCCGCAACGACAATCCATGTATCTTTCTTGAGCATAAACTTCTTTATCTCGGTCAAGCACAACCTGTGCCCGAAGAGCACTACGAGTTACCTATCGGCAAGGCATCGATAAAGCGTACAGGCAATGATGTGACCATCGTTGCGACCTTAAGCATGGTTGACCGCGCTATGCAGGCTGCAGATGCACTGGCGAAGGACGGTATATCAGCCGAGATCATCGACCCCCGCACGCTGCGTCCCTTGGACTTCGGCACCATTATTGACAGCGTCAAGAAGACCAATCGCTGCATTGTAGTGCATGAAGCCTGGCGGACCGGAGGTCTTGGTGCGGAAATCGCCGCGGAAATTAGCGAGACGGCCTTTGATTGGCTTGATGCGCCCGTCACGCGATTGGGCGCACGAGATGTCCCCATGCCCTTCAACGCCGGACTGGAACGGGCCGTCATTCCCTCTGCAAAAGACATCGAGGCGGCGGCTTCGGCACTCTGCCGATAACGCTAGGCTGCGCTCCAGATCCCATAACTATATGTAATTTAAGAAATTTAAGGAAAGTCAGAGAACTGGATTGCTATCTTTCGCGCACACTAATGGTTACAAATGAGAGCAAAATAGAATAATCTACAGTTGAATAATAAATGCCGTTGGAGCGGAGATGAGCCTAGTCACTCAGGTGTCGACAGCCACTGACTTCTCAAAAATCACCTTTTTGCTTGTCGACGATAAAGCGTTTTACCGAGATATGGCCCATACGGCCTTGACGCGCGGCCAAGCCAAAAACATTGAGCACGCCTCGAACGTAGACAAGGCAACCAAAATAATCGCCCGCCTGGGTCGCCGAATTGGATGCATCATCTGCGATTGGGATATGGCCCCCGCTGGCGGATTGAATCTGTTGCGCATGGTGCGTTCACGCACGCTTCCAACAATTCCAGCGAATACACCTTTCGTTATTTTGACCGGCCGTGCGGACGCTGCCGCCATAAAAGCTGCCATGTTATTAGATGTTAGCGGCGTCGCCATCGCGCCATTATCTTTCGACAAACTGATCAAAACCATTTCCAACGCTGTCACACGCGCCTGGACTCTAAAATCGGCGGAGCACTATGCAGCCGTACAACTTGTTCAGTCGACCAAAGCCGCCCCTCCGCCCGGAACAATATCGAAATCACCGCAGGCGCGGTCTGTGCTTTTAAAAGATGGTGCCGCCCATCAAGCGACAAATCAAACGTCGGACGGGAGCGCAAAACCGGCCCAGCCGCAAGCCTCAGCGCGCAAAGGCCCAATTGTTGATGAGCCCGAACTCCGTAAAGTGCGCATGAGCAATTTGGCCCGCGTCGAGCCCGGTGATGTTGTGGCCCGGGACATCAAAGATAAAGACGGTAAGATGCTTGTAAGCATTGGCACTTCACTCAGTACGGCAATTATCGAACGGCTGAAAGAGCACGCCGGCGGTCACCCTGATAGCTACCATTTATGGGTCGGAGAATGGGATAAATAATGATCCCGTTCCGCCCGCCTCGCTCCAACTGAAGTCCCCGTGCCGCTTAACATGCACCTCCTCTAAACTTTCTTGATTTATTTGCGCATCCTCCCGGTAACATCGTATCCGCCGCTATTTGTCAGAGGCACTTCTAGTGTAGGATACTTTACAACTTGAAAGGCGGAGGAATAATCATGGCTGAAGTGAGCGATTCTGAAAAATTGACGAAGCGGTCCCGCATGGCGCTCGGCGCTGGAATTGCGGCCATAGTTGTTTTTCCTCTGCTCGCTTTAGGGCGGATTCTCGGTTTCTGGGAGGCCCCTCTCGTTTTAATCGGTCTAGCGTTCCTCATCACAATCGCAGGAATGATCACCGCGCTTGTCATGGGGGCAAAAACCATACTTCAACGTGGGGATCTCCCCTGGAACGACACGAATGTGCGCAGCGGGTTGATTGCGATTGCACTCGGCGTTCTCGTTGCCATCCCGGTCATTTCATTTTTGCATCTGGGATTCACCTCCCCGCCTATACATGACATCACCACCGACACGGTAAATCCGCCGAAGTTTGTATCTCTTCTCGCAGAGCGCAGGGCTACAAATGCGCCTAATTCCGCTGACTACGACCCCGAAGTCGCGGAAAAGCAAAAGTCCGGGTATCCAGATCTGGGGCCGCTGGACTTGCCCATCCCTCCTGATCAAGCATTCCGGCGTGCCCTGGAGGCTGTCGATGATATGGGGTGGCGTCTTGCAGCTGCCGTTCCCGAAGAGGGCCGCATTGAAGCCGTGGACAAAACCTTCTGGTCCGGATTCATTGACGATGTCGTAATTAGGGTGAGCCCTAGGGGCGTCAATGAATCGCGTATCGATGTGCGATCGCTCAGCCGCGTCGGTGGCGGCGATATCGGCAAGAATGCCGCCCGCATCCGGGAATATTTAGAACAGTTGCAATAGTCCTGCAGGCAGTAAGACTCAATTATGCGTATCGATATTGTCTTCGACACAGTGTGTCCCTGGTGTTTTGTCGGTAAGCGGCGGTTTGATCGCGCGCTGGCAATGCGCCCCGACTTGCGTGCCGAAGTACGTTATCGCTCGTTCTTACTCAATCCTGACCTTCCGCCACAAGGCGTTGATCGGCGAGAGTATCTAGAGCGCAAGTTCGGTGGAGTACATCAATACGATCGGATTGCCGAAGCCCTCATCATTACTGGGCGCAGCGAAGGCATTGATTTCAACTTAAACAAAATCAAACGCACGCCGAACTCCGCCAATTCGCACCGGCTGGTACGCATGGCCCACGCACGGGGCCGCTCAAGCCAAGCTGTAGATTTGCTATTCAAGGCGTATTTCGAGCAAGGATTGGATATCGGCGATTTAGATACGCTGCTCGACCTCGCTGAAGAACTCGGTTTCGAATACCACGATGCAAGGGAGCATCTCGCTGACGATACGGATTTAAACGCGGTCTATACCGAGAATGCGCGCATGCACCGGTTAGGAATCACAGGGGTTCCCTGCTATATTTTTAACGATAACCGCGCTATCGCCGGGGCTCAGGAGCCAGAAATTCTGACACGAATGCTAGACATGGCAGCCGCCCAAGAGTCGGAACGCCCACCGATGCAAAGCAACGGCTAGGTCGCTGAAATCTATTTTTACTGGACTACTATTTCCACACGGCGATTCCGAAATTCGTCGACATCATCCTGGGTGGGAATCAGAGGTTCAAACTCGCCCCGCCAATAAACCTGCATGACAGATTCGGGCACCCCGGCTTGCCGGAGAATAGCACTCACGGCCAACGCTCTGCTCTGAGATAGTCTCAAGTTGTAGAGGCGTGAGCCCGCCGTATCCGTGTGGCCAGTCAATGTGAGCGCCGTCACCCCGCCCTCTTTCACTAAGCTGGAAATACTTGCCAGCAGGTCACGCGCCGGTCGTGATATGGCCACACTGTCATAGTCAAAAAATACCATGAACGTGCGAGGCCCCGAAGGCGTAGCCAATGGAGCAACTCTCAATTGTGGTGCGGTCGCACTCGCCTCAGCTGCTAATGCAACCGGCATCCCACAGAGAATACCGGCCATGCAAAACATGAGGCCGAGTGTTAACTGAATTCGGTTCTTCATGCTTGCTCCAAGCGCGGCGGGGCGATGTACCCAAGTGCCGATGCCGATAGAGGTGTATCCATGCCGCTACTGTAAATTTTAACGCGAGCAGCGCCAACCCAGGAATCCCTAGAATTGCGTGCAATCAGGGTAAAAATCTAGGTCTGAGATTGCGCTAGGCGGCGGATGCTATCTCGGCCATTTCCCTCAACACCGTCTGCAAACCCTTAACCCGCGCACCCGGCGTCTCCCATAACCGCATAAAGACTAGCTTGTGGTCTGGGCGTAGTTTGACCGTTCCCGATTGCTTGGCGATGAAATCCACCAGACCGCCAGGATTTGGAAAAGTGTTGTTGCGTAGTGCGACAACCGCCCCCTTTGGACCGGCATCGACTTTCTCTACGTTCGCTTTGCGACACATCGCCTTGATCGCAACCACGTCTAAAAGATTCTCGACTTCCGGCGGCAATGGACCGAAACGATCAATGAGTTCAACTGCGAAGCCATCAATTTCTTCACGCTCCGCCATCCCGCCGATCCGCCTATATAGGGACAAGCGAATACCGAGATCCGCGACATAGGTCTCCGGGATCAGAACCGGCGCACCGGTGTTAATCTGAGGCGACCATTCTTGCGCGGCATCTTCAATATCAGGTGCTTCCCCTGCACGTGCAGCCGCAACGGCCTCTTCCAATAACTGCTGATACAGTTCTACACCTACTTCGCGGATGTGCCCTGACTGCTCCTCGCCAAGAAGATTCCCCGCACCCCGGATATCCAGATCGTGACTAGCAAGAGAAAAACCCGCGCCGAGGCTATCCAAGGTTTGCATGACATCCAGACGCTTCTCTGCGTTTGCGGTCGGTTTACGATCCGCCGGCAAAGTCAGATAAGCATACCCACGCGACTTACCGCGCCCGACACGCCCGCGCAGCTGGTATAGTTGAGACAGCCCGAACATGTCTGCGCGGTGAATAATGATGGTATTCACCTGAGGCATGTCGATGCCCGACTCAATGATGTTGGTCGACAAGAGCACGTCGAACTTACCGTCGGCGAAGGCCGTCATCACGTCCTCTAGATCGGTCGGGCGCATTTGCCCATGGGCAATCGCATACTTCACTTCCGGCACCAACTTGTCCAATCGCTGAACAATCGTGTTGATGTCGGCAACCCGCGGGCAGACGTAAAAGGTTTGGCCGCCGCGGAAGCGCTCTCGCAAAATGGCCTCGCGGACAACCACCGGATCGAATGGCAACACGAAGGTGCGAACAGCCAAGCGGTCTACCGGCGGCGTCGCGATCAGGCTTAATTCTCGCACCCCTGTGAGCGCGAGTTGCAGCGTTCTGGGTATAGGTGTCGCCGACAGTGTCAGTACATGAACCTCAGAACGCAATTGCTTCAAGCGTTCCTTGTGAGCGACGCCGAAGTGCTGTTCTTCGTCGACAATAAGCACGCCGAGGTTTTTGAAGGAAATACCTTTGGCCAACAGAGCATGCGTACCGACCACAACGTCCACGGTTCCGTCAGCCAAGCCCTTCTTGACCGTCTCCGTGTCTTTCGGTGTTACGAGCCGAGACAATTGCCCGATTTTAAGAGGGAAACCCGCAAAACGCTCGTTAAAGGTCTTGAAGTGCTGGCGGGCCAGGAGTGTTGTCGGAACCACGACAGCAACCTGCAACCCGGTCATGGCTCCAACAAAAGCGGCCCGCAAGGCCACTTCAGTCTTGCCGAACCCAACATCGCCACAGATCAGCCGGTCCATGGGCAAGCCTTTGGTCAAATCGTCCAAAGTATCGGCGATTGCTTTCATCTGATCATCGGTTTCGACATACGGAAAGCGCGCACAGAATTCGTCAAAAACGCCGTCCGGAGGCAGCACTTCCGGCGCT
>JAUIGX010000124.1 GCA_030432435.1 Alphaproteobacteria bacterium
GGTGTGTTGGCAGTGAGCGATCTAGAGTCTGCTTGCGCTGTGTTCTTTCGTTACTGTCCTCTTTGCATTAAAAGTGGATAGTTGTATCGCAAGTAGGAAGAGTTTCTTACGTCGTTCCAATTTTATTGAGTGGTTTGCGCCGGAAATGACGTTCAACATTACTAGAAGAAAATGAGGTTCTGATGAAACGCCGATCATTCCTAAAAAGCGCGGCTGCCGCAGCCCCCGCGGCAGTTGTCTCAGCTCCCGCCATTTCTCAGGGCTTAACTGAATGGCGCATGGTTACAAGTTGGCCAAAAGGTTTGCCTGGAACTGGCTCCGGCGCCGAGCGCTTGGCGGCAAGGATTGGGGCGATGAGTGGTGGGCGCCTGACTGTAAAGGTGTATGCCGCCGGTGAACTGGTCCCCGCGCTGGGCTGCTTCGACGCGGTGGCCGATGGTACCGCTCAGCTGGGTCATGATGCTTCCTACTACCACACGAGCAAGTCGGAGGGGGCTGCATTTTTCTCTGCTTTCCCGTGGGGATTTACAGCGAATGAACTCACAGCATGGATTAGGCATGGCAACGGTCAAAAGTTGTGGGATGAACTCTATCTACCGTTCGGCCTGAGGGCATTCCAGGCAGGAAATCCCGGCACGCAAATGTTCGGTTGGTTTCGTAATGAAATTCGATCCCCTGATGATTTGCGAGGTCTCAAGTACCGCACGCCGGGCAACAACGCTCGTGTGTTGCGGAAACTTGGTGTGACGCCCGTTGTTTTGCCAGGCGGTGAAATTTATCCGGCGTTGCAATCGGGTACGATCGATGGGGCGGAGTGGGTTGGCCCCTACAATGATCTTTCGCTCGGTTTTTACCAGGTATGTAAATATTACTACTCACATGGATATCACGAACCCGGCGCTGGCGAGGAGTTGATGGTGAATGAGAAAGCCTGGTCAACGCTTCCGAATGATTTGAAAGAAATTGTACGTGCTGCAGCTGGCGTTGCGAATGAAGATATTCTTGCCGAGTTCAACGCCTACTCTGGGCCGGCCCTTCGTGCGTTGGTACAAGAGCACGGGGTGCAGGTAAAACCGCTTCCGGATTCAGTGCTGATGGCCGTAGGTGAAAAATCAAATGAAGTTCTCAACGAACTTTATGCCGAGGGCGATGAAATCGTCAGGAAAATCATTGAAGATTTCATGCGGTTCCGTTCTGACATACTTCCATGGACACGAATTGGCGAGCTGGCCTTCACGAACGCGCGTCGTCTACCCTTTGATTTCAAACTAAATACTTAAGCGTATCTAAAATTAGGCATCACGGACGGATAAACAAGTTCTCAAAATCATCACTCGGGGGAGGTTTTTGCCTGTTCGGCTCGCCGAACAGGTCTTGAAAATCGTCGGATGTGATTGTTCCGTCAGGCGTTGATTGTTCAAAGAGATCTTGAAAGTTGTCGCGCGGAGGCGGGCTTTCTGCATCCGGTGGCCCAAAGAGGGCGCTGAAATTATCTGATGTGACGTTAGAGTTTCTGGATGTCCCACCTGGATTTACATCAGCGGAAATAGTGGCGGCATCAACTTTCCCGCCGAATATTACCTCAGGCAACCAGGTGGCGATGCTTGGCCACAAAGCGATTATTAAGATGCCGGCAGCCTGTAATCCCACGAACGGCATTGCGCCGCGGTATATGTCTTTAGTTCGGACGCTCGCAGGCGCCACGCCTCTCAGATAAAAGAGTGAAAATCCAAACGGCGGTGTGAGAAAGCTCGTCTGAAGATTCATGCCAATAAGAACGCCGAGCCATATTGGGTTTACGCCGAGTTGAATCAGAATCGGGGCTGCGATCGGCACCACAATAAAAATGATCTCAAATGTGTCGAGAAAGAAACCGAGCAAAAAGATGACCAGCATGACGATGATTGTGGCTCCTAGCGCACCGCCTGGCATGCCTCCCAGCGCCTCATATACTAGATGTTCCCCGCCTAAGCCCCGAAAAACCAAGCTAAACACAGATGCGCCGAGTAGAATTACAAAAACCATGCAGGTTATGGTCAAGGTCGAACGCATTACACCGCGCAGCAACTCGAGGTTCAATTTGCCCTTCGATGCAGCAAGAATAAGGGCGCCGATCGCGCCGACTGATGCAGACTCGGTGGGTGTGGCAACGCCTAGAAGAATGGATCCTAGGACCGCTAGAATTAGAATGATTGGAGGAAGCAATGCGGACGCAACCCGTCGTGAGAGTCCCGCGCGGCGTTCGGCGTTGAGCGGGGGGGCGGGACACGACTTGGGGTCGGTCACGCTCTTAAACACCATCCAAAGAATGTACAAGCTAACCAGTAGGAGGCCCGGTAAGAGAGCCCCAGCAAACAGCTGGCCAACAGAGACGGGCTCTGGAGAGAAATTGCCCATGGCAATTTGTGCTTGCTGGTTAGCGCCCTGGAGGATGTCGCCAAGAAAGATGAGAACAGTCGAAGGCGGGATGATTTGACCCAAAGTGCCGGCAGCACAAATGGTACCGGAAGCCAGTTTGGGATCGTAGCCAGCACGCAGCATGGCCGGCAGTGATAATAGTCCCATCGTTACCACTGTCGCGCCAACAATGCCTGTGGATGCCGCGAGTAGGGCGCCCACGATAATGACTGAATACCCTAGGCCACCGCGTAGGGTGCCAAACAGCTCGCCCATGGTAGTCAAAAGAGCTTCGGCGATGCGGGAACGTTCGAGCGTTACGCCCATAAATACGAACAGGGGAACTGCGACCAGGGTTTCATTGCTCATAGTGCCGAAGTAGCGACCGGCCAACGCCGATAGTATCGCCGGATCTAACACATCTAGGGCAATGCCAAGTCCCGCAAACATTAGGGCCAGGCCTGCGAGAGTGAAAGCGACGGGGAAGCCGATAAGTACGGCCCCAAGCGTTGCTACAAACATTAGAATGGCGAGGGCCTCGCCCTGAATCACGCTGGACATAAAAGATCCTAAATCGCTGTCTCGGCCGCTTCGTCGGAATCGATGCTATGGCCCATAAGGAAAAGACTACGGCGGGCGATAAGCGCCAGCCCTTGAATAAAAAGTACAGCGCAAAATAGCCAGATTAGCGTTTTAAACAGATAGAGGCCGGGCAGGCCTTCAACTTGCGCAGAAGCCTCCTGAATCGACCAAGAGGCAAGAATAAAAGGCGTTGAAGTGATTGCGAGTACGGCCAGCCACGGGAATAGAAAAACCACCACACAGATAATGTCGATCCACGCCTGCTTGTGAGGGGTAAACCGTCCATAAAAAATATCCACACTTACGTGCCCTCGATGCAGCATCGTGTAGCCAGCACCGAGCATAAATACGGATGCGTGCTGCCAGACATACAATTCCTGCATCCACGGGTAACCAATGGAAAAGCCGTATCGGAGGAGCACAACTAGAAAACAGACAAGAATGGCCCCCAACGTCAGCCAAGATACCGTACGTCCAATCCATTCGTTGGTGGCGTCGACTAGCCGAACAAAATTCAGTAATAAACTCATCCAATTCCCCAATCGGAAGCGCAAAGGCGACATTTGAGGTGCGCGATCGCACTTGCCTCAGACGCCAGTATGCCCGTCATTTCTTCGTAAGTAATTGTACTTTTACGTCAAAGTGTTGTGATTCAAGGCCTGCCCCCTGATTCGAGGGCGAAGTTCGATTTTGTAAAAGGGTGCCGGTCTGACTTCAGGCCCCAAAGTGGTGAATTCTTAAATCTGCTTGATACACATTGCGGGATGCCAATCATCAACTACCTTCCCCAATAGGAGCCCCAATACTTGCCATCGAATCTGAAAAATGCATCTTTGCCGCAAAATGATAGCGCACGTTTGCGTGGCAAAATACTTGAGCGCGTTGAGTAAAAATACGGCTTAAATGTACAGAACTGCGGTAATATCTTGCATGTTAGCTGGGACTGCCAAGAACTGTCCAATTGCTACAAGAAAGTCACGTCCAAATTGATAAAAGTATGGGGTAGAGCGGTGTGCGATATCAACAGGGGGAGCTCGGCGATGATATTGCGATGCTCAGCGGGCTGTGAATACTTGGGAGTGTGACGCCATCTAGAGATGATACATTCTCAAAAATATTTTCGAAAGTGTCCAAGAAAATGACTTCTAAAGGCTCCGACTTTACCGCATTCAATCCGTATGTTTCGCGACTGCCGACCTACAACGCAGGTATGGCTGTTGAACGGGCACGTCAGATAAGCGGTAAGCAAGATATTGCCCGACTTGCGAGCAATGAGAATCCCTACGGCTGTTCTCCGTTGGTCAAGGAGGCATTGTCCTCGGCCGCATTTGAGCCGTGGCGGTACGCCGACCCTCAATGCACAGTGCTACGACAGACCATTGCGGAGAGGCTTGGTGTAAGCCCCGAACAAATTGTGGCCGGGAACGGCTCCGAGGAAATGATCGCTGCGATTTCGCGCGCAGTGCTTGTGCCGGGGGATGTGGCGGTGACGGTTGTGCCGTCATTCGGCCTTCATGAAATTGAACCGCTGGCTGTTGGTGCTAAGGTCATAAAGGTTCCGCTTACGCCAAATCTCCAGTTCGATTTAGAGCGTCTTTGCGAAGAAATCGCGAAAGGGCCGCGGCTTGTTTTCATAAGTTCGCCCTCTAACCCAGTGGGCTGCATTCTTACGCAGGCCGATCTAGATCGTATGGTTGCTGGGATGCTCCCCGGTACGGTGCTTGTGCTTGATGAGGCGTATGTGGAATACGCGGCGTCCGAGATGCCCGACAGCATCGCTCTTTTAAAAAGCGAAAAGGTGCCGCTTATTGTTCTGAGAACGTTCTCCAAAGCCTACGGACTTGCCGGTCTTCGTGTCGGCTATGCCGTCACGTCGAGCCCCGAGATGTCCCGCGTTATGTCGGCGGCGAAAACACCATTTAACGTGAATGCAGCGGCTCAAGCGGCCGCGCTCGCCGTGTTGAAGGATGATGCGTGGATGCAGGCTGTTGTTAGTCGTACACTCGTTGAGCGTGACCGTATTGCAGCTGCTTTGCGCGATCTTGGCTTCCGGCATTCTGACTCTAAGTCAAATAGCCTGTTCTTCGACACCGGCCTAGACAGCACTTTTGTTGCAGAGTTCCTGGTGAAACAGGGAGTTATCGTTAAACCCTGGCGTGAAAGCGGGTACGAAAAGTTCATTCGTATCAGTGCCGGAACACCTGCCGAGAATGATCGATTTATCGACAATCTGTCCGCGCTTATGGAGGCCCATCGCCCTCAACCTGGAATAAAGCAGGCAGCGATCGGATAACGGTTCGCTGTGCAGGTGTTCTGCGATAAAATTGATCTGCGCCTGCTCGGCTGACCCCTGGTTCGGGGGGAAGGCGTTGCTAGCGAGAGGCGAACACGATGTATCTTAAAGACGCTCGGTATGTTGCAGAATGGAGCCATGAATTGGAAAACACGCCTAGGGCGGCGGCGGTCCTTGGGTCTGAAAGCTGATGTTGGCCCCATGAAATTCCGGCGAAACATCGATCGGTTGATTGAGGCTGAAGGACTAGCCTTGGCAGCCGAGTAAGGGAGTCTGCTTCGTGACGCTCATAAAAGAAAAAGATTTCGGTACGCCGGTATCGAATGCCGAGGGTGTTGTCAACGTAACCATAGATGGAATGAATGTGGTTGTACCCGCAGGCACCTCCATCATGCGCGCGGCCGCAGAAACCGGCGTTTCAGTGCCGAAGCTTTGCGCGACGGATAGCTTGGAATCATTCGGCTCTTGCCGTCTATGTCTAGTGGAGGTGGAGGGGCGAAACGGAACGCCCGCCTCCTGCACAACGCCTGTGACTGAAGGCATGGTTGTGTCCACCCAGACAGAGCGTCTTAAAACGCTGCGCCGCGGTGTGATGGAATTGTATATTTCGGACCATCCTCTGGATTGTCTTACCTGCTCGGCCAATGGAGATTGCGAGCTCCAAGATATGGCGGGAGCGGTTGGGCTGCGTGACGTGCGCTATGGCTATAACGGCGAAAATCACCTTGATGCTGAAAAGGATGAGTCTAACCCGTACTTCACATTTGATCCCGCGAAATGCATCGTTTGTTCGCGATGCGTGCGTGCTTGCGAAGAGGTGCAAGGAACCTTTGCATTGACAATCGATGGTCGCGGCTTTGCGTCCAAAGTATCGGCGGGTGAGAACGAGAGCTTTTTGGACTCTGAATGTGTTTCATGTGGTGCTTGTGTTCAGGCGTGCCCGACAGCGACCTTGATGGAAAAGTCCGTGATCGATGCAGGTTTGCCGGAACGCTCGGTCATCACAACTTGTGCGTATTGTGGAGTGGGATGCAGTTTTAAGGCCGAGATGCGTGGCACCGAAGTCATTCGTATGGTGCCCTATAAGGACGGCAAAGCTAATCATGGCCACTCCTGTGTTAAAGGGCGCTTTGCTTGGGGATACACAACGCATCGCGAACGTATATTGAGCCCGATGATCCGCGACCGTATTACCGATCCCTGGCGCGAAGTTAGTTGGGAAGAGGCTATTGGCCGCGTCGCGTCAGAATTTACGCGTATTCAGGCAAAATATGGCCGCGGTGCCGTCGGCGGCATCACATCTTCACGCTGTACCAATGAAGAGACCTACCTCGTTCAGAAGTTGGTGCGGGCCGGGTTCGGAAATAATAATGTCGACACGTGCGCCCGTGTTTGTCACTCCCCGACCGGGTACGGCCTTAGCAAAGCGTTTGGAACGTCAGCCGGCACTCAGGATTTTGATTCGGTTGATCAGGCCGATGTCATGATCGTGATTGGCGCCAACCCGACCGATGCTCATCCGGTCTTTGCCTCGCGTATGAAAAAGCGTTTGCGGGAAGGCGCTAAGCTCATTGTTGTCGATCCACGGCGGATCGACCTCGTTCGGTCTCCTCATGTCGAGGCCAGTTTTCACCTTCCGCTGCGGCCCGGCACTAATGTTGCCATGATCAATGCCCTGGCCCATGTCGTTGTGACCGAAGGGCTTGCGGACGAGCAGTTTATTCGCGAGCGGTGCGATTGGGATGAGTTCCAAGATTGGGCGGCCTTCATCTCGGAGGATCGCAACAGCCCCGAAGCGGTCGCTGAAATGACAGGTGTAGCGGCTGATCAGATACGCGAGGCAGCGCGGCTTTACGCGACAGGTGGCAACGCGGCGATCTACTACGGTCTCGGTGTTACCGAGCACAGCCAGGGCACAACGATGGTTATGGGCATGGCAAATTTGGCCATGGCTACGGGTAATTTGGGCCGGGCGGGGGTCGGTATCAATCCCCTTAGGGGCCAAAATAACGTGCAAGGTTCCTGCGATATGGGTTCGTTTCCTCACGAGCTCTCAGGCTACCGCCATATTTCCGATACAGCCACGCGCTCTATGTTTGAAGCGATGTGGGGAGTAACCTTGAATGCGGAACCAGGCTTGCGCATTCCGAACATGTTCGATGCCGCCCTCGATGGCAGTTTTAAAGGCTTGTATATCCAGGGCGAGGATATTGTGCAGTCCGATCCGGATACCCAGCACGTCGTGAGCAGCGTAAGCGCGATGGAATGCGTTGTGGTTCAGGACTTGTTCTTGAACGAAACCGCGAATTTGGCGCATATATTTCTACCGGGCTCAACATTTCTCGAAAAGGACGGTACGTTCACGAACGCAGAGCGGAGGATCAATCGGGTACGCAAAGTCATGCCGCCAAAAGCGGGGCTGGCGGATTGGGAAATCACGGCCGCCATTGCCGAGGCGATCGGCATGTCTATGGATTATGCGCATCCATCAGAAATAATGGACGAGATTGCTCATCTGACACCAACTTTTGCCGGCGTATCGTATCAAAAATTGGAAGAGCTAGGCTCGGTACAATGGCCATGCAACGAAAAAGCCCCCAGCGGTACTCCGGTCATGCATATGGATCAGTTTGTTCGCGGCAAGGGGAAGTTTATCGTCACCGAGTATGTGGCGACCGACGAGCGTTCGTCGGCAAAGTTCCCTCTACTTCTCACCACGGGGCGTATTCTCAGTCAATATAACGTAGGTGCACAAACACGCCGTACCGATAACGTTGTTTGGCATGACGAGGACCTTCTGGAAATACATCCTCATGATGCGGAGCAACGAGGGATTCGCAATGACGACTTCGTCAAAATAGAAAGTCGGGCGGGCGCGACTGCACTGCGTGCGAAAATTACGGATAGAGTTGCACCGGGCGTTGTCTATACAACGTTTCATCACCCTCTGACTCAGGTCAATGTTGTGACAACCGATTACAGCGACTGGGCCACTAATTGTCCGGAGTATAAAGTCACTGCCGTGCAGATCAGTCCATCAAATGGTCCGGCGGCATGGCAGGATCATTACCGTGAACTCGGCGAGCGGAATTCACGGATTGAAACTGCGACCACAGCTGCGGAATGACGGTTGAAAGACCCCTGGAGCCGAACGTTCAGGTGCGCCGTTGGGCATTGCGCAACGGTCACGGTGTACCGGGCTCTCGCTCTGTGCCCGAGGAAACGGCTGTCGCGTTTACCTACAATCGCTCATCCTATGCGGTTATGATGGCGACCCCGAGCAACCTTGAGGACTTTGCGATTGGCTTTAGTCTTTCGGAGGGGATTGTCGCAGCCCCAGCCGAGATTAAATCCATAGAGACTGTGCAGACAACGCTGGGTCTCGAACTTCGGATGGAACTCGCAGACGAGCCGGGGCAACGCTTCAGCGATCGCCGCCGCCATATGGCCGGACCGGTTGGTTGCGGTCTCTGCGGCATAGAAAGTTTGAAAGAGGCTATGCGCGCGGTGCCTTCGGTGACGAGTGAAATAAGAGTCATGCCGGAGGAAATACTGAGCGCCGTTGCAGCAGTCGCGAAAGCGCAGACTCTGAATCATAGCACCCGTGCGGTTCACGCTGCGGCCTTCTGGATGCCAGAAAAGGAAGATGTCATCGTACGCGAAGATGTCGGCCGGCATAACGCTCTCGACAAACTTGCGGGGGCGGTCGCTTCGCAGGGAATTGATCCATCAAAAGGCGTGGTGATTATTTCCAGCCGTGTATCGGTGGAGATGGTGCAAAAGGCGGCAATGATGGGGGCGAGTATCCTAGTCGCGGTTTCTGCGCCTACCGCTCTCGCTATCCGGACGGCAGAGGCGGCGGGCCTGACCCTCGTTGCAATCGCCCGCGACGATGGCTTTGAAGTTTTTGTTCGACCTGACCGCATTCAATTGGATTCTAGTGAAAATGTCGCCTGATAAGCTCGTTTATATGGCTAATCAAATCGGTAAATTTTTCATCTCACAAGGTGAAGACAACGCTGTTGCGGGCATTGCCGACCATATCATGAAGTTTTGGGACCCGCGGATGAGAAAGGTTTTAAGTGAACACTTAAAAGCGGGCGGGGCGGGGCTCGACCCGGTTGTTCGCCGGTCACTTGAGACACACCCTATTACTTCCGCGTCGTAGAGCAGGACGTCTCAAATGTTATGCCTGTTCAGGGCCTGTGCCTAACACATAAAAAGTTGAAACGATTGTCAAACTTTGCCGGATGTGAAGGTAAGACAGGCTTCTAGAATGCGGGTCAACGTTGCGCGAAGAGGCGCAGCATATTCGGCGTCATATTCCGAGGGCCACGTATTCTCATCGACAATGTCCGGCTCTTTCATATAACCGCGGCAGGCGAGCTCCATTTGGATTGCATGTACGCCCTGCTCTGGTTTTCCCAGGCTACGTGTAATGTATCCGCCCTTAAAACGTCCATTCAGAACATAGGTTAGATCAGAGCCGGCACATATCTCTTCAATTTTTTCCGCAAGAGATCGATTGCTTGATTGTCCACTGTTTGTGCCAATATTGAAATTGGGAAGTGTTCCGTCGAATAGGCGGCCTATTTCCGAACGAATGGAATGGCAGTCATAGACAACGATTTGAGGGTGAATACTACGAAGCCGCGCGATTTCAACGCCAAGGGCGTGGTGATAAGGGGCATGGTAGGTTATGCGACGCTCTGAAACTTCTTCGGCGGAGGGAAGTGCGCCGGGGAGATATAACAGCTCACCGTCGAAGGTCGTGGTCGGACAAAGCTCCGTTGTT
>JAUIGX010000125.1 GCA_030432435.1 Alphaproteobacteria bacterium
TCGTGCGGTCATTGAGCGGTACCGTTGGGTGCGCTGCAGGAGAGTCGGGCGTGGATGTTTCGGCCGTGTTTCCGGGGTCGGTCTCATGAAGCGCTGCCTGATTGTCGATGATTCTCGGGTGATCCGTCGTGTTGCGGCCAGGATTGTAGAGAGTCTCGGTCTTGAGGCAGAGGAGTCGGACAACGGCGAGAAGGCACTCAAAGCCTCTGCGATCCGTATGCCCGATGTAATTATCGTAGACCGGGAAATGCCGGTCATGGATGGACTTACCTTTGTGCGCGAATTGCGAAAGACGGATGCGGGTCGCCGCGTGATCATTATTTTTTGCGATGTGGGCGGCGATGCCAAATGTATTAACGAAGCGCTGGAGGCAGGGGCAGACGAGTACATCATGAAGCCCTTTGATAGTGAAATAGTGCGTTCCAAGTTCTTGCTGCTCGGAATTCTTGAATAATGATCAACGTACCGTTCCTTAGCCAGCATGCCACCTGTTGTGAAACCTGCAGTTCATTTCGGCATATGCATGTCACCTGAGAACTTCGAATTCATTGCCCGCTTGCTTCGCGATCAGTCTGGTCTGGTACTTACGCGGGACAAGGGCTATTTGATCGAGAACCGCTTAGCGCCGGTGGTACGGAAACACGGGTTCAAGTCGGTTACGGAGTTGGTCGGAGCCGCGAAAAATGGAGCCGCGGCTCTACGCGCCGCGGTTGTTGATGCCATGATCTCGAAGGATACCGGCTTTTTTCGAGACTGGACGCCGTTTGTACATTTCCAATCGGTAGTGCTGCCCAATATTGTTCGTGCGCGCGGCGAGAAGAAAAAAATCAGAATTTTGTGTGCGGGCTGCTCCACTGGTCAGGAAGCCTATTCTATTGCCATGTCCGTGCGTGACGCTGCCGAGGCACTGTCGGGATGGAAGGCGGAAATCGTCGGAATCGATATCTCGCCGGCGGTCGTGGATGACGCTGTTGGCGGCGTCTACAGCCAGTTCGACGTTCAGAAAGGTTTGCCGGTACGGAAGTTGCTAACTTACTTCACGAAGGAAGGCGAGCACTGGCGGATCAACCCTGGTGTCGGCGGTATGGTCGAATTTAAAACATGGAATTTGCTGGAAGATATTTATCCTCTAGGCCGGTTCGATGTGGTGCTATGTCGCAACGTGCTCGTCTATTTCGACCTCAAGACTAAACTCGAGGTTTTACAGAAGATGTCGCGGGTGCTGGCGGACGATGGCGTGTTGTACCTGGGCCTTGACGATGCGGTGAGCGGTGTGTCGGGAAGTTTTCAACCGGTCGCACCGGATCAGGGTGTTTATAGTGTCGTGCGGCCTGGCCATCCCGCTTCTTCTTCTCTCGCTGCCAAGGCTCGTTGATCGTTTTCGGGCTATGTCAGTCCGGCTAATCCAGTTCGAACGTATCTGTGTAATCCAACTTCAGCGCCGGATCTTGTTCGGTTTTTTTCAAGATGCAGTTTCCAATCACTAGAAGGTCGAGTTCTGTTGCCATAAAGCATCGGAACGCATCTTCGGGGGTGCATACAATGGGCTCGCCGCGCACATTGAAACTGGTGTTCACCAACACCGGAATTCCGGTTAGCGATTTAAACTGGGAAAGAAGGGCGTGGAATCGTGGATTTACACCTGGCGTAACCGTCTGTACGCGCGCCGAGTAGTCCACGTGCGTCACCGCCGGAATTTGCGAGCGCGCGATGTTGAGCTTTTCGATACCGAATTTTTCGGCATCATTCACAGCTAAGCGTTTCGTTTCGCAAACGTCGGCGACAAGCAGCATATAGGGGCTATCGCATTCCATATTGAACCAATCGGCAACATCCTCGCGAAGAACGGCCGGCGCGAAGGGACGAAAGCTTTCGCGGTATTTTACTTTTAAGTTCAACGTGCGCTGCATCTCGGGCGAAGCCGGATTGGCTATGATGGAGCGCGCGCCGAGCGCGCGCGGCCCGAATTCCATGCGTCCCTGAAACCAGCCAGCCGCCTGGTTGTCGGCTAGGGCTGCTGCGGCCTTGGCAATAAGTTCGGAGTCTTCGTGAACAGTGAAAACGGCTCCGGCTGCTTTCAATCTCTTTACGATATCGTCTTGACCATAGACCGGCCCTAGAAACGATCCCCCCATAGCATCGCCGGCGTTCGGCACAACCCTCTGTCCGCCGCATTGAAGGTGATACGCCGCCAGGGCTGCGCCAAGTGCGCCGCCCGCATCGCCTGCTGCGGGTTGGATCCAGATGTTTTCGAAAATGCCTTCCTTCAGAATCTTACCGTTGGCGACGCAGTTGAGGGCCACGCCGCCCGCAAGACATAGACTTTTCGCGCCGGTTTCTGTTCTCACGCTTCGCGCTAACCGCAAAACGGCCTCTTCCACGGCGGCCTGAACAGACGCGGCCATGTCCATATGAAATTGCGTCAACGGCTCATTCGCTTTGCGCGGCGGTGCACCGAACAACTCGTCGAACCGCGCGTTGGTCATGGTTAGGCCGGTACAGTAATTGAAATAGCGTTGATCGAGCCGGAAGGTTCCGTCAGCCTTCAAGTCCATCAAATGGTCGAATATTTTTTGCGTAAACCGGGGCACGCCATACGGCGCAAGCCCCATAACTTTGTACTCACCTGAATTTACCTTAAAGCCGGTGTAGTAGGTAAAGGCCGAGTACAGCAGGCCCAGCGAATGGGGAAAGTGAATTTCTTTTTGGATTTCGAGCTTAGCCCCTGCCCCGAGGGCGAGCGAAGTTGTAGTCCACTCGCCGACGCCGTCCATGGTCAGAACCGCAGCATTCTCAAAAGGAGAGGGGAAAAAGGCCGAGGCTGCGTGGCTTAGATGATGCTCGGAAAACACCAGTTTTTCGGCCCAATCTTCGTCCGGCGCTATGCCCTTGAGTTCGCGGATCAGCATGTCTTTTTGAAACAGCTTCTCTTTGATCCAAAGAGGGACCGCCTGGCGGAAGGATGTAAAGCCCGCGGGCGCCATGGCCGCGTAAGTCTCGAGCAAGCGTTCGAATTTGATGAAGGGTTTTTCGTAGAATGCAACGAGGTCCACGTCGCTTAAGCTTATTCCGCCGATCTCAAGGCACGACTTGATGGCTTCGCGCGGCATACGCGCATCGTGCTTCTTGCGGGTAAACCGCTCTTCCTGAGCGGCCGCGACAATCCGCCCGTCCTCGATAAGGGCCGCAGCGCTATCATGGTACAGCGCGGAAAGACCAAGAATTTTCAAAGCTATCCGGCTTCTCTAAAACAGGGTGTAGACAAAAGGCGCAATCGCCGAGCCCTGAGCGAGCACGATCAAACCGCCGAACAACACCAGCATGAGCAGCATGGGGAGCAGCCAGAATTTTTTTCTGACTTTGAGAAAGCGCCAAAACTCAGCAAGAAATGACATGTCGGGACCTAAAACTGATCTGTGAGGGAACCGGGCGAGGGGCCGGGTGGGTCGCGTTGCTGCCAGTAGGTTGTGGCGCTCCGGTCTAGTTTCAAACGCAATGGATCGCGACCGCTCACGCGTAAAAAGAAACCCGTTGGCACTACCGCAATTATATAAATCAGGCCAAGCATAAGGGGGCTAACAATCCGGTGAAGTATGCCGCCAAGCGCCAACCATGCGCTATTCAGCGGCCTGAGAACCTGGGGGCGCGCTGCGGCCAAGACGGCAAAGCCTGCCGCGAGCACGCCGGCCCATCCGCGCGGTGCATCGCCGCTCGAGAGCGGCCACAAGGCAATGATGGCGAAAACGATGGCAAACAGAATGCCAAAGGACCGTTCCGAGGCGCGGGGGACGTCTTCGTCGCGGCGCAAATCTTCGTGGAATTGAGTGCTCATGATCACCGGTCGGCTGCCGTTCTGCCGCCCATATAGCATTAGGCGCTGCCCCTGTCAGGTCGGCAGCGCCTAATTAATGTGTAATCCCAAAGATGTAGTTGTTAGCCGTTTACGACCTTCTTTGGTGCGATTTCACCGGCATTGCTTTCACGCAACACGTAGCCACGGCCCCAGACCGTTTCGATATAGCTCTCTCCACCGGTCGCAGCGGCCAGCTTTTTGCGCAATTTGCAGATGAAAACGTCGATAATCTTCAGTTCCGGCTCGTCCATCCCGCCGTAGAGGTGGTTCAGGAACTGTTCCTTGGTCAGCGTTGTGCCTTTGCGCAAAGCCAGAAGTTCAAGAATACCGTATTCCTTACCCGTCAGGTGAAGGGGCTGATCGTCCACTTCGGCTGTGCGGGCTTCTAAATTGACTGCGAGCCGACCCACTTCCACTTTGGGCTGGGCATGGCCCTTCGAGCGCCGAACAATGGCCTGAATGCGGGCCAAAAGCTCGTCTCTATTAAAAGGCTTGGTGAGGTAATCATCTGCGCCAAGGCCGAAACCCTGTACTTTCTTATCGGGCTCTTGCAGGCCCGAGAGGATCAGGACCGGTGTCGCGACTTTGGAACTGCGTAATTGGCGAATAACGTCCATGCCGTCCATGTCGGGCAGCATCAGATCCAAAATAATTAGGTCGTAATCGTAAATTTTTCCAAGATCGAGCCCGTCCTCGCCCATGTCGGTCGAGTCGATCACCCAATCTTCTTTTTTCAGCATGGTTGTAATGGCTTGAGCTGTTGAGGGATCATCCTCAACTAATAATATACGCATGATATTGTGCCCCGCTGTAGTCCGCCCACCACATTAAGGTTAATATATTAACACGCGGCGCTAAGGAATCCTAACAAAACCTTCGAGTCGCGGCGGTCAGCCTCTGGGGCGACTCGGTAGCGGGGTGAAAATTCCCTAATTTTACGGGCCGTTAACGCTAGTTCGTTAATAAAAGCTTCCTGCCCGGGCTGCGGGAAATCAGGAAATTCGAAGGGCGGTGTGGGGCTGTGGTTAATATAACAACTCTTGAAAGCGAATTGGGCCGGCTTGCAACCCACCAAGTGTATGGCAAAGTCGCAGCCGTGCAGGGGCTCTTGGTCGAAGTCTCTGGTGTGCAGAACAACTTGTCGGTGGGAGATCGCTGCAATGTCATAGCCCGCGACGGCCGTAAAGTGCCATGCGAGGTCGTGGGCTTTCGTGACGGTAAGGCGCTGGCTATGCCGTTCGGCGCTCTGGAAGGCATTGGCCTTGGGTGCCGGGCAGAAATCGCAGAAGCATCACCCTCCATATTTCCAGACGACTCTTGGCTGGGCCGGGTCATCAACGCCATGGGCAAGCCCGTGGACGATGGCGGACCTTTGGGCACCGGCGATATGGCCTATCAGATCAAAGCGGCGCCGCCACCAGCACATACCCGTAAACGTATCGGCGGCAAGCTCGATCTCGGCGTACGTGCGCTCAATGCGTTCACAACCTGTTGCCACGGTCAGCGTATGGGCATTTTCTCGGGCTCCGGTGTTGGGAAATCGACAGTGCTGTCGATGATGGCACGTTATACAAACGCCGATGTCACAGTTGTCGGCCTGGTTGGCGAACGCGGCCGCGAAGCGCGCGAGTTTATCGAAGACGATCTGGGTCTGGACGGATTGTCGAGAAGTGTCGTGATTGTTTCAACTTCGGACGAACCGCCGCTCATGCGCCGTCAAGCGGCTTACGTCACTATGGCCGTTGCCGAGTATTTCCGCGACCAGGGCAAGAACGTACTCTGCCTTATGGACTCCGTTACGCGGTTTTGCATGGCGCAACGCGAAATCAGTTTGTCTGCGGGCGAGCCGCCGGCGAGCAAAGGTTACACGCCGACCGTGTTCGCCGAATTACCCAAGCTGCTGGAGCGCGCTGGGCCGGGCCGCCGCAAGTCCGGCAATATCACCGGGCTTTTTACAGTTCTGGTTGAAGGCGACGATCACAACGAGCCTATTTCCGATGCGGTGCGGGGTATTCTCGACGGGCATATTGTCTTGGATCGCACCATTGCCGAACGTGGACGCTATCCTGCGGTGAATGTTCTCAGGTCTATCTCTCGGACCATGCCCGGGTGCAATACAGACGAGGAAAATGTCCTCATTAATCGTGCGAAGAAGATGGTCTCGTCTTACGAAGACATGGCAGAACTTATTCGCCTTGGGGCGTACCGTAGGGGCTCGAACCCCGATGTGGACGAGGCGATGTACTACTATCCACGCATTGAAGAGTTTATGCGCCAACTCAAAGACGATCACACAGATTTGGAATCGGGCTACAGACTATTGGAAGAAGTTCTGGCGCCGCCACCTGAGCCGACCGAGGTGCTTGATCCCGGCAAGCGGCCCGCGCCGCGCGGCCAACCTCGTATTATTTCTCAGCCCACGCGCTAGAGCAGATAAATCGTGGCGAAAAAAGATCTTCATACTTTAATCCGCGTTCGTAAATGGGATGTAGACGAGAAGCAGCGCGGCCTTGCCGTCTTGCTGCGTCAGGAAGAGTCGGTCATCGAGCGTCAGATGGCTTTAGAGGCGGACATCAAGCGAGAAATGGCCTTCACCGCCGAAGCGCCGACCGAGCAGCGTTTTACACTGTCAGCGTATCTTCAGCGTTGTGATGGCTATCGTGTGCAGCTGAACGCCATGCTCCAGGAAATTCGCCGCCGCGTGGCCGAGGCCCAGGAAGAACTCGCGGAAGCTTTCCGCCAGCTCAAGCCCATCGAAGAAACGCAAAAAATGCGCGATGCCGAGGAAGAGAAAGAAGAAAACCGGCTTGAGCAGGAAAACCTTGATGAGATCGGTCTGAATCTGCACCGCCGCCGCGAACAGCGCATGTTTTGATCATGGGCTTGAGATATCGTACTGATGAGTAAATCTCGTGTCGTTCGACTCAAAGCTCTCTATTCTGCCATGCTTTCGAATTGTAACGGCTCTTCTATACTACTTCCCATAGCGATCACTCTGTCCTTTACAGCATGTTTCGATCACTCCTCTGTTGCTGTCGGAGGGCTTTGAGCCCAACCGCGAGAAGAAACTGTGGATCTGGATAATCCATCCGGCTCCAGTCGGAGTAGGAGGGACTGTTGCGAGTGCCAGCAAAGAAAGTGTCGCCAAAAGCGCTCGCTTCGAGAGTGAAATCAGCGAAAGCGCCCTCAAAAAAAGCGCCCCCAAAAAAAGCGCCAAAGGCCAAATCACACGTACGCTTTGATGTTCAGTCTTTTCTAGATACGGCCGGAGTTGGGAGACTGATAAGTAAATACAAGCAAGGTGAGGCCGTCTTCTTGCAAGGCGATCCGGCCGATGCTGTCTTTTATATTAAAAAGGGCCAGGTGCAGATCACGGTCGTGTCCAAACAGGGCAAAGAAGGCGTGGTCGCTGTCTTGGGAGTTGGAGACTTCTTCGGTGAAGGATGTCTCGCCGCTCAGCCACTGCACATCTCAACGGCGATTGTGACGGAAGAGTCATCAATCGTAAAAATCGAAAAGCATACGATGATCAGGGTGCTAAACGAGGAACCCGCGCTTTCCCATATGTTTATGACGTTCTTGCTCTCCCGAAATATTCAAGTCGAGGCAGACTTGATTGATCATCTGTTTAATTCAAGCGAGAAGCGCTTGGCGCGTATTCTTTTGTTGTTGGCGAACATGGGCACAGAAGGGCGAATGGAGACCATCCCTTCGATCAATCAAGAAATCCTTGCGTCGAGAGTAGGGACAACGCGCTCTCGCATTAACTTCTTCATGAACAAATTCCGCAAACTTGGGTTCATTGAGTACAATGGAACCGGAACCATGAAGGTTCACACCTCACTTCTAAATGTCATAGTTCACGATTAAATCTTTAAGCGTGTTCAATAGTGAACAGCGCTTGAAAGCAATTTTCTGTACGAATCTTCCCTACCAGAACGACTCCGCAGTAACGGGGCGAAGGTTCGAACAAAAGATGGAATAGTCGCGGGCGAGATTGCCTCACATCCTGCGAAGTTATGAGCCAGTATTGCCGCTTCCACGGCATTTTCTCATTTTCAGTGTCCCCTTGGTTCGCGCCCGTATTGGACGAGCCGATTAGGGCCGCTTCTTATCGCCCGACCCCTCGGTTTTGCCGCTTCTTTAACCCCGTCTTGTGCTGTTCGGAACGGTACCTTTGGAACGTTAGGGCTATAGGAACGTTACGATTACGGGACCGTTAAAAGTAAATCTATGACGATGACCCTCGAAAAGGCACCCCGGTGAATTTCACCCAAACAAGGATAATTCCAATGACCAAGTCAAAAACATCAGGTAAGCAAATCGCCGCACTTATCGTTGGTGCCGCAATCACCCTCGGCACCCTCTCGGCCTGCAATACCATCGGCGGCGCAGGAAAAGACATTAAGAGTGTTGGTGGCGCGATCGAGAAAGAAGCCGAATAAACTCCCTGCAACTCTTCCATCCAATTCAACAATTAAATTCTAGGGATCTGTAATGACTATCCAATTTCGACGCGCCCTATTGCTAACCGCCGCGAGCGTCCTCGCATCAACTGCGGTTCATGCCACGGAACCGGGTCCATATCTAAGCATCGGTGCTGGTGTGCACGTTCCCACCGACGCCTCATCTCAGGCCAATGTGCCCGCGAACGCACTTCCCACAACACTCAGAAGCACTTTCGATACAGGATTTATTGGTATCGGCAGTGTCGGCTACAAGTGGGATGGCGGCGTTCGTACGGAGCTGGAAGCCGGATATCGGCAAAGCGATTTCAACAAAGTGAATGGCACCCCAGCCAATGGTATTCAAAAAACCCTCGGCTTCTCCGCCAATATTTTGTACGACTTCGACAATGAATCGGCGATTACGCCGTATCTTGGTATTGGTTTTGGCCTTGCTTCGGATAAATGGAAGCATGTCGTCACAACAGGTACGCCATCTTATACCGACCGTTCCTATGCATTTCAGTGGCAGGGAATTGTCGGCGCCAGCATGCAGATGAGCCCGCGCGTGGGCGTATTTCTAGATTACCGTTATCTAAATTCAGGCAAACACAGCTTTGATAGTCAGCCCGCGGGATCGCGCGTTAGTGACTACAGGGACGAAAGCCACAATGTGTTGATCGGCCTTCGTTTTGCGCTTAATCCACCGCGCCCCGCTCCAGTGGTCGAAGCGCCGCCGCCGGTGGCACAACCCGCGCCGCCTCCGCCTCCGCCGCCTAAGCCCTCCGCTCCGCCCGCACCACCGGCTGGGCCATCCAAGTTTCTGGTGTTCTTCGACTTCGATAAGTCCAGCATCCAACCTGATGCACAAAAAATACTTGGAGAAGCTTCCGACTATGCCAAAAAGAACGGCAACGTCGTTATCCAGGTCACCGGTCATGCCGACACTTCGGGTTCGGTCGCGTACAACATGAGTTTGTCGGAGCGTCGTGCGAAAGCCGTTAAGGCAGCTTTGTCGAACCTCGGCATTTCCGACGATGAAATCGACGTTACGTGGAAAGGTGAGTCTCAGCCGTTAAATGCTACCGGCGACGGCGTGCGAGACCCGCAGAATCGGCGCGTAGAGATTGTCTTTGAATAAACGGCGAATTGTCGCAGTAATTTCTATCGAGATGACGCTATCATAAGGCGTTCAACCGCTACCGGGTGATATCCCGGTAGCGGTTCAATGTGGATGTCGGCCAAAGGGATTATGGGCTGTCTGAGTCAGCGGAGTTGGGATTTTCACCAAGTCCACCCAGAGCCTTAAGGGAGTCCGCCCGCACGTTTGAACTCAACTGTTCAATGTTAGCAAACCCCGCGGTGCCGTCGGCGGCTGTTACACGAAGCCATTTGCCGCCGGGGTCTGCCTCCGTCGCTAGCACCACCGTACCTTTCGCCAGGACTGCGACGAGCTGGTAATTAGTTCCGGGTCCGGTGCGCAGACTTGCCGTGTCGTCGGCAATGCTGAAAACCCGTCCTACAAAGTCTTCCGTTACGTTTTGCATTGTTCGCGGGTCCGCAATTGGCGCAGTGGTTTCTCCGCTGAACACCGTTCTCGTCATGTCGATTAGAGAGACGGGTGCTGAGACCGTCACCATCATGCTGATCGCGGCGACAATCAGTGCCAGCGGCATGACCTGCACCGTGGCTGCCCAGCCGGGCTTGGCCCATCTG
>JAUIGX010000126.1 GCA_030432435.1 Alphaproteobacteria bacterium
GCGAATATTGAAGACGCGGCGCACAACACAACGCGCTTTATCATCATGTCGCGGACACCTCTCAAAACGAACGCGAAAAAGGGCGGGCCATATGTGACGTCATTTGTTTTTCGCGTACGCGGCGTGCCGGCAGCACTTTATAAAGCGCTGGGCGGTTTTGCGACCAACGGCATTAATATGACCAAGCTGGAAAGCTATATGGTCGACGGACATTTCTCGGCCGCGCAGTTTTATGCTGATGTTGATGGACATCCTGATGAGGAGCCTTTGCGGCTGGCGCTGGAAGAGCTTCGCTTCTTTTCTAAAGAGGTTGCAATTCTCGGGACATATCAGGCGGACCCTTTTCGGACACGCAAATAGCCGATCAGGTTTCGCGTCGCCAATCCTCTATGAGAAAGCGGGAGATGGAGTAGCGGCCTGGAAGTTTAAATCCGACGCCACCTGCATCTCTGTCGCCAAAGGCGTCGACCTCGGCGCGGGTGAACCAACGACAATCTTCCAGCTCATCGTCATCTCCGCGTATTTCAGTGGACAGTGCCTCAGCGCGAAAGCCCAGCATGACGGACGAGGGGAAGGGCCATGGCTGTGAAGCAACATAGCGAACCTCGCCAACGCGAATGCCGGTCTCCTCGCGCACTTCACGGCGCACGGTTTGTTCCAGAGTTTCTCCGGGCTCAACGAATCCGGCGATGGTAGAGTACATGCCGAGAGGCCATTGAGACTGACGCCCAAGAAGGCAGCGCGGGCCATCGGTGACGAGAGTTATCACCGCCGGGTCGGTCCTCGGAAACGAGCGGTGAGCACATGTAGCGTTGGTGCAGGTGCGACTGTGTCCACCTTCGGTGAGTGCAGTGGGTGCCCCGCATCGTCCGCAATGCAGGTGATTGAAATGCCAGATCACCATCGCGCGGGCATAGGCCAGCAGCGTGGCTTCGCCTGCTGGAAGTAGGGTGACTACATCGGTGAGCATGACGAACGTGCCGGGGACTCCCATGTCAGGCGGTGTCTCGCTGTCCGGAAGCCCTAAGGCAAACCAGGGTTCATCGTTTTCCACGCCTAAAAACACCAAGGGCGTCGAACTGAGATCAACGCGGCGCGCTGCCTCCGTGTAATTGAAAATAAGGGGGCGTGAGTCTGTCGATATCAGATGCCGCTGATTCCATACCGGCACAATTTGAGCCCGACCTCCGGTCAAAAATGCGGATATTTTCTTCTCATCGGGACGTAAAAGTGCGGCCCGGTCTATCGGGCCGATGGTGAAGGTTAGCGGGTGGGCAGGGTTTTCTCGCAATGACACTTTTTGGGTCTTATCCGCGGTGATAGGGATGGCCGGACAAAATACTGTGAGCGCGATAGATCTGTTCAGCAAGCAAGGCGCGCACCAACATGTGCGGCCATGTCAGTGCGCCGAAGGATAAAATCGTATCGGCCCGTTTGCGCACTGTCTCGTGCAATCCATCAGCGCCGCCAATTAAGAAAACGACAGCGCGCGCGCCGTCGTCACGCCAGCGCCCAAGGCGCGCCGCAAAGTCTTCGCTCGTTTCACTGTTACCGCGTTCATCCAAGGCTACTATGCGAGCCTGGTCTGGAATCGCGGCAAGGAGCGCTTCACCTTCGAGTGCGCGCCGCACCTTGGTGTCGCTCTCTTTCTTGATCTCAATTTCCTTGAGTTCGACCGGCCAGGGTATGCGAGCCGTATAGGCTTGAAATAAGTCACGCTCTGGCCCGGCTTTGACACGCCCAATGGCTGCTACAATAACTTTCATGGAATGCGAGTAGCTAGGCGCCGCATTTATGCGTGCTGGGCAGCATCGCCAGCACCAGGGGTCGGCGCCGCCCAGATCCGTTCGATATTGTAGAAGGCACGGACTTCCGGGCGAAACAGATGAATGATTACGTCACCTGTATCTATAAGTACCCAATCGCCATGCTTCTCGCCTTCGCTCTTGGGCTTGAGGCCCATATCCTTGAGTTTTGTGACAAGGTGCTGAGCCATGGCGGCAACCATACGGCCCGAGGTACCTGATGCGACGATCATGCGGTCCGCAATACTGGTTTTACCGACAAGGTCGATGGACAAAACGTCCTGGGCTTTGTCGTCGTCGAGCGAGGTGAGAATGGTATTAACCATTTTATCCAAGTCGAGCGGAACTTTTTTAGCGCGGATGTCGGCCTCCTTCTTTTGGTTTTGTTGGCGTGGCAATGTCATTCACAGCGCGCAATGCGGTTGCTGATGCCGGATGTCGGCGAACGGCCATGTAAGCCCATGAAGGAGGAGAGCGAAACCAGATGGATAAAGGCCTCCCTGCTCGAACCCGCGCAAATCTGCACGCCGCGCTGCCAGCCAGCGCTCCATAAGAATAAGGACTGCGGTCAAAAACCGCAACGCGCACGGTGTGAAAGATGCTCGTCCAGCGCCACCACCTAGGAATTTCGGCAAGATTGTCAGCCCCCATAAGCCAGACGAACCGTAAATTCGGGTAGTGCCGGCAAAGGGTTCGCAGCGAGTGGGCTGTCCGGCTATCACCCATCCGGCGCTCTATATCCGTCACCAAGATGCGAGGGTCTGCGGCGGCGATTGTTCTTGCGGTCGCCATACGCTGACTTGCAGGGGCCATGTTTTTCGGCGATTTCAATGGGTTTTGAGGGCTGATCAACCACCACACCTGGTCAAGATTTAGGCGTTTCAACGCCTCCTGACTAATATGCAGATGCCCGGCGTGAGCGGGGTTGAACGAGCCGCCGAGTATACCGATGCGTCTTTGCCGCCGGTCACCAAAGGCAGGAAGATGCCGCACAGATTTAGGGCCGAGTTTGCCCGTCACCGCGCACCTTGTATTTGAACGTGGTGAGCTGCTCGACCCCGACAGGTCCGCGGGCATGAAGCTTTCCCGTTGCAATGCCGATTTCGGCGCCCATGCCGAACTCGCCGCCATCGGCGAATTGCGTCGAGGCATTGTGCATGACGATGGCGCTGCTTAGCGCATCCATAAAGTGGTCTGCGGCTGATTGATCCTCGGTGATGATAGCGTCGGTGTGCTCGCTACCATGGGCCGTAATGTGAGAAATCGCATCATCGATATTTTTCACGACTTTCACCGACAAAATGGCATCCAAGTACTCGGTATCCCAATCTTCATCAGAAACCGCGCTAACGTTTGGATTTAGACTCTGCGCGATGGCATCGCCGCGAACCTCGCAGCCGGCCTTGATGAGATCCTCAAGTATTGGAGGTAAAATATGTCTCGCGACGGTCTCGTCCACCAAGACCGTTTCCGTCGCACCGCAAATGCCGGTGCGCCGCATCTTGGCATTGAGCACAATCGAGCGGGCTTTATCAGCATCGGCGCCGCTGTGAATGTAGGTGTGGCAAAGACCGGTCAAGTGCAGGAATGTAGGGACGCGGGACTCGCGCATGACGCGTTCGACAAGCGATTGCCCGCCGCGCGGCACGATCACGTCAATGTATTTGGTCATGGTAAGCATTTCGCCGACCGCAGCCCTGTCCGTTGTCGGTATCATTTGAACGGCGGTCTCGGGCAAGCCGGCCTCGCGCAGGCCGCTTTGCAGCGCAGCTAGAATTGCACGGGAAGAATGGAAGCTTTCAGAACCGCCCCGCAAAATGCACGCATTGCCTGCTTTCAAGCAGAGCCCGCCGGCGTCGGCAGTCACATTGGGCCGCGATTCGTAAATAACGCCGACAACGCCGAGCGGCATGCGCACACGCTCAATCTTCAAGCCGTTCGGTCGTGACCAGGCAGAGATGACTTCACCGATAGGGTCATTGAGCGCCGCGATTTCTTGTAAGCCGTTTGCCATAGCAGCGATGCGCGCGTCATCGAGATTCAGGCGATCAAGCATGGCCGCCGTCAGTCCTTTTTGCCGTGCGGCTTCCATATCTTTTGCATTGGCGGTCTTGATGGCTTCGGTGCTTTCGCACAACGCTTTCGCCGCGGCGATAAGTGCGGCGTTTTTGGTCGCAGCGCTGGTGCCGGCAAGAATACGCGAGGCGTCCCGAGCCTTTCGGCCCAGATTCGTCATCATATCCGCAATAGCATTTTCAGATAAAGCGGTGCCGTCCATGGCCACTCTCCGTTTTTGCCCAACATAACATGGGGAGGTTATGACCCCATCACCAGGTCGTCGCGGTGGATCACTTCACTCCGGCCGCGAAAGCCGAGTATCTCTTCGATCTTCTCCGACTTCTGGCCTTTGATGGCGCTGATATCGCCCGCCGCGTAGGCCGACAGTCCTTTGCCGAGTATGCGGCCTTCTTTAGTTCGCACTTCCACCGCATCGCCGCGTTCAAACTCACCAGAGACGTCAATAACCCCAGCCGGGAGTAAACTTTTGCCGCTGTTGAGTGCAGCAGCTGCGCCATCATCCACCACTAATGTTCCCAGAGTCTGCAGGCTGCCGGCGACCCAGCGTTTGCGGGCGGCGCGAGGCTCTGCGGCGGGTAAAAACCAAGTGCAGCGTCCACCGTCGATCAGTCGGCTTAAAGGACGCGGTTGTTTGCCGGGGGCGATGGCCATACGGCATCCGGCGCCCATGCAGATTTTTGCGGCCATCAACTTGGTCACCATGCCGCCAGATCCGAGGTCAGATGCAGCCCCGGCCATGGCCTCGACTTCAGGTGTAATCTCCCGTACTTCCGGCACTAGCTCAGCGGTCGGCGTTGTGCGCGGGTTGGCCGTGTAAAGGCCATCGATATCTGAAAGCAAAACCAAGGTGTCGGCGCTGATCATCTGAGAGACGCGGGCGGCGAGACGATCATTGTCGCCGAATCTGATTTCGGCGGTGGCAACCGAATCGTTTTCATTAATGACGGGCACAGCCCGTAATTTTAGCAAAGTATCTAGGGTGTTACGTGCATTGAGATAGCGGCGGCGGTCTTCTGTGTCGTCCAGTGTGATCAATACCTGAGCGACCGTAATGTTGTGGCGAGCCAATGATTGCTGATACGCATGCGCCAAGCGCATTTGCCCGGTTGCTGCAGCGGCCTGTTTTTCTTCAAGGCGCAGCTTTCGGCCTTTCATGCCAAGAGGTCCGCGTCCCACGGCGATTGCGCCTGATGTGACGATGACAACTTCTTGTCCGCGACCCTGTGCATCGGCGATGTCGTCGCACAGAGCATCAAGCCATGTGTGGTGAACCGTCCCCGTTTCGTCGTCCACCAGCAACGCCGATCCTATTTTGACGACCAGGCGTTTTGCGGCGGTGAGCAAAGACTTATCGAGAGCCTGTGTGCCGGTCACGGAGTCCATCCTTGGGACTCCCGCTCCTCCTCATCGTCGCCGGTGTCATCGGGCACGCCTAAGCGAGCGCCTTCAACGATCTTGGCAGTTTTTCTCAACACCTCGGTACGTCCGGCGCCCGAAACACCGGAATGAATAAAAACTTTTTTCCGGCAGGCTTTACTCAGGGCTTGCCGCTTTTCTTCCAAGGTATCCTCGTCCAAGGCGTCGCACTTATTCAGGGCGACAATTTCCTTTTTCTGGGCAAGTCCGCCGCCGTAGGCCCTCAATTCCTTACGAACCGTTTTGTAGTCCGCTGCGACGTCTTCTTGTGTGCCGTCCACCAAATGCAATAGCACCGCGCACCGTTCAACATGACCTAGGAAGCGATCGCCGAGCCCCGCGCCTTCGTGAGCGCCTTCGATAAGTCCCGGAATATCGGCAATGACAAACTCGAGTTCGCCAACCTGGGCAACGCCCAGGTTCGGATGAAGTGTCGTAAAAGGATACCCAGCGATTTTGGGGCGTGCCCGAGTTACAGCGGCGAGAAACGTAGACTTACCTGCATTGGGTAAGCCAACAAGGCCGACGTCGGCGATCAGTTTCAGGCGCAGCCATACCCACATTTCGGGCGCAATCAGCCCGGGGTTGGCATGGTCGGGCGCTTGATTCGAAGGCCCTTTGAAATGGGTATTGCCGAAACCGCCGTTTCCGCCTTTAAGCAAAACAACGCGTTGGCCGTCTTGGCTTAAATCCGCGAGTACGTCGTCTTTGTCGTCGCTCAGAACTTCAGTGCCGACAGGAACTTTGATCACTAAGTCAGAGCCGTTCCGTCCGGTCCGGTTTTGTCCCGCACCGTCGGTTCCGCGCTCGGCCTTAAAATGCTGCTGGTAGCGAAAATCGATCAGAGTGTTGAGATTGCGCGCGGCTTCAAAAACGATGCTGCCCCCGCGTCCGCCGTCTCCACCGTCGGGTCCGCCAAACTCGATGAACTTCTCACGGCGAAATCCGACACAGCCATTGCCGCCGTCGCCGGCCTTCACGTAGATCTTTGCTTGGTCCAGGAATTTCATGGCGAAGAGTGTACCTGTTTCTTTTTCGGTGCGCTGTAGCTTGCTCGCACGCTTGGGCATCCGAGCAATAAAAAAGGAGACGGGCGGTCCGTCTCCTTCTTAACCACGAGACCGCCAGCTTAGATGCCGACGGTCAATGTCCGCCGGACGTTATTCCGCCGGGCTGACAGCCGGGTCTACAGATACGTATACGCGCCCCTTGGTCGAAGCTTTGAAGCTTACAGTGCCTTCGAGGAGTGCAAAGATGGTGTAGTCGCGGCCGAGACCGACATTTTTGCCGGGATGCCACTTTGTGCCCCGTTGGCGAACGATGATGTTGCCGGGGATCACGCTCTGGCCGCCGAATTTTTTGATTCCAAGGCGTTTGCCAATTGTATCGCGACCGTTTCTGGACGAGCCGCCTGATTTCTTATGAGCCATTTCTTAAATCTCCTCGCCGGTCCGACTATGACGTCTTTTTTGCCGTTTTCTTAGCGGCCTTTTTAGCCGGAGCTTTCTTCTCGGTTGTTTTAGCTGCCGCTTTTTTCGCGACAGGCTTTTCGTCAGCCGGGGCTTCAACGGCCTCGGGCTTCGGCGCAGCGGCCTTTTTGGCCGGCGCTACAGAAATGCCGGTACCCATATCGGTGATCTTCACCAAGGTCAGGTACTGACGGTGACCGTTGCGGCGACGGTGATGTTTCCGGCGACGCTTCTTGAAAATGATCTTCTTTTCATCACGGAACTGGCGCAGCACCTCGCCAACGACTTTGGCGTCTGCGACCTGCGGCTGACCGACTTTATCGCCGAGCATCAAAACGTCATCGAACACGATGGTTTCGCCGTCTTCTCCATCAAGCTTTTCTACGGCAATAACGTCGTCCTTGCTGACGCGGTACTGTTTGCCGCCCGTTTTGATTACTGCGAACATTGTCTTAAGCCTTAAAGAACCGAAAATGGCGAGCTACAGCGAAAACGCATATAAACCCGCGCGGAAGCGGCGTGAATATACTGACGAGGGCCCTTGAGTCAATGGCGCTTCCCCAGTTCATTTTTTAGCCGAAATTTCGGAGGATGCGCAAATTAACCATTATTTTACAATTGGTTGTTTGATCTGCCTGGGCCGGTAGCGCGCAGATTCCCCCGAAGACGGACTGCATTCGCTATCAGCGTTGCGATGAGCGTGGCCTTCGGTTAGGGTCCGCGCGCCAAAAAACGGAGCCGGAGCGGCTATTTATGCTTCGCCTGTTGGCAGACCACGGAGAGGTGCCGGAGTGGTCGAACGGGCCGGTCTCGAAAACCGGAGTACCCTAACCGGGTACCGTGGGTTCGAATCCCACCCTCTCCGCCAGTTAAGATCTAGGGCAGAAGCAGTATGCCGTGATGTGACGTATTGTGTTGTTCTTGTCCTCTGTCGAGCGCCGGGGTAAGCCACACACACAATTGCCTTTGATTCTGAGGACGGTATGGCCAGAAATCGCGCAGCGGATTTCGCGCAACGACGAGAGATAATCATAGAAAATGCGGTTCGGCTGTTTGCCACCGCCGGGTTTCTCGGTGTTTCGGTGGCGGATTTAGCCAAAGCCTGCAAGACCTCTAAGTCTCTGATTTATCACTACTTTGATTCCAAAGAAGATATTTTGTTCGAAGCTATGGATTCTCATGTGCGGACCCTATGGGATGCTGCATCTGGGATCATTGCCATGGACGTAAGTCCTGACCACAAGTTGCGGACATTGACCCATGCGATGATGCATTTATATGCAGGGGCTGCATCGCGGCACAAAGTGCTGGTCAACGAACTTTACCATCTCCCTCGTGCGCGGCGGGAAGTCATTATCGGACGGCAATCCCGATTGGTGCAGGCTGTGGCGGATATTTTTTCACTCCTCCAGCCTGAATTCAAATCGAAGCCGGAGTTAGCAAAGCCGGCGGCCATGATATATTTCGGAATGATCAATTGGACGCACACTTGGTACGATCCGGCGGGCCCGGCCTCCACGGATGCCGTCGCAGACCTCGTCGTTGATATGGTCCTAAACGGTGTAAGGGGCTCCCAGTTGAGTCAGCGCCGCCCTTAAAAGCTTATGCCGGGCGAAAGTTCTATTTTTAATTGTTTTTCTATAAAAAAGCCCTCAGGGGTATATTTTTAGAACTTAAATCCATGCCAGAGGCCGAGGCAGCAAGGCCTCCTCGAAAACTGATCTATTATTTACATTGTCCGACCAGTCGTTCTATTGTGTGAGCGAAGTGGATTCCCGTGTAATTCGACTATCCCTTTTTAAGGTCATATGGAGAGAAGGTGCGCGCACCCTCTTATGTTGACCGTGCTGGATACGATGCGGGGGCTATTTGAGATAATCTAAATTGGTCCTATTTTAGACGTAAAGGTGCGCCCCGGTTTGCATGGGTATTGTTGGCTGCTGGGGAGCGGACGCCAAGAAAGGGAGGGTGCACATGCACTCGTTATTAAGAGGTAATTTTTCATATAGCGGAGCTGGATTTGGCTCTGTCCTCCGCGGGGGCGCTTTTGGCGTTGTAGCGGCTGTTTTGGTAGCGGGCTGTTCTGCGCCGTCCTCGCAAGATGACGTTGCGGCCGCGGCGATGCAAAGCTCTGTGGTTGAGCCCGCGAGCGACGGGACTCCTGCGCGTTTGCGTTTGATTACCTCGGAGCAGTATCTGAACACGCTGGCGCATACGTTTGGACCGAGCATTGATTTGGGCTCGAAGTTCCCGCCGCTTCAGCGGACGAAGGGTCTGCTGGCGAACGGCGCGGCGACCGCCGGCGTGACCGCCGCGCAGCTTGAGCAGTACCAGCGGACCGCAGCCTCTGTGGCCAGTCAGGTTGTCGATGCCGAGCACCGTAACTTTTTGATCTCGTGTAAGCCCGAGTCCGAGAAGGCAGCGGACAAGGCGTGCGCGGCCGAGTTTCTGGGCGAGGCGGGACGTCTTTTATACCGCCGTCCCTTGACCGAGGTTCAAGTCGCGGAGGCCGCCGATAAGGCGAGCGTTGCCGCCGCCGAGTTGGAAGATTTTTATGCAGGCCTTGCGATTGCGCTCGAGGGCATGCTGATCAGCCCCGAGATGCTGTTCATCGTCGAGAACGCCGAGCCTGATCCGGATCATGCGGGCCAGGAGCGGCTTGATGCGTATTCACTCGCCTCACGCCTCAGCTTTTTCCTGTGGAACGCCGGCCCTGATGCGGCGCTGCTGGATGCTGCGGAAAGCGGCGAGATCCAAACTGACAAGGGCCGTGCCCGCATCGTCAACATGATGCTTGCGAGCCCGCGTCTGGAATCGGGCGTGCGTGCGTTCTTTGACGACATGTTCGCGTTTGACGACTTTGATACGCTTGCAAAAGATCCGCTGGTGTATCCGTCTTTCACTGGCGTGACGGTGGCCGATGCGCGCGAGCAAACTCTGCGCACCGTGGTTGATCACCTGATCACCAAGAAGGGCGACTACCGCGATCTGTACACGACGCGTTCGACCTTCCTGTCTCCGGCCCTGGCGGCGCTGTACCAACTGCCGGCCACTCCCGGCTGGAGCAAGTACGAGTTCCCGGCCGACAGTCCGCGGGCAGGCCTGCTAACGCAGATCAGCTTCCTGGCCGTGCACTCGCACCCTGGCCGCAGTTCGCCGACGCTGCGCGGTAAGGCGCTGCGTGAGCTGTTGCTGTGTCAGCCCGTGCCCCCTCCGCCGCC
>JAUIGX010000127.1 GCA_030432435.1 Alphaproteobacteria bacterium
TTTCTGTCTGGAACGCACGACGTAGCAGCACCTTAATATCGTCCATGAGAGCCACGAAATCAGGATCAAGGTGCCCGATAGTCGGTCGCGCCATAGCGCTCAGAACCCGCGGATGAACATCCGATGGTCCCGGCCCCATAAGAAGACGACGGGAAGGTGTGGTAACGTTTGAATTTCGCATGACGAGACGGATTCCGGAGCGGTGGCAAGAAGGTGGGCGCAATCTGCCAGACCGCGCCGCTTACTTAAAGCCCGTATTCCGCGGTCGGGGAGCTACATATTTTTCGAGGTGTCTTGAATCCCGGCATGCTATGTATGTCATGCTGCGCGTAACATTTGGGCGCACAGGCACCGCCTGTGGCCCGTTTCAAGCCAGCTCGACAATGGACCCTTAACAATTTTCTTTTGGCCCCGACTGTGACCACCGATCAAATCCTGCTGTTCGCCATTTTGGCGGGCGTCCTCGGCTTTCTCTTGTGGGGGCGCTGGCGCTACGATGTCGTCGCCTTCTCGGCCCTGCTCATTGCGGTTGTGACGGGAGTGATTCCGGCATCTGACGCTTTTGCCGGCTTTGGGCATTCGGCGACGGTTGTGGTGGCCCTCGTGCTTGTGGTCGGTCACGGCCTGTCTCGGTCTGGGGTCGTCGAACTTATTGCCAGCAAGATCATCCGAACCGGAGCCGCGCTCTCTACCCATATCGGTATAATGTCAGCGCTTGCCGCTGCCCTATCATCGGTCATGAACAACGTGGCTGCGCTGGCGCTGCTGATGCCTTTGGATATTGAGACCGCCGCCAAGGAAAAGCGCAGCCCGGCGCTTACTCTGATGCCCATTTCCTTTGCCTCCATACTGGGCGGCCTCGTCACTCTTATTGGCACACCTCCGAATATTGTCATCGCGACGTTCCGTGAACAAACTCTCGGCGAGCCCTTTAAGATGTTCGATTTCGCGCCCGTTGGAGCTGCGTGCGCCGTGGTCGGCATTATTTTTGTGACACTCGTCGGCTGGAGACTGATCCCGACGCCGCGCACAGACAAAAACGTTCCCAAAGAACTCTTCAAACTCGATGATTATATCGCCGAGCTCAAAGTCGCCGAGGACAACGATCTCGTGGGCAAACGCCTGGGCGAACTGGATGAGCCTGCGGAAAGCAAAGAAGTGCAAGTCCTTGGCCTAATCCGCAACGGCCACCACATGGGCGCCAGCGGTTACCTCAACATCGCTGCCGGCGATATTCTAGTGGTGCAAGCTGGCCCCAAAGCCATTGAGGGGTTTGCAGGAACTCTTGGCCTCAAGTACGTGGATGTCGAACTTGGACCCGGCCATCTAGAAGGTGCGCGGCTTGAACTGATGGAAGCGGTGGTGACGAAGGACGCTATTGTAGACGGACGCTCGGCCCTCTCGCTTGGGCTCTTGAGCCGCTACGGCGTACATCTTCTGGGTGTCTCCCGCAGTGGGCAACGGTTTCGAGAGCGCGTCCGCCAGCTCGCACTAAGGGCAGGCGATGTGCTTTTACTCTTGGGAAATAAAGAGCGCTTAACCGAAACCACTCATCGCCTGGGGTGCTTGCCGCTTGCTGAGCGCGGATTGCATGTCATGCAACGTGAAAAAGCATCCTTGGCGATCATCGTTTTTGTCGCCGCAATCACAACAGCGAGCTTTGGTCTTATTGACCTTACGGCCGCACTTGCCATCGTTGCGCTGTTGTACGTGATTTTGGAGATTGTCCCGCTCCGCGAACTTTATGAGGCTGTGGAATGGCCCGTGATTATATTGTTGGGCTCGCTCATTCCCCTGGGCGGAGCGTTTGAATCCTCCGGAGGAACAGCCATCGTCGCCAACGGGCTACTGGCCCTCTCCGATGGGTATTCCCCGGTTGTGGTCCTAACTGTCCTTATGGTCATCACAATGACCCTCTCGGACGTTCTCAATAACGTCGCCACCGCGATTATTGCCGCGCCCGTAGCCCTTGAGATCGCCACCGAGCTTGGGGTGAGCCCCGACCCCTTTCTTATGGCGGTCGCAGTCTCCTCTTCCTGTGCATTCCTGACGCCGATCGGGCACAAGAACAATACCCTGGTCATGGGCCCCGGCGGCTATAGCTTTGGCGATTACTGGCGCATGGGCCTGCCCCTGGAGATTCTCATTCTCCTGGTCAGCATCCCCATGATCTTGATGGTGTGGCCGCTCTAGAAGAATATTTCCGCGTTTACGCTTCTTCTGAAGACTTGTCTTCTAGGGACGGCCTGTCATTTTGAGTCGGCCTACCGTCCTTAGCCGCCTTGTCGGAAGGCGGCGTAAAGACCTCGGGTTTCTCAGACGGCAATGTGTGGACGTAAAGGCTTCTGCTCGGGAAGGCGAAACCTGTTCCCGCACCCTCAACGATTTCCTTTACCTTGAAGGCAAGCTCCTCCTTAATCTTGAGCCATTCGCCCCATTTGGTGGTGCGGGTAAAACAATAGAGAAGAATGTCGATCGACGAATCATTGAAACTATCGATGCGAATGAAAGTTGCCACTTCGTCCGGCGATGCGAATTCGTCATTGCCGGTGATATACTCTTCAATCGAGTCTCGTATCTTTCGCAGCTGTTCGACTGTTGTGCCGTACTCCACTCCAATTACCCAGTAAATCCGACGGTGGGTCATGCCCGTGAAATTGGTCACGGCATTGTCCGACAATTTGGCGTTTGGCACAAAAACGGGCGCTTTATCGAACCGGCGCACCAACGTGGAGCGAAAGCCAATTGATTCAACATTCCCTTCCGCAACGCCGTCTACCAGAACCCAATCACCGATATTGAATCGACGTTCGGCCAGGATGAGTAGGCCCGCGATCAGGTTTTTGAATAAATCCTGGGCCCCCAAGGCCACCGCAACACCGATCAACCCGAAGCCGGCGAGCACGGGGCCCACGGATATGCCCCATACCTCCAACGTCGTCGCGACACCGAGGACAAAAACAGCAATACGCAAGAATTTGACCAACCAATCGACCATCGCCGAGGTCAACAGCAGCCGCAGCTTCTCGATGGATGAACTGAGCGGCCCAAGAAGCCGGTAGATGCCCCAGAACAGCACAAAAACAATGAGTGTTCTGTTCAGACGGCCCGCGACGAGATCAAGTTCGCCTTCCAGATTGAGAAACTGAAAAGCGAAAAACACACCTACGACAACAGGAACAAAGCGAATGGGCGGGCGGAGCGCTTCCATCACCTCGGCGCTGACTAAAGAGCCTCGCCGCTTGGAGTAAGCTACGACGCGATTGAGCACGAACCAGGTAAACGCACGACGAATAAGCAGAAAAAGGACCAATATTCCGAGAGCAGTAAATATGCGCCCGAAATCAATGCCCATGAACCCGTGCAGCCATACATCAACAACGAGGGCTTGGAATTCGCCAAATTTGGAGCCGATCTGGTCCATGTCACTTTCCCTAACTTACTCTTGAAATCATGGGGAGATTGGTCGGCGCGCTAAAAGTCAGCGCAGATAACTTCACATGGGAAGCTACGACCTAAGATTTGGATGCAGCAGGCGCTGCGCCTTTCGCCTTCTGTGCGGATCGATCCACCGGGCCGATATCAAGTACGGGCGAAGCGTCTAAATAGGCGGCGTTCATCAAATGTGCAATGCGCTCGACGGCAGACAAGACCGAAGTCTGTTCCCAATCGGCAAGTTTGCCGAAATTATCGAGAAAGATGGACTGCAGAAGCCGCGGCGCTTGTTCGAGGGCTTCCCGGCCAATGGCGGATAAGGACACATAAACTTTCCTGCGGTCCTCCCGGCCCCGATGACGTTCGACAAATTTCCGCTCTTCTAGTCTGTCGATGATCGCCGTTACGGTCGCTTGGTTCAAATTCACCTGCTTCGCTATATCTCCGATTGTCATCTGCATGTCGCCCTCAAGGAGCTGAAGCACAAGAATCTGCGAAGTGGTCAGTTCTGTCTGCCTTGCCAGCAGCTTCGCGTTCAAATCCGTAGCCTGGATAATTCGCCGAAGGGCAACCAATACGGCCTTACCCGCCTCCATTTCTTCACGTCCTCATTTGCTTATTGTGGGTTTGGCCTATGTATCACGCTCCTAACTCCGCGCGGACAGCCTTTTAGGGCCCGGAGAACGCAAATCCTGATTCTTGGGGAATCTGAAGCTATTAGCGGGCAACAACCATCCAATGTGTAAAATATTTGACTGTAAATATATATACTTCTTACCAAATATTTGGTTAACCAATTGAATTATATTATAATTTATTGACACCCCTTCCTTAATTCTCTATCTAAACGGCTCACATATATATTGAGGATCAAAATAAATGCCGGCAACTGAGCTGCCTGAAGCAGCCTCATCCGAGCGGGATGACGAGGACCCGCGAACGACCATCAGAGCACCGCGCGCCGAAGACGGCGCAGCGGTGCTGAATCTGATAGAGCGGTGTCCACCGCTCGACCAAAACTCCGCCTATTGCTACCTCCTGCAGTGCAGCCAATTCGCCGACACCAGCGCCATCGCGGAAATGGGCGGAAAAATCGTCGGCTTTATTTCAGGTCACCGGCTCCCGAATGATCCGGACTCTCTGTTCATCTGGCAGGTAGCGGTGGCGGAAGAAGCCAGGGGGCAAGGCCTTGGCCGCGAAATGATGCTCGGTATTCTTCGCCGCCCGACTTCAACCGGCTTCACACATCTTCTTGCAACAGCGACGGACGACAACACCTCGTCCAAGGGCATGTTTCAATCCCTCGCCAACGTTCTCGACACCAACATGGGTCAATCCCTCTTATTTGACCAAAACATTCACTTTGCTGGCGCGCACGAGTCCGAAATTCTTTTGACCATTGGACCGTTCAGCGCCCAAACCGAAAAAGGACGCACCGCAGCATGAACAAAGTACCAACACCTAAACGTCAAAGTACGAACACAGACACGTTCGACCAGCATGAATCCAGTGTCGCGAGTTACGGAAAATCTTTTCCGCGCGTATTCAATAAGGCCAGCGGCTCCTACATTTACGATGTAGACGGCGGCGCCTATCTCGACTTCCTCGCCGGCGCCGGGAGCCTTAACTACGGCCACAACCACCCGTTCTTGGCCAACACCTTGGCCTCCTACATTACCGACGGCGGAATTGTTCACAGCCTGGATCTGCACACCAAAGCCAAGCAGAAATTCCTAAACGCCTTGCACGAAATTATCCTAGAGCCGCGCGGGCTTGATTATGTAGCGCAGTTCACCGGACCGACCGGGACAAACGCGGTGGAAGCTGCGCTTAAGCTTGCACGGCGCTTGAAAGGCCGGACCACTGTTGTTTCGTTCACCAACGGGTTTCACGGCGTATCGCTTGGCGCCCTTGCCGCCACCGGAAACTATTATCACCGCTCGGCGGCGCAAATGCCCCTCACCGGCGTCATCCCGATGCCCTATGACGGCTTCATGCGCGACGACATGGATACCCTCGCCTTCTTCGAACAAATGGTCACAGATCATAGCAGCGGCCTCGATCATCCAGCAGCCGTTATTCTCGAAACTGTCCAAGGCGAGGGCGGCCTGAACACTGCATCCATGCAGTGGCTTCGCCGTCTCCGCGAGATTTGTGATCGCCACGATATGGTGATGATCGTTGATGATATTCAGGCCGGCTGCGGACGGACGGGAACCTACTTCAGCTTTGAGCCGGCAGACATCAAGCCGGATATTATCACCCTGTCTAAATCCCTCAGCGGCTTCGGCTTGCCGATGGCAATCGCTTTGATCCGCCGTGAACTCGACGAATGGCAGCCGGGCGAACACAACGGCACCTTTCGCGGCCACAATTACGCTTTCGTCACCGCGGCGGCGGCCATCGAGCACTTCTGGTCCGACGATACGTTTTCGAAAGAGGTGGTAAGAAAAGCCGGATTGCTCAACGAGAAGCTGACCGAAATCGTAGCGGCAATTCCCGGCCATGGCCTTCGGGTCAAAGGGCGCGGCATGATGCAAGGCCTCGATTGTGTGGACGGCAAAACGGCCTCCGCCGTCAGCCAAGCCGCTTATCGACGCGGGTTGATCATCGAAACCAGCGGACCCGACGGCGAAGTCGTTAAGTGTTTGTGTCCGCTCACCATCGCCGATGAAGATCTCGAAAAAGGCCTAAGAATTGTTCACGATAGTGCTGCCGAAGTCCTCGGCGCCAAGTCCTAGTGGCTGATGAACGCGTCTGAAGCGGACACGCCTGACAGTTAGTCTTTGAAGGAAGCCGGGAAGCAAGCCAGGCCCGCCGCGTGCGGTGCTATCGTTCTCGCATAACGCACGACGAGCAAGGAGCGCACATGATTCTGGCAACCTTTATCGGCTTCTTGGCCCTCATCTTGGCCGTGGGCATCGCTTCCGTGGCCAAGAGCACAGGCACGCGTGCCGACTACTATCTTGCCAGTCGAGGGGTATCGCCGGCGCTTGTCGGTCTGTCAGCGGTCGCCACCAACAACAGCGGCTACATGTTCATCGGCGTGATCGGCTTCACTTACGCCACCGGCCTTGCCGCGATATGGCTGATGGTCGGCTGGATTGTCGGCGACTTTCTAGCGTCACTCTACATTCACGGCCGTATGCGGACACGGACGGAGAAACTCAACGAGGCAACCTTCGGCGGTATGTTGAGCCGCTGGCACGGTATAGAGCACCCCACATTGCGCCGGGTGGCCGCCGTCATCACGGTTGTCTTCCTCGGCTCCTACGCGGCGGCCCAGTTGGCCGCAGGCGGCAAAGCCTTGCATGCGGTGTTCAATTGGGAGCCCAATACAGGCGCGATCATGGTCGCGGCCGTTGTCGCCGCCTACTGCATGGCCGGCGGGATACGGGCCTCCATCTGGACCGATGCCATCCAGTCGGTCATCATGATCGTCGCCATGAGCATTTTGCTGTTCGTTGCGGTCGGTGCGGCAGGCGGCCCCGCAGTCATGTATCAAAGCTTGAGTGACATACCCGGCTACCTCGACTGGTTTCCCGGCGACCTCATCATTCCGGGAGCCATAGGGGCACTTTTGTTTGTCGTCGGATGGCTTTTTGCAGGCGTTAGCGTCATCGGCCAACCGCACATCATGGTGCGCTTCATGGCCCTGGACGACGCCGACAACATGAATACGGCGCGCATTTATTACTACGGATTTTTTACGGTGTTCTACGCCTTGGCGACGGGCGTCGGCATGATGGCGCGCCTTCTGTTGCCGGACCTTGGCGCCCTCGACCCGGAACTCGCACTGCCGACGATGGCGCAGAGCCTTCTGCCTCCGGCCTTAGTGGGCCTCATTCTCGCCGGCATTTTTGCAGCCACGATGTCCACCGCTGACTCGCTCATTTTAAGCTGCTCCGCAGCGCTGACCCACGACCTGCTCCCGCAGCGTCTTGAAAACAAATGGCAGATCAAAGCCGCAACCTTAGGGGTGACCGTACTCGCGCTCCTTATTGCCCTGGCCCAGCCGCAGAGCGTATTTAGTCTGGTGATCTTGTCGTGGTCGGCTCTTGCCTCGGCGTTTGCGCCGCTGCTGATTGTTTATGCGCTTGGGCACCAAGTACCGGAACGTCTAAGCCTGGCCATGATTGTGGTCGGTCCTGCCGTTGCAATTCTATGGCGCGAACTGGGATGGCATAACTCGATCTATGAGGGCCTTCCCGGCATCCTCGCCGGTCTCGCGGTCTTCTATATCGTCGCACCGATGTTGCGCAGCCCATCCGGTGTTAAGGCAGATGAGCTTAAAACCTCGGAAGGCTAATTTGGCATCGCCGGTGGGAATAGACTCTAGATAGCGCCCTGCATTTTTAGACGCGTCAAAAGCCAGACGCCTGCTAGCTGGCGGCGTACGACGGTCAGAGGATTGAGCGATCTCGGCAGGCCTTCCAGAAAGTCATCAATAGCCCCGAGCGCTTCGGGTTCATCGAGATAGGGCGCATGGCCGCGATTAGGTACGATGACCTGACGGAGGTTCGGAACAACCTGTTTCATCTGCGCAAAAATCTCCGGCGAAAGAAGATCCGAGGTTTCGCCGCGAATGGCGAGCGCCGGAATACGTTTCAACGCCGTGAAAAACGGCCAGAGATTGACTGCCGCTGTGCTGGTTGCGAAGGGCTTCGAGATATTCAAATCGTAGTCGGGACGGAAAGCCCCCTCTTCAGTTTCAACGAACCGCCGCCGCGCCATCTTGATCCATGTTTCGTCGGTCTCGTAGTCGGGGAAGATTTTACCGTCGATCATTCGAATTGCCGCGGCCGCCTCGTCCCAATTGGTAATCGGTCTGGTCTGGCCGACATAGCTGGCGATGCGCGCAAGACCTTCGGGACTGATCTCCGGGCCGATGTCGTTGAGTACAACGCCAAGAATCTTCGCAGGCATCGTCGCCCCCAGAACCATCGAGATAATTCCGCCCAGCGACGTGCCGATCAGCGCGACATGAGCAAGCTTCGCCACTTTAAGGAGCGCGGCGACATCACGCACATAAGTGGGCGGCACATAGGTCATCGGGTCCTTGGCGTATTCAGAAAGTCCCCGCCCGCGCAGTTCCACGCAGATCACCCGATAGGTTTTCGCTAAATGAGGGGCAAGATCCTCAAAGTCACGCGCATTTCGTGTAAGGCCTGGAATGCACACCACTGTCAGGCGCGGTGACGCTGGCCCGGCGTAGTCCCGGTAGTGGAGCTTTAAGCCGTCTGGGGAGGTGTAGTAACGAGAGACGAATGATATAGGCGACATAAGCACGGTCCAGGTCTGGCGGGCGCTGAAACGCGAAACCCGCGGCCGCAGTGTCGGTTATATGAGCCCCTGCGATCAAGTGACGAAAATAGGCGCGCTACGGCGCCAAAAGCCCGGCAAAGCTTATAAAGCCTGTGCTGCGGAGATCAGCCTGCTATGCTTGAAGTTCATTTAGAGGAGCATTTTCTCCAGGATCCCCGAGGGCCGTGCCCTTAGGCACTTGAGCCTTGGTTCGCGGCGGGATTTTCGGTTGAATGCACTGATACGCAAATTAATCGTGCTTTATTTGATAGGACTTCCAAAATGACGACCGTTCCCCACCACGCCAGCGCCGGCCCGCTTCCGGACGTTGTCGCAGCTATCGGCCACACGCCGCTCATCAAATTGCGCCGGGCGTCCGAGGAAACGGGCTGCACCATTTTGGGCAAAGCCGAATTCGCCAACCCAGGCGGGTCCATCAAGGACCGCACCGCCAAATTCATCATTGAAGACGCGGAAAAAAAGGGCCTGATCAAACCGGGCGGCATCATTGTCGAAGGCACAGCCGGCAACACCGGCATCGGCCTGACCCTGGTGGGTAATGCCAAGGGCTATCGTAGCGTCATTGTGATTCCGGAAACTCAGAGCCAAGAGAAGAAGGACTTCCTTCGCCTCGTGGGAGCAGACCTGCGCGAAGTGAAGGCGGTGGCGGCCGCCGACCCGAACCACTACGTGAAGTTCTCTCACCGGCTTGCCGAAGAACTCGCGAACAGCGACCCCAACGGCGCCATCTGGGCGAACCAGTTCGACAACACCGCCAACCGAGACGGCCACGCGAGCGAAACAGCACCGGAAATTTGGAACGACACAAACGGACAGATCGACGGCTTTGTGTCGGCTGTCGGGACCGGCGGCACGTTGTCCGGCGTCGGCATCGGCCTGAAAGAGCGAAACAAGGATATTGTGGTTGCCCTCGCCGACCCTATGGGTGCGGCACTGTACAATTATTACGCCCACGGCGAACTGAAGTCGGAGGGCAACTCGATCACAGAAGGCATCGGTCAGGGACGCGTCACGGCAAACCTTGAAGGCGCGCCGATCGACGAGCAGTTCCAGATTCACGACCGGGAAGCCCTGC
>JAUIGX010000128.1 GCA_030432435.1 Alphaproteobacteria bacterium
AGCGGCGACCCATCCGGATTTGCACTCCGCAACGTGGTCTATGGCAGTGTAGGGCTCCAGTACACGTTGGATGAGACATTCACTTTCGGCGCATATTACGACATTCGCCAATCTTCCATTCGCGGTGCTGCAACACCGCAAGAAGGCACGGGCTACATGAATATACGTCTCAGCGATGATTGGTCGCTGCTCGCTTATGGCGCGAAGGGGTTTTCGGACAATAGTCCGACTGTCGGCGGCGGCCTTTCCATAACCTACAGGTGGCGCTGATATTCAAGCGCGGTGCGATGCAACGGTTCTCGTGAATCGGCGCCTTTCCGCGAAACTGGGCGCTTACTTCACAAACCGTATCATGGCTATACCGTGAGCCGGATCGAGGTATTCATCGCCTCGGGTCCAGTCGTGCTTTGTGTAGAATCGGTTTGCCTGTTCATTGTCGCGAAAACTTTCCAGCCACAAGTCCGAATGCTTTGCGAACAACTGTGTTTCCGCGGCCTTTAACAACACCGAACCAATCCCCGTACGATGATGCGCGAGCGCGACCATCATCAAGTCCACGGCGTTGTCCTTGGTTGCATAAACGCCGACGATTTCTCCGTTTATTTCAGCAACGATGCAATAAGCATTTCGATCTCGGTAGTACGCCGGCACTGCGCCGCTTGCGACATAACCCTCGACGACGTCCCGTCCAATAACATCCGGATATTTGGCCAGAATCGTCTGATGGGACATAGCGGTGAGGACGGCAACATCGTCAAGAGTTGCAGGGCGTAGTTTAATCGAGGCTTTAAGTGTTGAGTCTCTGGTCAATTTCTTGGTCCTGACATGGCAAAAAAAGCGCGCGCCGCGTGGGCGTCGCCGGAAATTTTCATTTTTGCTGCCCACGAGGCCGCGGGCACGGTAGATCAGGACTCTAAGAAATGGCGCATAAACGCTCCAAAGTTACGTTCCTTATTTATACGTTGGGCAGATCAATGTAAAACACCGGAGCGAGCGGGGCCGTGGGCTGCGGGAATGCAGTAACGCACCTACGTCTCGGTCTCAATAACCTCATCTGTTCGATCTGACTTTTTGCGCTACGGAGGACCTTGTTGAAACTCTTGCCTCGTCTCATAAGCGGCCTTGTCCTTGTCCTCGTGGCGTTACTGGCAGGCCCGCTGTTGTTAATGACGCTTGATTCGGACGTTCGCGCCCAGGATTGGCGCACGGCCAGTTCCGATCCGGTCGGATGGGCACCGGACCCTGAGACGTACACGCCTGCCGTCGTGCAAGCGTACTGTGCGCCGGCGGTCAGTTGGCGGGGGGCGTTCGGCGATCATTGCTGGGTTGCCGGAAAATCCGAAGGGGCATCGGCCTACCGGCGCTATGAAGTCATCGGCTTTCGGTTGCGGCGGAACGGGACGTCCTTGGTAGAAACAGAAACGCCGACACCCGACCGCGAATGGTATGGTTCAGCGCCCAAGCTCGTGCAGGACATACGCGGCGCAGACGCTGAAAAAGTTATAGCAGCTCTTCCGGCCGCTGTTGCAGCCTATCCCAATGCGCAAACCTACCGGGTGTGGCCGGGGCCCAACAGCAATACGTTCATTGCTCACATTGCGCGCGAAATTCCCGAATTTAATCTCGCCCTTCCCGGTAAAGCGCTCGGGAAAGATTATATGGGCTGGAAGGTGCTTGCGGCAGCGCCAAGTGGGACTGGCTTCCAGCTCTCGCTCGGCGGCCTCTTCGGGGTTTTGGTGGCGGCAAAGGAGGGATTCGAGATCAATGTCCTTGGCCTTGTTGTGGGCGCAAACCCGATGGATCTTGCAATTACCCTTCCCGGCATCGGCCGCATACCGGCTAAAGAGGACTGGACCGATGGCGTCAATGCAGCGTCACAGACCGCAGAAAACCCGATCAATTTCGAGTAACCCAATCTCGATCGTAGTCGTTCTTCAATGAAACGGAACGGTGATCAGGTAGGCCAGCTCCGATCCACCAGCGCCACGATCAAATATAAATGGCAGGCTCCGGTTTATCCGGCTGGCCTCGGGCGAATATCCCAGGTCGGAATTGGTAACGCCGGGTGCGTAAATCATGTAGTGGCCGGGAAAGGCCGTGCGTGTGATCTCTCCGGTTTCGGCATCGACGTCCACATCGCCCACTAGCATGTAGGCGATACCGGTGCGTTGCGGACGGTGAAAGCGCCCTTCGCGAAACCCCGTTTCAATGTCCTCGCGCACTTCTTCTACGTCTTTGCCAGCGGCCAGAAGCTCTCCGACGCGCAGCATCACGGGCACATAACTTGTACGCCCCTCTTCATCCCAGCATGTCGGCTTAACCGAGCGCCCACCGTATAAAAACGCATCGCGATTGACCAAGCACGTAAAGCCGTTGAGGCCGTCGCGAAATTTCGTAAATCCGGTCTCGCCGTATACATAAATCGTCGCCCCGGCGCGCAAATGCGGCGGGGCGGCCGACAACGCAAGCTCGGCTTCAATATCCGGCGGTAAGACAATATTTAAGATGGCGCGCGTGTCGCGCACATCCTCGGCGCAGGCCGGGCCGAAGCTCAATGTCATCACCATGGTGAAAACGAGCCGAAGAGTTTTAAGATAGCCTTGTGTGCTCATAGATAGGGCCTCCACGCCAATTTCGATCAACATATCACGGCATCTCAAAAAATCGGGCAGACCGTCGCCTGGAAATGGTGCTATGACCCCGGCCATGGCTGCTCCTCTTCTCCTGCTTCGCGACATTCACCTGACCTTCGGCGGTCCTGCGCTCCTCACTGGCGCGGAGTTTTCCGTCGGTGTGGGCGAGCGGTTGTGCCTGGTCGGTCGCAATGGCTCGGGCAAATCGACCCTGTTGAAGGTTGCCGCCGGTCTTATTGAACCCGACACCGGCGAGCGCGCTTTGCAGCACGGCACCTCGGTGAGGTATCTGCCGCAAGAGCCCGACTTTACCGGTTTCGAAACCGCCCTTGCTTATGTAGAGGCAGGGCTCAGTCCTCACGATGACACCTATCGCGCCCGTTATCTTCTTGAGCAATTTGGCCTGACCGGTGAGGAAACTCCAGGGCGCCTGTCCGGCGGTGAGGCGCGGCGGTGTGCGCTGGCCCGGGTTCTTGCGCCTGCGCCCGATATTCTTTTGCTCGACGAGCCGACCAACCATCTCGACCTTCCGGCCATCGAGTGGCTGGAAGGTGAACTCAAGGGGCTTCGCTCGGCGCTTGTCATTATCAGCCACGACCGCCGCTTTCTATCAAACCTCTCGCGCACGACCGCGTGGCTTGATCGTGGCACGGTGCGCAGTTTCGACCGGGGGTTTTCTGAATTTGAGACACTGCGCGACGAGTTGCTCGAGCAGGAAGAGATGACCCAGCACAAGCTCGATCGCAAAATTGCGCGTGAGGAAGATTGGGTACGCTACGGTGTGTCCGGGCGCCGCAAACGCAATGTTCGTCGTCTTGGCCAGTTGCATGACATGCGCCGGGCCCGCCGCGAATATCGGGGCGCCACCGGCAATGTTGTCATGGCCGCCGCCGAAGCCGATGCCGCGGCAAAGCTGATCGTCGAGGCCAAGGGAATTTCTAAATCCTATGGTGCGCGCGCAATCGTGAACAATGTCTCCGTACGCATCGCGCGCGGTGATCGAATCGGCATTGTCGGGCCGAATGGCGCGGGCAAGACAACGCTTCTGAATATGCTCACAGGCTTGCTGCCGCCGGATACCGGCACGGTAAAGCTCGGGGCTAACATACAGATGGTAACCTTGGACCAAACGCGCGATTCGCTTGATCCTGCGACAACCCTCAAAGATGCTCTTACCGGGAATGACAGCGACATGGTGGCCGTCGGCGATGGTCGTAAGCATGTCATCGCCTATATGAAAGACTTTCTTTTCGGGCCCGAACAGGCGCGCACCCCCGTGGCTAAGCTCTCGGGCGGCGAACGCGGACGGCTGATGCTGGCGCGGGCGTTGGCAAAGCCATCAAACGTTCTGGTTCTCGATGAGCCCACCAACGATCTTGATCTTGAAACCCTCGATCTCTTGCAAGAGATGCTGGCCGATTATGCGGGCACGGTGCTCTTGGTTAGCCATGATCGTGATTTCTTGGACCGGGTGGTGACATCGGTCATTGCCTTCGAAGACGAGGGGCGCTGGTTAAACTATGCCGGTGGATATTCAGATATGGTTGCCCAGCGCGGTCACGGTGTTGCCGCACGTGTCGGCTCTGATAAATCCGAACCTAAACCGCCGACACCGAAGTCGAAATCAGCCGGTCGGCCCTCATCTCCTGCACCGAAGCAAAAGCTCGGCTTCAAAGAAAAACGTGCCCTTGAAACTCTTCCGGCCAAGCTCGAGGCTTTGCGTGCCGATGTGGCTAGGCTCCAAAAAAAGCTCGCCGACCCAGAGTTGTTTGCGCGCGATTCGGCAGCTTTCAATCAAACGGCTGCGGATCTCGAGGTTGCACTTGCAGCCATATCCGAGGGCGAGGACGAATGGCTCGCCCTGGAGATGCTGCGCGAGGAGCTGGAAACCTAGGGCGCACCGCGGTTGAATATTGGAAGAATTTTCCAAATGATAGCCCGGGGCTATCCGCTCCCTTGAATCTCTGCTTCCTTCAATGGACAGACCCCCAACTTTTCGTCAAGTTGAGCCGTCTCAAAAAGGGAGCAGGGTCCGCCGGGCTCTTTTGGGGCGCGTCCAAGGAGGAAACAACATGACGTCAAAAACTATACATAGCGGCTCTTTTTTAAAGCGGCCTCTCAAAGCCGCTCTCGCTGCGGGTCTGCTGGCCGCTGGCCTTTCTGCGTGTTCGCAGGAAGAAGCGCCGCCGCCTGCAGAGCAGGCGCAAGCGCCAACGTCAACTCAAGTCGGGGGCTTGGATCAAACCGGCCCCTACGATGTGGTCGAAGGATGGTTTAAGCCGGGTATCGAGGGTTGGGACCAGCCGGTCATTGCGGTCACGGTAGATAATGCGAACCGCATTTTTATCGGTAACGCCGATCAGAAGGCCACCCAGCCAAACTCGCCGATGCTCAGCGCGGACGGTGCGCTGCTGGAAGAGCGCAGCACCACATCTGAGAAGCCGGCGTCGGAAAAAACCCATGCTCACCAGATCATGGTGCTTAATGGCAACGGCGAAGTGATCGAAGACTGGAGCCAGTGGGACGATACCATCGTTATCCCCCACAATATCGAGATCAGCCCCTACGATCCCGAGCGTCATCTTTGGGTGGTGGATCGCGACGATCATCAGATTCACAAATTCACCAACGACGGCAAAGAACTGGTGATGACCCTCGGCGAAGCCGGGGTGCCGGGCACGGACGAAAATCATTTCAACCGCCCGGCTGGCCTCGCCTTTCTGCCGGACGGCTCATTCTATGTCGCCGATGGCTACGTGAATTCACGCATCGTCAAATTCGACAAGGACGGCAACTATCTTCTCGAATGGGGCTCAAAAGGTACCGGCCCCGGCCAGTTCAATCTCGTGCATTCGGTCACCATCGATAGCCAACGCCGGATCTACGCCTCGGATCGAAGCAATCATCGTGTTCAGGTCTTTGATGAAAATGGCACGTTTATCGAGGAATGGCCCGATGTCGGTAGCCCCACACGCGTCGTTGTCACCGAAGACAATGCAGTGTGGATCGCCGAAGCCGACCACAACCGCATCGCCAAGTTCGACCTGAACGGGCACTTGCAAACCTATTGGGGTGTAACGGGCGACGAGCCGGGTGCCATGGATAATCCGCACAGCTTTGCGGTTGATGAGAACGGCAATTTGTACATTGCCGACGCCTGGAATAACCGCGTGCAGAAATTCACGCCGTCGGAACATGCCGACAAATCGCGGTTAATCGCACCGGCATTTATATTCGAGAAATAAGAAACGGATACCGGCTTTAAAAGCGGTGCGGCGGCTCTATACGAATTTGGCGCCGCCGCACCGTTTGTTTTTCTAGCCGCTAAAGCTTAAAGCGGCACATGCCGGAAGGTCGGCGGCGGAAGTTCGCCCAGTACCTTTTCCACCTCAAGCCCCAGGCCCAGTATCCGGCTGTCGGTTCCGGGCATGCCCTGCAACTGCAGGCCGACCGGTAGACCCGAAGCAAGGCCCGCAGGCAAACTGAGGGCCGGTGCGCCGAAGGGTGTGGTCCACCAGATGTTGGTGAGAATTAAATCCCATTCTTCTACCCACTCGCCGTTGACCAGAATTTTCTGTGCCCGTGTATAGCCGTTGAAATTCACAAAAGACGGAAGAGTCATCAGCGTCGGCATGGCCAGCGCGGCGATAGAATGGTCCTTAAAAGCGCCGCTGTAATGTTCCCACGCGGCCACAACCATTTTCTTTTCTTCATCGGGCGATAAATTTGGGCGAACCGGCGGCGGCGCAACCGAGCGAACATAATTTCGCGGCTCAACATCGCGTCTGTTGTTGGCACGCTGCTCTTGAATGTCTTTGATCGTCACGCTCGGGTGGTGTTTCGCCAGCCACTTCACCATCTCCGGATCACGGTCGGCTGCGACGGCGGGGCTTAACCGGTCTTTCTCGCTCAGCTCAATCAAACCGTTTAGATCGATCTCGATCAGCACGGCCCCGGCCTCGCGCAGCTTGGCAAATCCGGCCTCGATGGTTTTGCGCACCAGCGGATCGTGGGGCCGCTTCTCCCAATAATCGGCGCGCGGAATGCCCAGCCGGGCGCCGCGCAAGTTAACGCGGGGCACGCTCTCGCCGGTTATGGCCGTATCAAGAAACGCGACATCGGCCACGGTGCGCGCCATCGGTCCCATGGTATCCACCCAGTTGGTCGGGGGAACCATGCCGATGCCGGAATATCGCTTGCGGTCGGTGCCGTTCAGATAATTTTCCATGGCATAGCCCGACGGCCGAAGGCCGGCGATCCCGCACCAGGCCGATGGCCAGCGGATCGAGCCGTAGGAATCTTCACCGATGCCTGCAGGGGCAATCCGTGCACCGATGGCCGCGCCCACACCGGTGCTTGACCCACCCGTGACCCGCGAGACGTCATAGGGGTTACGCGGGGTTGGAAAATACCGGCCGCTACCGCCGCCGGTGATCAGGTCGGACATAGCGGTTTTCGCCATCATTATCGCGCCGGCCTTCACCATGGTGTCCACAACCACCGCATTTTTCTGCGCAATATATCCGTGCAGGACGTTCGAGCCGACGGTGGTCGGATAGCCTGCCACGTCGATCTGATCCTTGATCACAACCGGAAGTCCGGCGAGCGGGCCCAGGGCCTCACCGCGCGCCCTGGCTTGGTCCACAGCGCGGGCTTCTTGCAGCACCCGGCCTTCATTTAGGGTGATGAAGGCGTTCAAGTTTTTGTGGGCTTCATGGTGTTTAAGAAGGGCGCTCATGTAGGCTTCCGCCGTGATGTCGCCGTTCTTGATATGCGTCACCGCGTCCTGCGCACCCAACTCGGTCATATCCATAGTCTGCGCTTTTGCGCTTTTGGCAAGGCCATGCGCGATGTGCAATCCGCCGGCGGCGGCGAGGGGCGGGGCCCATGCGGCTGCCTTCAAGACGTTTCGCCGCGAGGGCTTTGTGGATTTTTCGGATATAACTGACGTATCGCGTGTCATCTCTAACCTCCTACCGATGGGTGTGCGTTAAAGCGATCACAGGGATAAGAAAACATTCGCTCCTATATTGCCCGAGACAGAGTAACCCAGGGTTCGTAAATATGCGATGGCCTCGGGCTCCTGCTCCGAAGGTGAATACCCTTCACATTCCACCAGGATCACGGCCGGCTTCCAACGGTTCCAATCGTTGGATTTCAGAACGCTCAGTTCAGCGCCTTCAACGTCGATCGAAAAAAAGTCAACAACGGTTCCCGGCTTAAGCTTCGCCGCAAGAATATCGGCTAACGATAAAGGCGTGGCCTGCCCAACGTGCCGAAATTCCGGACTGGGTGGCATTTCAGATGTGCCGATGCGCAACATGCCTTCGTTGGACGCGTGCTCGAAAATATGTGCGGTTGTTGTCTCGTTGCTAACAACCGCGTTTACAAATGCGTCTTCCGGGCGCGCCGAAGCCCAATACGGCGCATGTTTGGGATTGAGGTCCACGCATACCCCGCGCCAGCCGTGACAGTAGAACAGATAAGTATTGGAAATTTGCACGGGCATCGCGCAGCCAAGATCGACGTAAATGCCCGGCTTGTTATTGTGAATGCGTCTCTTGAAGTGTTGGGCGAGCACGGCATCTTCGCCTGAAAGTGAAAAAGAGAGCTGTGCATAAGGAAGCGTGTCGACGTGCAAATTCATACGTCCTGCCCAATGCCGCTCTGTGCCGATGCGTGTTATTGAATCCATTCCGAGCCAATCAAAATATTATAAAATCGAAGGTTTTCTGTTTTGAACAGACAGACCAAATTAGTGCCGCAGTATTCATAATCATTGGTTTTTATATGCCATCGTTGCTCTACAACCCGGCGGCAACCAAGATCAATGTTACGCTCGCGCGCGGCTCTACTGTCCCGTTACGCGTTCCGGTCCATCGACAACGGCCCAATCCAGTGCGGCATCACACCAGATTTGCCGCACAGGTTTCAGCGCGGCGCGCTGCTGAAGCGGCCCGGCCCGCAACATGTATTGAATGGGATCGGTCTGGACGCTGGCCGAATAAAGACGCGTCGCACAATTGGGGCAAAAGCCATGCGCACGATGGCGGCCGCTGTCCGCGGTTGTCTTGAGGTAGGTTTGCGGTGTCCCGGACAGAATCTCAAACGTACCTGCTAACGCCGGGACGTTGAACGTATACGGCGCTCCGGCGGTTATCTGGCAATCGTTGCAGTGACACAGCGTGACCCGGTCCGGGTCAACGGTTGCTTTGTATGTAATCTGTCCGCAATGGCAGGCACCATCGACTTGCATATTTTCCTCCGTCCGTTATCTGAAATCGCCGCGTCGTCTGGCGGGCATTCTCGCGCGGGGCCGCGCAAATGACGAGCCCTCTTTTGGAGAGGGCAGATAGCTAATGAGGCGTTAGAAAGAGCTTTCCGGCATGGTAATATTCGACATCAAGATAACTCGAATTTCGCGGATTTTCCGATGAACTGGACATATCTCGGAATAGCGGCCTATCTCGCGTTAGGTGTTTTCCTGACCCATCTGCTGCTGTTGGAAATGCACAGGCCGCGGCGGCGCTTTCGCGACTTTGCGTTGGGGTCTGTGTTGGCACCCGTTCTCCTCGTTTTTTTGATTTTGCTTGTTCTCTTTGAAAAGCTGTGGGCGCGGCTTGTGATCGTGCTTGATTTAGAGCCGCCCGAAAATATGCGGGCCGGGCCGGTCGAACCCACGAACAGCAAGCCCAACACCAAAACTGAAAGTTCAGATTAACCTGATTTCTTCAGTTAACGAGCCCTAGCCCGGCTCAACTTTAAATATCGACACCGTAGTCGCGGACAAGCTTGGTGCTGGTCAATTCTAAGTCTGTCAGGCTGTGCGCACGCTACTTTCTCTAATGTCTTGGCGTCCTCGTCTAAGAATGCGGCAATCGCACTGCTTAAAAAACATCTGGCCTCTCACGGGGACAGCCGGCTCGTTTGCGCGGCGCTGTCTCTCCGACTTCACTCTTGATCTACGTGCCGGCGTTTAGAAAACATTCAAGAACTTGAGTTTGTCGGGCACGGTGTCGGAAAGGGCATGCTGGTTTAGTGTTTCAATAAAGGCCCTGTTCGCTTCCGCAAGATAGTGTTTGAGCTGGCAGATGTTGGTGATCTTGCAGGTATTGGTCTCAGGATCGAAGCACTCGACAAGACCCAGGCCGGGTTCCAGCGCGCGAATCAGGTCGCCGATTTTCAAGGTCGCAGGGTCG
>JAUIGX010000129.1 GCA_030432435.1 Alphaproteobacteria bacterium
CGTACGCCGCACTTTGGGCAGACCGTACTGGTCACTTTCGAAGTACCTGAAGCACAAGGTCAAGAACGCCGTTCAGTTCATTTCGAATTATGAGCAGGCAATGGCCCGGATGGCGCGGGAGCGCGGCGCCGACGGCATCATCTGCGGACACATTCACCACGCCGAGATCAGAGAGATCGACGGCATAACCTACATGAACGACGGCGACTGGGTCGAAGGCTGCACCGCTTTAGTAGAGCATTTCGACGGGCGCTGGGAAATTCTGCACTGGGCCGACATGCGCGGCTTCATCCCAGACCAAACCATTAGCGACGAGCACGCTTCGGATCATCGCTCCGCGCGGCCGGCCTCCGTTCTGGCCCAAGCCATGTCGCGGATTCCTCTCGAAGCCACAACCAAGGCCATAGAATGCGAATACTCATCGTCACCGATGCCTGGTACCCACAAGTCAACGGCGTCGTCAGAACCCTAACGTCGCTGAAAAAGCATCTGACCGAGGCCGGGCACGAGGCCATCACGATTTCACCGGAACAGTTTCGCAGCGTTCCCTGCCCGACCTATCCGGAAATCCGCCTCGCACTCTTTCCGCGCCGACAGATTAAGCGCATCATAGAAAGCTTCCATCCCTGTGTCGTCCATATCGCAACCGAAGGACCGCTTGGCATGGCTGCCCGGCGGTATTGCCGCAAGCGGAACATGCCGTTCACAACGGCGTTTCATACAAAGTTTCCCGAATACTTGAACGCCCGTTTCAGAGTTCCCGTAAAATGGACGTACGCGGCGATGCGCCGCTTTCATGCACCGTCCCGCAGCATCATGGTTGCGACCGCAACGGTAGAGCGCGAACTTACGCAGTACGGCTTTAAGAATATCAAGCGCTGGAGCCGCGGCGTGGACACCGCATTGTTCCGGCCCCGCGAGAAAGATTTCCTCGACCTGCCCCGCCCCATCTCCTTGTACGTCGGGCGGGTCGCGGTCGAGAAAAATATCGAGGCATTCCTCGCACTAAAACACCCCGGCACAAAAGTCGTGGTCGGTGACGGGCCGAAGCTGCAACAGCTCTCTAGGAAATATCCCGACGTCGTGTTCGCCGGTGTCAAGGAAGGCGAGGATCTTGCCCGTTACTTCGCCGCCGCAGACGTCTTCGTCTTTCCGAGTCTCACAGATACTTTCGGCCTCGTGCTATTAGAAGCCCTCGCCTGCGGCGTTCCGGTCGCAGCCTATCCGGTTGCGGGCCCCCTGGATGTGATCGGCGATGCCCCCGTTGGCTGTCTTGATAACGATTTAGGCCTTGCGATGCAGAAGGCGCTCAAGGCATCGCCTCTCGAATGTCGCGCCCACGCAGAGCGTTATTCCTGGGGTGCCAGCACATCGCAATTCCTGGCCAACATTCACCCGTTTCCCGCCGAAGAGTTCTTCGGCAGCCGGACGGATGTTCAAAACACAGAGCACACCAGCACCGCCACTGCCGGATAAGATATCCAGGTTAGACTTGTGGATAAGCTGGCGGGTTTACACCGGCGGCGCAGACATCGGTTCTCAGCGCCGCCAATCTCTTCTATTGTCCCAACGACTCACGACCTTACCTAGGTAACGCGGCGGTTCTAGCTGGCGCTTTACTATCGCAACATCGGAATACGAGCGCGTTGGGCATCACCATCAAAAAATTGGGCCGCAAGCCGATCGTGCGGCGCGCAGCCTCAGCCGCGATTGCCGGGTCGATTCTGACGGTCAAAGCGACCACGCGTTGGCAAACCCTTAATAGTGCCGCCGCCGAGCCCGCCTGGGCGGGGAAAACACCAACTATCATCGCCTTCTGGCACAATCGACTCGCCATGATGCCCATCTGCTGGCCGTCGCAGGAACCCTTCCACATGCTCATATCGTCGCATCCCGACGGACAACTGGTCGCCCGTGCCATTGCGCATTTCGGCATCGGCGCGGTCGCGGGATCTTCCACGCGCGGCGGCAGCGACGCCCTCCGTACCCTGGTACGCACATTAAAAAGCGGAGAAAGCATCGGCATCACGCCGGATGGACCGCGCGGACCGCGCATGCGCGCCGGCGAGGGGGCGGTTGCCCTTGCACGCCTCTCTGGCGCGCCCGTATTACCGGTGTCTGTTTCCGTCAGCCGCCGCAAGGTGCTTGGCACGTGGGATCGCCTTATCGTTCCATTGCCCTTCGGACGCGGAGCGGTCGTATGGGGCAATCCCATCAATGTGCCGCCCGATGCAGATACCGCGGAGATTTCTAATTTAACAGAGCAACTGGAACTCATGCTGAATACCATCAGCGCGGAGGCCGACCGACTCGCCGGACATGAAGCCATGAGCCCGGCAGATATGCCCCATGCAAGTCAGGAGAGTTCTGATGCACGCGCCTGAGTTCTGGCGCACCGACAATGTCCTTTCCCGATTTCTGGAGCCTATCGGACATATCGTCGGCGCAATTACAACCCGCCGCGTTGCCCGCGCCAAGCCGCTACGCGTGGACGTGCCTGTGATCTGCGTGGGCAATCTATCCGTCGGCGGCACCGGCAAGACGCCCGTTACCGCATCTATCGCTGCGCACTTGCGCAGCCGCGGCAAATCTCCGGCCATTTTGATGCGTGGATACGGCGGCCGGTTGAAAGGGCCCGTGAGAGTCGACGACTTCGTCCACACGGTCGAGGACGTCGGCGACGAAGCGCTTTTGCACGCGATGACAACTCCGGTTTGGGTGGCCCGCAACCGGGCCTTGGGTGCACTCGAGGCCATCAAAGACGGTGCCGACGTTTTGGTTATGGACGACGGCCACCAACACACAACCTTGGCCAAAGACCTCTCGTTTATCGTCGTCGACGGGCACGCCGGCTTTGGCAATGGGCGCATCACGCCGGCCGGGCCCTTGCGCGAACCGGCCGAAAGCGGCCTCGCCCGCGCCGACGCGGTCATTTTGATGGGGCCGGACCCGCATCGTCTTGAAGGCGGATTGGCAAAACACGCCCCGGTGCTGCGCGCTCACTTGGCGCCGGGACCGGAGTGGCGTCATCTGCAAGGCCGCAAGGTGGTTGGGTTTGCAGGCATTGGCGAGCCGGAAAAATTCTTTCACACCCTGAATGCTGCCGGCGCGCGTGTTGTCGCCTTTCATCCCTTCAGCGATCACTACGGCTACGCGGGGCCCGATATCCAAACCATTTTAGATGAAGCCTTCTCGGTCGATGCCCTGCCCGTCACTACCCGCAAGGACGCTGTGCGCCTGTCGCCCGATCAGCGCCAGCAGGTGAACGTGCTGTCCGTAGATGTAGAGTGGGAAAATCAGACGGCGCTGAATGGACTGCTAGACAAAGCCCTAAAGGTTACGAGCTAAATCAGTTACTTGCCGCCGGCAGAACCGCCAGAATCGTTTCCGGATCTAGACGCGTATCAAACCACGTCACACCGAAGTGCAAATGCGGCCCCGTCGCGCGGCCCGTCATACCAATCTCACCGATCACGTCACCTTGTTTAACGCGCTGACCGTTCTTCACATGTAGCGCGCTCATGTGGATATAGACCGATTGCAGTCCATAGCCGTGATTGATGAACACCGTTTGGCCGGTCAGAGTCATGTCCGGTTCGGCCAGCGAAATCACACCATCTGCCGCCGCGCGAATAGGCGTGCCCTGCGGCGCGGCGATATCCAGCCCCGAATGCGGCGCGCGCGGCGAGCCATTGAGAATACGCTGACTGCCGTAAACGCCGGAGATGCGCCCCTCGGCAGGCCGAATAAATCCGGTTTCGAAAAATGGCGTAAGTTCTATCGTCGCCCGCGCCTTTGCGATAAGGCGGCTGTCAGCTGCAATTTTAGCCGTTGTTTCAGGGTCGGGCGTGACCAGGGTTTGCGGAACGCCATCCACCCGTTCGATCTTCCAGTCACGCGGCGCAATGTTGAGAGCCATGACCTCGCGTCCGTGCGCTTTCATTTCAATAACAAGTTCGCCCTTTTGCGGCGCATCACGGTCGAGTCCAAGCAAGAACCGGCCGTCACTCATAATCGGCAACGCGCGCCCGTCATAAATGACTTTGGCCCCAACAGGCGCTGTTCCAACGACAAGTCCACCCTGCTCCATACGGCCCGTGAACGTAACTTCCGCCGCCCAGCCCGGGGTGGCAAACGCCGCAACAAAGAAAAGAATGCGCCATATCATAGCAACCGCCCTTGCTCTTCGTCGGACTTTACTTTTGACGTAGGCCGCGCGCGTTTCGGTGCAGCCCCCGTGACGTGAACACCGACCTTGCCGTCGTTAAACTCTACGTTCCACGCCCCGCCGGGCGATGCATCAGCCGCCTTGGAGACCACATCACCGTTGGCATCTTTGACCATCGCATAGCCGCGCTCCAAAACACGTTTAGGCGACACCGATTCAAGGCGCGCAATTGTCGCCTCAAATCGAGATTGCGTATCCTTGATCGCCCGGCGGCTGGCCTGCGTAAGACGCGTTGCCAATGCTTCCATCTCACTCGATTGGCGCCCGATATCACGGCTGAATCTATCGAGATTTAAACGCGCGGTCAGTACAGCCAAGCCCTGCGCTTTGGTTTGCAGCAAGGTCCGCGGTCCAAGGGCAAGGCGTTCGCTGAGCGCGTCCAAATCCTGCGTCTTCTGCGCAACGATCATGTCGAGGCGCGGAATGCCACGCACAAGCCCCTCTAGATGAATCCGGTTTTCTTCGAGTTTCCGGGTCATCGCCTGAGTCAGACGCCCGTGGGCCTGCTGAACGTCGGCCAGCAAATCGAGCCGTACCGGCACCGCCATTTCAGCCGCCGCGGTCGGGGTCGGCGCCCTGCGATCAGCGGCGTGATCAATCAGAGTCCAGTCGGTCTCATGACCGACGGCCGCAATAAGCGGAATGTTTGAGGCCGCAGCCGCGCGCACAACAACTTCTTCGTTGAAGGCCCACAGGTCTTCGAGGCTTCCGCCGCCGCGTGCGACAATAATCACATCGGGCCGGGGAACAGCGCCGCCGGGCACAAAAGCATTAAAGCCTGCGATCGCCGCCGCTATTTCCTCGGCAGATCCTTCTCCTTGCACACGCACCGGCCAGACGATGACCCGGCGCGGAAAGCGATCAGCGATTCGGTGCAAAATGTCGCGAATCACCGCCCCAGTGGGCGAGGTCACCACACCGATCACTTCTGGCAGCAGCGGCAGGTCTTTGCGGCGACCTTCATCAAACAACCCCTCGGCGGCCAGTTTCTTGCGTCGGTCTTCCAGCAACTTCAAAAGCGCGCCTTCGCCCGCCAGTTCCATGGACTCGATGATGATTTGGTAGCTCGAGCGTCCCGGATAGGTGGTTAAACGGCCCGAGGCGATGACCTCCATTCCCTCTTCGGGTTTGAGGGACAGCTTGCTCATGGTGCCGCGCCAGATGATGCCGTCCAGCACCGCGCTTTCGTCCTTGAGCCTGAGATAGCAATGGCCAGAGGCCGCCACCTTGGGCTGGGAAATCTCGCCTTTGACGCGCACAAATCCAAACGCGTCTTCCACCGTGCGCTTCAGAGCAGAGGAAAGCTCGGAGACGGTGAACGACGGCATATTCGAAGCCTCGGCCGAGGCGGCGTTCGGGGATGGCATCTGGCTCATGGCTCTGTTATGCCACAGCGGCCCGTCTGCGGACAGGGCGCGCGGGGTGAAAAAACAAGAGGATTATGCGATGCGGGTACTGGTTGTAGGCGGCGGAGGCCGCGAACATGCGTTGTGCTGGTCCTTGAGCGCGTCCCCACTTTGCGATGCCCTTTACTGTGCGCCCGGCAATGCCGGAATCGCCGATGTCGCCACCTGCGTGCCGATCAGTGCCGACGATATCGACGGCCTCATCAAATTCTCGAAAGACGAAAAAATCGATTTTGTCGTGGTCGGTCCCGAGGCTCCGCTGGTCGCGGGCCTTGTCGATAAGTTGACCCATGAGGGCATCAAAGCTTTCGGACCCAGCGCGAAAGCCGCTCAACTCGAAGGGTCCAAGGGGTTCATGAAAGACCTCTTGCAGCGCCATAACATTCCGACCGCCTGGTACGGCCGCTTCAAAGAAACGGATGCCGCAAAAGCTTTTATCAGCGAAAAGGGCGCTCCCATTGTTGTTAAGGCCGATGGCCTCGCGGCAGGCAAAGGCGTCATCTTGTGCCAGACCGTGGACGAAGCCCATGCGGCTATTGATACGATGATGGCCGACAAGGCCTTCGGCGACGCCGGCGATGAAGTGGTGATTGAGGAGTTCCTCCAAGGCGAGGAAGCAAGTTTCTTTGCCATTGTTGACGGCGAACACGCACTGCCCCTTGCCGCCGCCCAAGATCACAAGGCTGTCGGCGAAGGCGATACCGGCCCAAATACCGGCGGCATGGGCGCATATTCGCCCGCACCCATTGTCGATGCGGCCATGCAAGAGCGCATCATGCGCGAGATCATTTTACCCACCGTACGCGGCATGGCCGCTGAAGGATGCCCGTTCAAGGGCGTGCTGTTTGCCGGTTTGATGATCGACAACGGCGTTCCAAAAACTTTGGAGTTCAATGTCCGCTTCGGCGACCCGGAGTGCCAGGCGCTGATGGCCCGGCTTAAATCCGATTTACTGCCCGCGCTCGTGGCAGCGGCCGACGGACAACTCGGTCATTTCGACCTGCGCTGGCACGATGATGCCGCCATCGTTGTGGTCATGGCCGCCAACGGTTATCCCGGCACGCCGGAAAAAGGTACGGTGATTGAAGGTTTGGACGAGGCCGCTAAAGTCGACAATGTCACCGTCTTTCACGCCGGCACAAAAACCGAAGCGCGCGACGGTAAAAGTGCCGTCGTCGCAAACGGCGGCCGCGTTCTCGGCGTCACCGCCACCGGCAAGACCGTCACCGAAGCCCAGGCGCGCGCCTATCAAGCGGTAGATGCAATTAAATGGCCCGGTGGGTTTTGCCGCCGCGATATTGGCTGGCGCGCAGCAGCACGCGAGAAAGCCAGCTAAACGCGCAGATCTATCTGCACTGAGTGCTAAGGGTTGCCGAACGCGGATCGGTTTCCGGCGTGATCGGCTCCGAGTTGGCGTCCACCAGCGTCAAACCGGTGTATAGGCTGCGATCCGAAGCCCGGATAACCGCATCAAACATGTTCTTGGTCAAAACGTCGCGGCGTTGGCCTTGGAAGTCGGCTTGGGTCAGATTCGCGTCATAAAGATACATAAGTATCTTCTCGTGAACGATCGGAATCATCCAGCAGCCGGGGCGTTCGCTGCCTTCCGGCAATCTCAGACGCACCGTCAACACTTCGTATCTGAGCCCGTTGGGCGTCATGTAGGGCGCCATAATCGGCGTCAACTGAATGCGATAGCCGGTGTAGCCGATTCCCCCTTCGTTTTCCTCAGCGCCGAGCGCCGGCGAAAAAGCCATGGCCATAAGAAATGCTGCGAAGATCTGCTTCATCATACGGGCATGGTACGGGAATGGTCTCGCCGTGCCTAGCACCGGGCTATCGCCGCGCCGCAAAAAATTCCTTGAGCAGCACTTCGGCCCGCTCGGCTTCGATCCCCCCAATCACTTCCGGGCGATGATGACAGGTCGGCTGGGAGAAAATGCGCGGTCCATGATCGACGCCGCCGCCTTTCGGATCGTATGCGCCAAAGACCACCTGCCGCAGCCGCGCGAAGGAAATAGCCGCCGCGCACATAGGGCACGGCTCTAGCGTTACATAAAGGTCGCATCCGGTTAGTCGGGGGGACCCTGCCTTCTCCGTCGCCGCGCGAATCGCCAGAATTTCCGCATGGGCCGTGGGATCGTTTCGCGCTTCCACCTCGTTGCCCGCCACCGCCAGGACACCACTTGAGGCCGGATCGACGATCACCGCCCCTACCGGCACCTCCCCGCGCTGCCCGGCCGCAGTCGCGGCCTCGAAGGCCAGCCCCATGAAATCGCCCGCTTTTTTGTGCGCTTCCCTCATGCGCCCACAGTCCGCGAGGGGCCGGGCGGCGTCAAGGGCCTGCCGGATGTCACACCGCGGCAAGTCGTTAAGGAAAGGTAAGAATTCGGTAACCCGGAGGCCCTATGGTCGGGGTCGAATAATCTATTGGAGCCGAAAGGCCATGGTTCAGAACGTCAGTGACTTCGTCAAAATCGCCGGTCAAACGGTCGAACGCACGACTCTGTCCGGGCTGAAATCAGCCAGCGCGAAAAGCGGCGTCAGCTTTCAATACCTCGTCGCCAAGGCCGCTCAGGAAAGCAGTCTCAAAACCGACGCCCTCGCCAAAACGTCCTCGGCAAAGGGTCTGTTTCAGTTCACCCAAGGCACATGGCTGGACATGATGGACCGTTTCGGCGAGCGCTATGGCTACGGCGATTTGGCCGCAAAAATTTCCATCGGCGCAGATGGCAAGGCAAAGGTAGACGACCCGATTGCCGAACGCCGAATTCTAGACATGCGCAAAGATCCGGAAGCCTCGGCGCTCATGGCCGCCGAATATGCTCTTGGCAATGCACAGTCACTTCAAGGCGCGCTGGGACGCGACCCGGATGCCGCCGACCTCTATCTCGCACATTTTCTGGGGGCGAATGGCTCCTCACGATTGCTGACGGCCGCCGCCGAATCTCCGGACAGCAGCGCAGCGCGTTTATTGCCTGCCGCCGCCAAAGCGAACACTTCGGTTTTTTATACCCCCGATGGCCGGGCACGCACGGTTGCGGAAGTCGCAGAACTTGTTCGCGGGCGCTTCTCGGACCAAATGGACCGTTATGAAAACGTAGCGTCGACTTGGATGGATCAGGATGCGGCTCTCCCCGCAGCGAAGCGAACACCTGTGCGCACGGCCAACACCGATTACAACGCTCTCGATTTCAAGGGCAATATGAACGGCTCGAACACCTATGCCATGGCGGTGTCGTGGGTTGTGCTCGAAGAAATGGCGAAGTTGATCGCCAGCACCCCCATGAACATGTTCGATAGTGGCGAGGGCGAAGATGAAAACGACCAAGACCCTTTCTCCACATCCTCACCTGGATTTCAGGGGCAGGACTTCGCCAGCGCATTGATGCAATCGGTCAAGGCCAGTGAGCCTAGTCCGAATGATCCGCGACGCGCGCCGCCCCCGGATCATCAAAGAAGCGCAGCTGCATATGAAGCGCGCTTCACACCTGCGGCACTCCCGCGCATGGCCGGTCAGCGCGAACCAGGCGAAGCCTAAAAATTCTTCAAATCCCAAAGACTTTGAGACCTTGCGGGGCTAAAGTCCGCCGAACGCGAGGTATTTTATGAAAAAGCCGATTATCGGTATTACAGCTGACATCGAGCCGGGCGGAGACCAGGGGTATTCCAAGTTTCCCTGGTTCGCCATCCGCAAGAATTACTGCACGGCGGTCACCGAGGCCGGTGGCGTGCCTATCCCTCTACCGCACGACATGTCCCTCGTTGATCAATATGCCGACATGATCGACGGACTGGTCGTATCCGGAGGCAACTTCGACGTGGACCCGGCCTTGTTTGGCGCTACCGAACGGCACCCCAAAGTCACCATCAAAGCCGGCCGCACCGATTTTGAAATGGCCGTGACCCGCGCCATTCTGAAGGACGACAAGCCCATATTCGGAATTTGCGGCGGCGAACAACTCATGGCTGTCGCCCTCGGCGGGACACTGATCCAGCATATTCCGGACGAAGTGCCGAACACCCTGCCTCATGAGCAACCAGGGCCGCGAGACCGGGCCGGGCATGGCGTGATCATCAAAGAAGGCTCTCTGCTCCACAAAATTATCGGGCAAACCCACATACCGGTGAACAGCGCCCATCATCAGGCGGTAAAAGACGTCCCCGCCCCCGTTGTGATAAACGCTCATGCGCCGG
>JAUIGX010000130.1 GCA_030432435.1 Alphaproteobacteria bacterium
TAGCAGGATGAAGAAAAGAGTCGTCAGAAGGCCCAGATAGCGTTCGATAAAGGTGCGGATAGGGGGGCCGAACTTTCGCAAGAGGGCCGCAACCAAAAAGAAACGCGCAGTGCGGGAGAGCGCCGAAGCGATGCCGAACATGACCGGGTCAAGGCTCACCGTGCCGCTGGCGATGGTAATGACCTTGTAGGGAAACGGCGTAAAACCGGCCATGGAGACAATCCAAAAGCCCCATTGCGTGTACAGGCGACGGAAATTGTCGAAGGCCTCTTCGTAGCCATAAAACGCGAGGATGGTTATTCCCACGGATTCATACAGAAAATAGCCTATGGCGTAGCCAAAGTAGCCGCCGAGTAAACTTCCCGCACTACAGATCAGGGCGATACGCCAAGCGCTCGACGGTGCGGCCAGAACCATCGCGATAACGAGAACGTCGGGTGGGATTGGAAAAACCGAGCTTTCAATGAAAGCTATGGCGAACAGCACCCACAGGGCATGGGGGTGTGCGGCCAGCGACATGGTCCAATCGTAGAGGCGGCGCAGCACGCGAAATATCCCATCCCTAATGAAGGCGCATTTTCCTAGCAGGTCCGATGCAGGCTCGCAAATTTCCTGGAGCTTCTGTCGGCGCTATGCGCCTGTCCCAGGGCGAAAATGGCTGTTTGGTGAGGGTTGATGGGTGGGCGGTCAGTCTTGACGCTTTACACTCCAGTCATCCTGTTCTATCTCCGTGGCCCGAGTGCGGGTATGGCGGAACTGGTAGACGCGCCAGACTCAAAATCTGGTTCCTTCTGGGAGTGGGGGTTCGATTCCCTCTACCCGCACCAATTTAAAGGCCAGCGATCCTGCCGCGTATTCCCATACGCGGCATTTTGCTTTCCGCTGCGCTCGTGCCAATCCGGGGAAAGCGGGAGCGGGTTATGGCCCGGTGTTGCGAGAGCGTGCGTCCGAAACGATCGCCGACCAAACTCTAGCCGGGTTAAGCTTCACTGACTGGATGGTGCGGGAACAGCCCATCGTCGCGAACATCGCGCAGTGACTCAATGAAAACATCCAGCGCTTCGTCTATGGTCTCGCGGCTATGGGCAAGCGAAAGAAAGCCGCGCTGCGCGATGTGCATAAAAACGCCGCGGTTTAGCGCAAGGACGTAGAACGCGGTCTCGGCAGCGTTTGGGGTACGGGCAGACGTGTTGTGACTACCATCCTGATCTCGGTGAAATACAATTCGGAACATCGAACCAACTTGCTTCATCTCGACCGGTAGTCGCTCTGTAGCCGCGAAAGCGTTAAATCCCTTAGCCAATCTATCGCCGTTTTCGGTGAGGGCTGGGTAGAGTGTTGCGCGGTGCTCTCGAAGATACCGCAGTGTTGTAACACCTGCGGATACGCTGAGGGGATTGGTTACCATAGTCGCGTCGGCGGACACGGACTTGCCTTTTGCCGAGCCAAAGAAGAAACCCATGATATCGGCTCTTCCGGCCACGGCGCCCTGGGACAGCCCGCCGCCGATAATGTCGCCGTAAGTTACTAAGTCGGGAACAAGGCCCAGCAATTCCTGTGCGCCGCCGTAGGCGAGGCGAAAGCCTGTATATGTTTCGTCGAGGATCATAATGACGCCGGCCTCACGGCATGTTTGCGCCAGCCGATGAAGCCAGTCTGCATGAGCGGCAGAAGGACGGCTGCTTCGGATGGGCTCGACAATGACGGCGGCGAGGTCGTGTTTGCGCCGTGTAATTTGATCAAGCGCCGCTGCGTGGCCATACGGGAGAACAACCGTCGCGTGAGGGGCCATGCCCGGCGTCCGGCCGGGCGCATTCAGATCGTCGCTCTTGATTTTATGGTCCTGTGTGCCGTGACAGGAGCCGGTGAACGAGGCGACTATGTCTTTGCCGGTGAAGGCGCGCGCGGCGCGCAGGGCAAAAAAGACCGCGTCCTTGCCCGATGGGCACAACGCAATGCGCTCGTTTGCGGGGCCCGCAGTTTGAATCAACTGGGCGAATTCGGTTTGATCGGCGTTGGGGAGGCCGTATTGCCAGCCTCTCGAAGCTTGGTCTGCGATGGCATTCTGAATAGCGGGGTGCGCGTGACCTAGAATTAGCGCCCCAAAGCCCATGCATAGATCGAGGAATTGGGTTCCGTCCATATCTGTCACGTGCGGCCCGTTGGCCGAGCGAATAAATAAGCTGAGTGACGGCGCACCAGCCAGGTCGACAGAATCCGGCAAGACCTTGGAATGATCCAGAGAAAGACGCCATGAATGGCTTGTACGGGATGCCAAATTCGATAAGGCTTGCTCCGCCTTGGTGTTAAGGATCTCCCGAACCAAACTGGTCGGTGATAGTTCCGCCGGAGCGGCCATTTAGCTTCTCCACTTTCCCTATTTCCAGCAGTTGTTGATCAACCATCTGGTAGCGTTGTTTAGTCTCGTCGCGTTGCGGCGTTGTCGGTGTTAGAAGCCTGGGTCTCGGGCGGGCGGCTTGCCGTGCCGGCAAATTGGTATTCGCGGCGCCGACCGCAGAATCAAGCATGAGCACCTTCGCAATAAGCTTTGCCGGATTACCGATCCGCCGCCATCGCTGAACATGGGGCGAACTGTTCGGCGCCGATAAATGCACAAGGTCGACACGTGATTGCGAGCCGAACCGAACGGTTGCTTTGCAGCGCACGCGCCGCTCGTGTTTCGGCTTACGATCCGCGTCCGTGCAAACCTCCAAAACCGGGGGGTCCTGCATGGTGCGGGGCCGGGCTACGGCGTGGATGAAGCAGCGCGTGACGCTAGGTATTGCAGCGCCATCGCCATGGACACAGCGCGGTCGTTGGACGGGCGAGGCCACGTGAACTGAGACGCTATTTTACCGGAGGCGCTGCTCTCTTCGGAGGCTGCCTGAGGGTCCTCAATGCTGCTTGAGGTTTGGCTATTGCGCCCGCTCCCTACAGCGGACAGGGAAATAATATGGTGTGTCATCATCCAGCTCCAAATCCATTACTCCAATGAAACGGTGCCCATTTTTGGGTCTATTCTGCATCCGGCCGATGGTCAGGGCCGGAGGCAGCCATTTCAGTATTAGTTGGCGGGCCGACGGGCGATTTTCGCCTCGTTTTTTCGACACGCTTCTCCATTGGTTTCTTGGACCAAAAGTCCAATTAACCTGTTGGTTTTTATGCCTATTCGGCCGAATTTCTAGTCGCGAACGCAGCCGTTAGTTGCAGACGGAATTTGCACTTATTTGGTGAGATACGGACCTGTCAGTTCTGACAGGTCACGGCCCCTTAACTATATGGTGATCTGCACCCGAAACTATTCCCGAGGGAGTTTTGGGTCACATGCTCGCTTCTATTATTGAAATGCCCGCTGAAACCGCCGATTCCACACGTAAGCTGGACGGCATGTTTCGCCTACGCCACGAAGTGTTCAAAGAACGTCTCGCCTGGGAGGTCGGTTCTCAGTCCGGCCGCGAGCGCGACATGTTTGACGATCTGGACCCGGTGTACATCGTTTGTGAACACGAAGGTGAAGTTCTGGGGTCGTGGCGGCTGCTACCCACCACCAGCCCATACATGCTGAAAGATGTTTTCCCAGAGTTGTTGTACGGCATGCCTGCGCCGGAAGCGGAGAACGTGTGGGAAATCAGTCGTTTCGCCGTTTCTAAACGTGTTGTCGGAAACGAGTCGCTTGGTACGATCAAGACCGTGACAAATCTGCTTCTCGGGCAGCTTTTTGAGTTCGCGCAGCGCCGGAATATTTCAAGAATTGTGGCGGTAGCTGATGTGCGGTTCGAGCGGATTCTCAAACGTGCAGGTCTTTTGACCCAACGGTTCGGGCCGCCCATGCAGATCGGCGTGACCAAGGCGATCTCTGGATTTGCGGATGTGTCCGAACTCAATGTGCGCCGGACGCAGCTTGGTCTGACGACTCCAGCGGAAGAGGCTGTTGAGAAAGGGGCCCTCCCACATCCGTCCGTTCTTATGCCTAAGCACCCGATTGTTCGGGCGGGCGAGTTTAAAGTTGCAGCGTAACGCTTAGTCGTTTTCTTTTTGCGCTTACACACAGCGAATGCCGTGTAAGGGAGGTCTATTCGCAGGATGTCCAAACATCAGTACCCCGCAGGTCCCAAGGGATATCCTTTCCTTGGGGTTTTGCCGATGCTGCGAGCCGATGCGCTGGGGTTTCTAGAGCGCGCTGCAGCTGAGTATGGCGACTTTTTTCCGTTGAGAATTTTTATGAGCAACTCGTTCCTATTAAACCACCCCGCCCACGTCGAGCATGTTCTGCAGACGAACTATCGGAATTATCGCAAGAGTCCGATGGCGCAGAAGCTAAAGCCCATATTGGGAAACGGTTTGTTTTTGAGCGAAGGAGAGTTGTGGACGAGGCAGCGCAAACTCATTGCGCCGTCGTTCTTCCGCCAGCGCGTGGACGCGATGAGCGGCGTTATGGCGCAGGTTATCAACGAGCACGCGGCTAAGTGGAGCGCGCGCGCGGAGACGCAAGAAGAGTTCAGCCTGAGCGAGGATATGTCGTGTCTTACGCTTGAAGTCGCGCTCAGAACGATGTTTGGAAACAGCTTAAGTGAGAGCGAGGGCGAGGAGTTCTCGAGAGCCTTGGTTGTTGGCAATGAAGTAGGCGCCGAGCGGATTTGGAATCTGACTCCAATCACTGAAATTATACCGACGGCTAGGAATCGCGAATACAACCGCGCGGTTGAAACGCTGGACTCCACAGTGTGGAGAATTATCCGCGAGCGGCGTGCGGCGCCCGACCTGGGCGATGATCTGCTGGGTATTCTGATCGGCGCACGCGATGCGGAAACCAACGAGGCCATGAGCGATCAGCAATTGCGCGACGAAGTGCTTTCGTTGCTTTTGGCCGGGCACGACACCACCGCCGTCATGCTTTCGTGGGCGTTCCATTTTCTAGCCCAACATCCGACGTGTTTGGAAAATCTGCGGGATGAAGCAGATACGGTGCTCGCAGGGTGTGACCCGACGCCGGATCACTTGAAAAAGATGGACTATACGAAGCGTGTCACCCAAGAGGTGGCCCGCATGCGGCCGTCGCTATGGTGGTTTGCGCGGGTTGCTCAGGAAGACGATGTGATCTGCGGCCAGCCTATTAAAGCGGGCACGACCGTTATGATTTCGCAGTATCTCATCCATCATCATCCAAGCATCTGGGAAGAGCCCAAGCTGTTTAATCCGGATCGTTTCTTGCCGGAGCGTGTGGCCAAGAGGCCGAAGTTTGCCTACCTGCCGTTTAGTGCGGGCCCGCGGGTGTGCATCGGGTCGGGCTTCGCCGTTATGGAGATGCAAATGGTGCTGGCGACATTGTTACGAGCATTTGATGTCACGATTACATCAGATGATGAGCCGGAGTTAGCCCCGATCATAACGTTGCGGCCCAAAGACGATATTACGGCACGCGTAAAACCGCGTCTGCGGCATTAGTAGTGCAGGGTCTCGTATCGGCAGGTGTTTTAAGTGTGGATGAGTCCGAAGCTCATGGCTTTAGCGGCGGCGTGGGTTTTGTTATGAACCCCAAGTTTGCCCATGAGATTCTGAAGATGGAAATTAACAGTGCGTTCGGAGATTTTTAGGATGCCGCCAATCTCCCATGCTGTTTTGCCGATCGCGGTCCACTGTAAAATCTCGGCTTCCCGGTCGGTCAGCGGAATTGGTTTCGGAATCTCTTCTTGTTGCGCGAGCTTTTTCTGCATCGCGTCATGGAAGTAGATGGACATCATGTGGAGATCGTAGCGGTTGGTCTCGACAGATTTTTCAAACTCGATGTCGGACATATCCGAGTAAAGGCTCATAAGGCCAAGTTCGCCGCCAGGTCCGTGTATGGGAACAGCAAACCCCCGCCTGGCGCCAAAGTCGATGCCTCCCGCGAGCACGGCGCGTGCGCGCGTTGATCTCACCTTAGTTCTCAATTTCTCTGTCCACGTCACCGGTAACCGGCTCGACAGGCACTCGCCAATAATGGGGTCATCGTCTTGAAACCGTTCTTCGATGTAGCGCTCGGTCCAGCCCACCGGAAGATTAGTAAGATACAACGCGCCATCAGCAGCGTTCGCGGGCGAGCGCCGCGGATCGCTTCCGGCGTCACCCTTAAAGCCGAGATAGCAATACATATTGAAACCGAGACCATCGAATGTGCGGTCTAGTTTTCTTTTAAATGCGTCTTCTGTGCTTAAGGCACTCAAATCAGACAGAATGCCAGCCAAATCGGTATGCATTTTATCTCCCGCATCGTTTGACGGGCATTTATCACGCCGTGCAAACAATACACCCCTACAAGCGGTGTGCTCGTTATAGTAGAAGTCGTTTTGCCTCAGAACTACACGAACAATACGAAACCCGTAAAAATGAATCAACGCTTGTTCTGCAAAGGCACCGCTCTCAATAGTTGAGTCACTGGCATGGGAGCAAATATCAATCTTAAGTTGAAACCAATTTCTTGATTCTAAATTAATAATAAATATGCTGCGGCCATCATTTTTGCTCCGCTCCCGAGCCAAAGGGTAGATGAGTCAGCGGGTTAGCTCTCCAGGGGAAATCATGACAGATAGTTTTTCATTTAAAAATGCGCGCATTAACCCTGGTAGAACTCGATTAGGGCAAACGATATCCGGGGGCCTGTTTCTTGGTCTGGCTGCATCCAGCGCGCCAATTTTTCCGTTCACGGCAGCGACGATGGCTGCCGAATCGACCGCGCCGAGTGCCAACATAGAGGAAATCATCGTTACAGCTCGCAAGCGGGAAGAGGCGCTGCATGCCGTTCCCGAGGCGGTGTCGGTTCTCAGCCGGGACGATTTGCAACGCTTTGGGTTTCGAACGAGCCCCGAAATCGCGCAGCAGACGCCGAACCTAATGTGGCACTCGATTTTGGGGTTTGCGACGCCTCATGTCTTTCTGAGGGGGATCGGAAACGCGACCTTCAATGCAAATCAGGCGAGCCCCGTCGGTATTCACTTGGATAACGCCTACCAAGGGTCGAGCTTAACCTATGGTTTCGGCTTGATGGATCTGGAGCGGGTGGAGATCCTGAAAGGTCCGCAAGGAACACTGTTTGGACGCAACACGACCGGCGGCGTCGTCAATTTTATTTCCCGCAAACCCGACCCTGCTGCGGGATTCAACGGAGAAGTGACGGCGACTTACGGCAGATTCGACGAGGCCAATCTGGAGGCTGCGGTCGGCGTGCCGCTGACGGATAAAGTGGCTGTGCGTGTGTCCGGTCTCCTACTTAATCGGGACGGCTACGTAACCAACGCAAACCCGGCCAGTGGTTTCGACCGGGAAGGCGCGCTCGATATCTGGTCTGCGCGTGGCCAGATGCGATTCATGGCCAACGGCGGATTTGACGCCCTGTTTACTGTGCATGGCGGCCAAAATCAGAGCGATGCGGCGCCCGGTAAGCAAATTGGAATACTGTGCCCGGCAGGCGTAGATGTGCCGCGACTAGGCCAGTGCTCGGACTTTTTCGGCTTTACCGACACTGTCAACTTGCGAGAGACATTTACGAACACTCAATCCTACGACAAGGTGAATGCCTGGGGCGCAAGCGCGACTCTAACGTGGCCTTTAAACGGGTTCACCATTGTGTCGCAAACGTCTTACGACGCCAATGATCGCCAACTCGTCGACGATTCTGATGCGAGCCCGTTGTCGGCTCTCACCACGAATGTAGTGTCGGACTTTTACCAAATCAGCCAAGAGGTGCGCCTAGCCTCCAACACGGAAGGTCCGCTTGTTTGGGTTGCCGGCGGAAATTTCTATAAGGATAATTTTACGTCTTTCCAAACCTATGCCCTGAATGCGTTTGGGCCCGGCGGGCTGACAGGTTTTTTCCCCGTGGAGGAAGGCATCGCCGCGTCGCTGACTCAGAAAACAGAAAGTTATGCGCTGTTTGGTGAAGCCAGTTACGAAATAACTCCAAGGCTGACCCTAACGGCGGGCGTGCGCTGGACGCGGGACCAGCGGACGGGTTTGCCAAACGCTTACTTTTTCGACGCGACAGGTTTGACTGCGGAATTCATTCGAAAAGAAGTCGCCGATGCGCGGCTTCTTTTGCAAACAATTCCGCAAACGACCGTTGAAAACTCATGGTCCAAGTGGAGCGGTCGCGGGGCTCTGTCATACGAGGTTGTGGACGATTGGTTTGTGTACGCCGGTATCGCGCGCGGTTTTAAAGGCGGTGACTTTAATGGCGGTGCGCTGTTCGACCCCAGTGAGGCAAATTTGGTAAATCCCGAATTAGTCACCAGCTACGAAATCGGGACAAAGGGCCAGTCGCGCGACCTTAGATATACCTTTGATGTATCTGGATTTTATTATGATTTCTCAGATCAGCAGGTTGGCATTTTTATTCCCGGATCCAACGCCACACTGCAGCACCTATCCAATGCGGCTAAAACAACTGTGCTGGGATTCGAGGCGGCTGCGACCGTGAGGCCGCTCGATAGTCTGTTCATGGAGCTCAAGGTGGGTGTTCTCGATGCAGAGTTCAAACGCTTTCAGCTTGATCCCAACGATCCTGCAACAAATTACGCAGGCAACCGCACAGCATCCTCGCCTAAGTTCAGCATGGCGGGCACCGGACGTTACACGGTCCCGGTGCGGTACGGCGATTTCGGTGCACAGGTAGACTTCTCCTATACGGGAAGCCATTTCTTTTCCGTCGACAACAACCCGACGCTGTTCGAGGACGGGTATTGGTTGTTGAACGGCAACCTTTCGTTCGAGGACAAAGAAGGCCGTTACAGGCTGTCAGCCTGGGTGAAGAATATCGCTGACGAAGACTATTTTGTTTCGGGTATCAGCAACACGGCGTCCGGTTTCATGGAACTCTTTCCCGGCTTGCCGCGGACCTTCGGGCTGACGATCACAGGACGCTTCTAAAGCGCCGGTGTAAATGCTTCGGCTTTGTCGGCATCCAACCAGGCGTGATCATGCAGGCGGCAGGCGTCGCACCGTCCGCAAGGCTGAGGCTCCGCCGCCGAAAGATCGGGTTCGTAGCAACTCCAAGTGTCGCCTCGCTTTAGGCCAAGGTCTTGCGCCATAGCTGCAATTTGCGGCTTCGTCATGTTCACGAGCGGCGCGACAATGCGCGGCGGATTTGGAACAGCCTCGGCCCACATGATGCGGAACGCGCTCAGGAAGGACTCGCGGCAGTCCGGATATCCCGAGTAGTCAACGGCGTTTACGCCGAGCCAGACTTCATCGGCTCCGGCTCCGGCCGCCTCGGCGCACGCGAGCGCCAGAAAAACAGCGTTGCGTCCCGGCACAAAGGTCGGAGCGATGCCCGATTTCATGTCCTCGAGTGTGCGGTCCTTCGGAATATCGATTTCCGGGCGGTGCCAGTTCACGTCGATAACACGGCGTTCGATTCCAAAGCGCCTGCATTGTTCGGCGGCGTAATTGTTCTCGATCTCGTGACGTTGGCCGTAGGCGATGCCGAGGCTTTGCGGCACGCGGCCATGTTTCCGGGCCAGCAACAAGCATGCTGTTGAATCAAGTCCGCCGGAGTGGAGGACGATGCACTTAGATGGCTGTGCGGCGTTGGTCATGCCACGTCGTACGTGCAAGACTCGCCAAGAGAGGGTCTGCGTACAGTCACGCTGGCAAGTTGCGGAAAGTCCGTTTGCAGATCGCCAGCGATCCATTGCGCGAGATTTTCGAGGGACGGTGTAGACAGGCCGGGAAGGTCGTTCAGG
>JAUIGX010000309.1 GCA_030432435.1 Alphaproteobacteria bacterium
CCGAGACCTTTGTCAAATACGAGAACATGCAACACACAGGGGCCTTCAAAGCCCGCGGTGCAATTTCAAAGCTCACGACCCTTACCGACGCACAGAAGAAGAAAGGCGTGATCGCCATGTCGGCCGGTAATCACGCACAAGGCGTTGCCTTTCACGCCAAGCGCCTCGGCATTCCAGCCACCATCGTCATGCCTGAAGGAACGCCCTTCAACAAATCCACCAAAACCCGCGACTACGGCGCCGAGGTGGTATTGGAAGGTGAGAACTTCACCGAATGCTCGGCTGTGACCATGCGCCTCGCCGAAGAGCGTGGGCTTTCTTTGGTCCATCCTTACGACGATAACGAAGTCATCGCCGGACAAGGCGTTATCGGCTTTGAGATGATCGAAGCTGTGCCCGAGCTTGATGTTATTGTGGTCCCCGTGGGCGGCGGTGGACTCATTGCGGGCATCGCCCTCGCAGCGAAAAGCTTGAAGCCTGGGGTCGAGATCGTCGGGGTCGAACCCGAGCTTTATCCGTCAATGAGCAATGCGTTATCTGCCAGCAATCAGCCTTGCGGCGGATCAACCGTCGCCGAAGGCATTGCCGTACGCGATGTTGGCCCTAAAACCATTCCTATCGTCCGCGATCTGGTGAAAGAAATCTTAGTCGTGAGCGAGACCGGCATGGAGCGCGGGGTCAGCATGTTCGCGACAATGGTCAAAACCGTAGCTGAAGGCGCGGGCGCGGCCGCGCTTGCCGCATTGCTGGAGTATCCGGAGAGGTTCAAGGGGCGCAAAGTCGGCATCGTACTTTCCGGCGGCAATATCGACGCCCGCATGCTCTCGTCCGTTCTCATGCGTGACCTAGTGCGCGTTGGACAAGTGCTGACCATGTCGATCGAGATGCCCGACCGGCCCGGATCGCTGCACGCCATCAGTTCCATATGCGCCGAACAGGGTGCCAACGTGCTGGAAGTTTCCCACGGCCGGTTTGCCCTAGACCTGGCCGCAAGCGCCGCGCGCCTACACATCACTATTGAAACACGTGACAAGGTTCATGCGGACACGGTGATCGATTGCATTAGCCAGGCCGGGTTTACCGTAACGGTACAAGACCCCAACGAAGGCTGAACGCTCTGTCAAAACGCGGACTATTTGATAAGCTTGGACAACGCTTTGAACTCGTCCGTGCCCGCCACGTGAAGCCATTCGAACACCGCCATTTCGGTATTGACCACACTGATGCCCGAATCACGCATCCGGTTTAGCGCAAGCGCAACGCTTTCGGGATGGCGGGAACTCACTGCGTCGGCCACGGCAAAGACATCAAGACCAAGGTTCATAAACCCGAGAGCGCTTTGCATAACGCACACGTGAGACTCGATGCCGCAAACCACAACCTGATTGCGCCCATCGGCTGCCAGGGTCCGAACACGCTCTCCAATGTCGGGATCAGCTGCACAAGAAAAATGGGACTTCTCCATCACCGGCGAATCGCCCTTGAGATTGTCGAGGCGCTCGACGGTGGCACCGAGCCCTTTTTTATACTGCTCAGACAGGGTCATAGGAATACCGAGCCGCTGTGCGGATTGCATGAGGATAGCGCAGCGCTCGACCATCCTCTCGGCCTCATGGACCACGGACATGAACCGTTCTTGAACATCAACGACGAGCAATTGGCTGCGCGCGCAATCAAGAAGCATAGCGGTCTCCTCGGACGTAATTCCAGATACACCTGTTATACAGGGCGATGATGTCGCCGGTCACGCAGGGCGATAATGCCAATAGAATCAACCGCCTCACGCGCAGTACAGCCATCATT
>JAUIGX010000131.1 GCA_030432435.1 Alphaproteobacteria bacterium
GGCCACCTCCACTACATATGATCCGCGTTTACGAGACTGGTATAAAAGCGCGCGAGCGAACCCAGAGAACGTTGTCCGAACGCCTCCATACGTCTTCGCCGTCTCGCCTGAAGTGGGCCTGTCGTTTGCCAAGGCCTTCGATGGACCGATACAAGGCGCCGTCAGCACCGATATCACACTCGACCGGCTTTCTACCTTTCTGCGATCGATGAGACCCAACGACGACCATCGTCTATTGGTCTTCGACGACGAGATGCGCCTCCTCGGGGCTCCGGACCCCGACCAAGTCATAAAGCGCAGCGGAGCAGGAAATGACCTAGAACTCGCGCCAGCAAAAGTCACCGATCTGGAAGACCCGATCGTACAACAAGCTTTGCAGATGTTTGCGCAGGGCGGCCCATTCCAATTAGAAACAATAGACATCGGCGATGAAGTCTATCTAGCCACCGTGGCCCATCACGACCGTGCCGGTTCCGCAGATTATATTCTTTACGCCGCCCCCAGGTCTGAATTTGAAGGCACTCTCGCGGGGGCCGCCACACGAAGTCTTCTTCCAGGACTGCTGGTTCTTCTCCTTGCCAGCCCGGCCATCGTTTACCTGGCGCGAATGATCTCTCGCCCCCTAACTGAACTCTCTCATGAGTCCGAGCTCATCCGCTCCTTCAACTTGAACGACCCGATAGAGATGGACTCGCCGGTGCGTGAAGTTAACGCGTTGATTACATCGATGTCGCACATGAAAGGCACGTTACGCGAGACATCCAAATTCGTACCCAAAACCCTGGTGAAAGATATTCTAGAGTCCGAGGGGCGTGTCGAGGTCGGCGGCAAAAAGCAACATGTCAGCGTTCTCTTCACTGAAGTTGCAGATTTTTCTGATATCTCCAGTAAAATTTCCGCCGAAAAGCTAATGGTGCATATGTCGGAGTACTTTGACGAGCTCGTCTCGCTCATCACCAAAGACGACGGCACCGTGGACAAGTTCGTCGGCGAGACTATTTTCGCCTACTGGAATGCCCCGCTTCCCATAGACAATTATGAACGCACGGCCTGCATCAGCGCTCTGAAATGTCACCATGCGTCTGAACGTCTGAGCGCACAATGGATCGCCAAAGGTCGCACGCCGTGGAAGACACGCTTCGGCGTTCACGCAGGTGATGTCATCGTAGGCAACGTCGGCTCTTCCGACCGCATCGACTATACCGTGATCGGCGATACGGTTAACATCGGCTCACGTCTGGAAGGACTCAATAAGTTCTATGGCACACGCATTCTGGTGAGCGGACAGATCGCAGATGCTTGCTCGGATGAATTCTTATTTAGACACATAGATCGCAGCCTACCCAAAGGGGCCGGTAAACCACTCGAAATTTATGAGCTTCTGGGCATGTTCGACGGACCGGAAGAATTCCAGATCACTCCGGCGCATGCGGCCCTAGTCGTGGACTGGAACAATGTTTACGAGGTTTATGCCAGCCGAGATTGGTTCAAAGCCCTCGACGCGATGGAAGAGTTCCTTGGCAAATATCCTGACGACGGGGTGGCCAAAATTTATCTGGAGCGCATTACAGAGTTTCTCATTGAGCCGCCGTCACCGGAGTGGGACGGCATCATGCGATTCAAAAAGAAATAGCGCGCAGGCCGTTATGAAAAACCCATCGCCTCGCTCTTTTCCCCGACTCAGCGTCTTCGTCACCATCGTGACCGTTTTTTTCGTCGTGGTGTCGCTAACCAGCGCTATTATTGCGATCGCGAACTACGCCCAAACACGAAGCGCCGCTATCGAGGTTGCCACCAATACCTTTGACTCCGCTATCGTAAGGCTCAACGAACAACGAATAGCATTTTTTTCGCCTGTGAATTTGTTCGTGGAACTTTACAGCGAGCATCCAGCCGTCAAAAGCGGTGGGCGCGCCTCGAGTTCTATTATTCAATCGGTCATCCAAGGCCTGAGTCTAAATCCACACATCTCCAGCGTTTATGTCGGCTACGAGAACGGAGACTACCTTCAAGTATTGTCGCTGGACGACCGAAGAAACATTATCGCGCTGATAGATGGGCCCCCGGAGACCCGGTATGCCGTGCAAGCTATTCGCCAAGGTGATGACGGCGTGCGCGTGCAAACATTTACGTTTTACGACAATAACCGCCGAGAAATTGGCAGCTATTCCAAGGACTCCCCGGCCTATGACCCGCGAAGCCGAGGCTGGTACCAAGATGCTCGCGCACACCCCGACAGAGTTGTTCGCACCGCCCCTTATGCCTTTGATGAGGCCGCGAGGTTAGGCCTAACACTCGCGACAGCATTCGACGGAGCGCAAGGCGGCGCGGTCGGCGTCGACGTTACCCTCACCCAATTATCAGAGTTTCTTCAAGCCATTCGTCCAAACGCGAACCACCATATCATTGCCTTCGATGACGGCGGCCCTCTCATCGCTCACCCTGACCCGACCAAAATTTTGAAAAGCGTGGAAACCGCAGACGGCATCGCTTTTGAATCTTCCTCCATCACAGAACTCGATGACCCCGTCATTCGGGAAGTGACGCGCCGCTTCGGCCAAAAGGGGCCGTTTGGGGTTGAGAGCATGGATATTGGTGGTGAAGAATACTTGGGCAGCGTGGTTCATCAACACGAAGGAGTACAGAGAGATCACTATATTTTGTACGCTGCGCCTCGGGCCGAATTCGAAGGCGACCTTGCCGGTGCTGCCGCTCGGAATCTTATTCCCGGTCTGTTGATCTTATTGCTCGCCACTCCGGTTATCGTTTATTTGGCGCGTATGATCTCGCGGCCACTGACCGAACTTGCGGGCGAGTCCGAACTCATACGATCGTTCAAATTAGACAAGCCGATTACGATGAGTTCGCCTGTGCGAGAAATTGACGCCCTAATCACTTCGATGACGGGCATGAAGAAGACGCTGCGGGAAATCTCTAAATTTGTACCTAAAGCACTCGTCAAAGACATTCTAGACTCTGAAAGTGTCGTGCGCGTCGGTGGACAGACGCGACGTGTTAGTCTGTTGCTCACCGATGTGAAGGACTTCACGCCGATCTCCGACAAAACGCCTCCTGAAGAGTTGATGGTGCACATGTCGGAATACTTTGAGGAACTCGCCTCGTTAATCATCAAGGAAAATGGGACCATCGATAAATTTGTCGGCGACGCCATTTTCTCTTATTGGAACGCACCGATTCCGGTCGAAAACTACGAACGTGCCGCCTGCCTTGCAGCCCTGAAGTGTCGCAATGCCTCAGAACGCCTAAGTACTCGGTGGGTGAGTAATGGGCGCCTACCCTGGCACACACGGTTTGGGGTTCACGCAGAGGAAGTGGTGGTCGGCAACGTCGGATCTTCCGACCGCATCGACTATACGGTGATTGGCGGGGCGGTAGGAACAGCCGCACGTCTGGAAGGCCTCAACAAGTATTACGGAACACGCATTCTTGTCAGCGGACAAATAGCGGAGGCTTGCTCCGATGAATTTTTATTTCGGCGCATAGACCGGTGTTTGTTCAAAGAATCCGGTGAACCGGTGGACATATACGAACTTCTTGGCAGATTCGAAGGGACGGATGATCTGCGCATCGTATCGGCACAATCAGCGCTGGTCGCGGACTGGAGTAAAGTTTATGAGGTCTACGAAAGCCGCAACTGGTTCAAAGCCTTAGATGTGTGCGAAGGGTTCGCTGAAAAATATCCCGCCGACGGAGTGGCCCAAATATACCTGGACCGGATTATCGAGTTTCTTGTCGAGCCACCGTCGAATGATTGGGACGGCGTCATGAACTTTACCAAAAAATAAAACCCTACGGTTTGACGGCTGGATCGAAAAGCCTGGAGTGTTCATCCAAAGCGAAACGGTCGGTCATGCCCGCGATATAGTCTGCTACCTTCCGTGCGGTTTTGGGATTCTTCGGTTTATCAACCTCCGTACGCCAGTCTTCGGGCAAAAGCACAGGCTCGTCCAGCAGTAAGTCGAACAGGTCGCGGACAACCCTTCGCGCCTTACTGGTCATGCGGACAACGCGCGTATGGCGATACATATTGGGAAACAGAAATCCTTTTACCGCCTGGTCATGCGCCGCCATTTCATCCGAAAACGCAACAAGAGCGCCGTCCTGAGCGCGGACCTCGGCCGCATCGCCCGGCCTGAGAGCCGTATACCGCCGATGTGTTTCTGCAATCACATCGTTGACCATGGTTGCGATTAGAGTTCGCAGCGACTCATGAATAAGCCGCTGGCGGTCCAGACCCGGATAGCGGTCTGCCACGTCCCGGAAGATGCTCCCGACCAAAGGCAAATCCATAACGGCTTCGAGCGGAAAGAGCCCGGCCTTCAGCCCATCGTCAAAATCATGGGCGTTGTAAGCAATGTCATCGGAGAGAGCTGCGACTTGCGCCTCAGCACCAGGCCACGTCCCCAATTCCAAGTCGTGGGTAGCGTTGTATTCGGTCGTTGCGAGCGGCACCGGCTTTGAGTGCGGTTGACCGATAACCGGCCCGTTGTGTTTGACCAACCCTTCCAATGCCTCCCAGGTCAGGTTGAGACCATCGAATTCCGCGTAGCGGTGCTCAAGTTTAGTAACAATACGGAGCGACTGGGCGTTGTGATCGAAACCATTGTAGGGGGCCATGCACTCTTGCAATGCATCCTCGCCCGCATGACCAAAGCAAGTGTGGCCAAGATCGTGGGCCAGGGCCAAAGCTTCGGCCAGGTCTTCGTTGAGCCCCATAAAACGGCTGATGGAACGGGCAATCTGCGCCACCTCCAGGCTGTGCGTAAGGCGTGTGCGATAGTTCTCCCCCTCGCCGTACACAAACACCTGGGTTTTGTATTTCAGCCGCCGAAATGCGCCGCAATGAATGATACGATCGCGGTCGCGCTGATACACGGTGCGGGTCGCGGATTCCCCCTCCCGATGGAGCCGGCCACGGCTTTTCGCAGGATCGGAGGCGACAGCGGTTAGAAATCCCGCTAGATTTTTAACTTCTTCAGACATTCCCGGACACTAGCGGGGGCGTGCGCGGCGAGCAATGAGCGAAACGGGAGGAATGACGTGAATTCAACAATCTCACGGGCTTTTGCGTCGATAACCCTCGGTCCCCATGCCCCAGGGAAAGATCAGCGCGACCGCGCGCTCAATCTACATCTGGCCGCGAACCCAGCCTGAGTACCCATATTTCAGGAGAACACATGCCCAAAGCTTTATGGAACGGCGTCGTGATCGCAGAAAGTGACGTCTATGAAACCGTGGAAGGAAACATCTACTTCCCTGCGGCCGCCTTGAAGATCGAGCACTTTAAAGCCAGCACGGAGACATCCTTTTGTCCGTGGAAGGGCACCGCCAGCTATTTCGATGTGGAAGCAGGAGGTAAAACCAGCGCGGGAGCCGCCTGGTACTATCCCGACCCAAAGCCAAAAGCCGCGCACATAAAAGGACATGTCGCATTCTGGCGCGGCGTGAAAGTTGAAGAGTAGCCATGCATCTTGAAGCATCACGTGCGAATTTATACGCGGCCTCCTCCAACCCCATGTCGAAGACCATATTCCATTGCTTCGGAAGATGGACTAGCCTGCGATCATGAATTTGGTTTCTACTGGCTACTCAGCCTACACATCCTTCGCCTCAATACTCGCCGCCGCGCTTGTTCTAACGGCCTGCGTGACCAGCGAGCAAAACCGCGACCTCACGGAGGCCGGGCAAGAGTTTCAAGACTGCCCGGACTGCCCCATCATGGTGGTGATGCCCGTGCAAACGTTCAGGATGGGGTCGCCCGATAGCGAAGAAGGCCGCTCCAAGAACGAAGGCCCCCAACAATCCGTCACGATCAGCCCGGGGCTTTCCATCAGCAAGCACGAAGTAACCTTTGCGCAGTGGGATGCCTGCGTTGCGGATGGCGGCTGTGAGACCGTGCCTGATGACAACGGTTGGGGACGCGGCGACCGGCCCGTCATCGACGTCATGTGGTACGACGCCCAGGCCTATGCTGCCTGGCTATCGGCCAAAACCCAGAAGAACTACCGACTGTTATCGGAGGCCGAATGGGAATTTGCGGCTAAAGGCGGCGGCGATAAAACTTATTCCTGGGGCGCGGTTGCAAGCCACGATCATGCAAACTACGGGACAGACGACTGTTGTGGCGGGCGCATCGCAGGCCGAGATCGATGGCTCGAAATTACGGCTCCGGTGGGCAGCTTTCCCGCCAATCAACTTGGTCTTCATGATCTATCCGGCAACGTGTGGGAATGGGTCGAGGATTGCTGGGATGAAAGTCACGAAGGCCGCCCCGCCGACAGCGCGGCCCGCGTTGACGGCGATTGCAATTTGCGCATCATGAAGGGCGGTTCGTGGGCCAGCATGCCCGTTCGTATTCGCGGCGCATTCCGCGATGCCTTTCCCCCGAATGATCACGGGACGATTATCGGCTTTCGCGTCGCCCGAGCTGATTAATCTACCGGGCGGTTAACGTTGTAAGCCGCGTCTCGTTCTAGCAGGGTTAACTTTCACTCACATATCTCACCTTTTGACCGCACCCGCTGATTACCAGCAAGTGCGGGCGCGCCACTTTCATGCAAAGGGAAAAATATATGAAACTGAACACGCAGCAGGTGTCAGCAATCAAAGAACAAATCGGCGCGGAGCCGGTAGAACCAACCAGTGACGCAGAAACTCAACTGCGTGAGGCCTTTGGCGAGCATACTTTTTATGCGGATGTAAACGGATTGTTTGTTTTTGAACCTGCAAGTCAGGAAACTCCGCCCGAAAGCGCCGAGAGCGCGCTTGTGATTCAGGTCGCAGCCTGGGCCAATGAAGAAAAAGACACACTGAGGTCGATTGAACCGAAATCCAGCGGCATTGTCGTCAGTCTGGTTCCGGGCCGCGGGCCGGCCACGTCGGCCTAGAGTGCTACTCCGCCGGAGCCGAGGGCTTCTCGGTCTGGCCCGGCGGGAGTTCGTGGGCGCTACCGATCAGCGGTCGCAAGCGCGGCGCAAGCCACTTCTGGAGATCATCCATATACGTGAAGGCAACGGGCACGAACACCAAGCTGAGGGCTGTGGATGTGATCAAACCCCCGATCACTGTCACGGCCATAGAAGCCCGAAACTCTGCGTCCGCGCCAATTTCTAGGGCAATGGGCAACATGCCTGCCGTCATGGCGATGGTCGTCATGACGATAGGGCGTGCGCGTTTGTGCGCCGCGTCCATCAAAGCGTCGTAGCGGCTCATGCCTCGTTCATGAATAGCGACAACTGTGTACTCAACGAGCAAAATAGAGTTTTTCGCAACGATCCCCAGCAGCATAAGAACGCCAATAACAGCCGGCATAGAGAGCGCAGACCCGGTCGCCATAAGCAACAGCAACGCCCCCCCCAAAGACAACGGTAAGGATGTCATGATCGTCAGTGGGTGAACGAAGCTACCGAATAAAATCACAAGTACGCCGTAGACCAGAAAGGCGGCGAACATGATGGCGACACCGATGCTGCCAAAAATTTCGTCCATCGCCTGGGAATCACCCTGGGAAATTTCCTGAACACTGCCCGGCATATTTTGGAAGACCGGCAGTTCGTGAATTTCACGCCTGAGCTGCCCCAAAGGCTTATCGTGGATCTCTGCCGAGATGGTGATCATCCGGCGCCGGTCCATACGGTTGATCTGCGCCGGACCGCTGCCAAATGAGATGTCGGCCACAGCACTCAGGGGTACTGCAATACCGCCGCTTCCCGGAACACGGAGATTATCGAGTATGCCGAGGTTGCCACGCGCGCTTTCGACCAGGTGCACGCGAATGGGAATCTGCCGGTCCGGTAAGTTAAATTTGGGAGCAACATTGTCGTTGTCGCCCATCGTAGCAATTTGCGCCGTGGTGGATATCGCCTCCACCGAGACGCCCATTTCGGCAGCGACGTTGAGGCGCGGCCGAATAATAAGTTCGGGCCGTTGCAAGCTGGCATTGGAGCCGACATTACCCAATCCCGAAATGCCGCGCATCTCGCGTTCTAGCTGCTGAACGACCGCTTCCAAAGTCGCCGGATCATCGCTACCGAGAGTAATTGAAGTACTGGTCGTTCCTGTCGTGACATTGGCGCCAAAGCGCAAGCGCACACCCGGAATTTGGCTCAGGGCCGGACGCATATCTGCCTCGAAGTCCTGTTGGCTTAGATCGCGCTCACCCTTGGGAACAAGGTTAATATACGCGGTGGCGTTGCGGACCCCCGCATTGCGCCCTCGCCCGCCCATGCTGATGAAGACATCTTCCACCTCGGGCCGCGCCATCATGAGTTCGGCAATGCGGGCCGTTGCCGCTTCCGTTTCCGCCAATGTCGAACCAGGCGGTAATTCAATAGACATCGTGGACTGAGAATGGTCGGCGACGGGAAACAGATCTTGTTCAATGAGCGGCAACAACATAAGCGAGAAAATAAAAAAACCGACCCCGCCAGCAAGAGTGAGTTTGCGATGTGCAAGCGCCCAACGCAGAAAAGTGAGGTATTTTTTAAGCAGATGTGAGTCGTGGTTCGTCTCGCCGTGATGCTTCAACAAATACGCCCCCATTAGAGGCGTGAGCATCCGCGCAACGAGCAGCGAGAACATCACCGCCGCCGAAACAGTCAGCCCAAATTGCCAAAAAAACTGGCCCGGAATACCGGGAATAAAGGCAACCGGTACAAATACAGCGGCAATACTGAAACTGGTGGCGACCACAGGCATGCCAATTTCATCAGCAGCCGTAACAGCCGCGTCGTAAGGGCGTTTGCCCATGCGCATATGACGAATGATATTTTCCATCTCGACAATCGCATCATCCACCAAGATGCCGACGACCATGGACAAGCCGACCATGGTGATATTGTTGAGGGTGAAATTCATCAAATACATGAAAGCGAAGGTCGGGATGATCGACATCGGCATCGCAAAAGCCGATATCATTGTTGCTCGCGTATCTCGCAGGAACCACCACACCACGCCCACCGCCAGCAATGCGCCGAGCAACAGAGCTTCCATGGCGCCCTTAAACATCTCGCTGGTGTAGTCGGCCGACGAATATATCAATTCGAAATGAACGGCAGGATGGGTGCGTTCAAATTCCTCGACCGCTGCGGCAACTCCGCGTGCGACATGGACCTCGCTGGAGCCGACTTGACGCTCAATCGAGAAAGCCACAACGGGCTCGCCGTTGAACCGCGCATACTGCCGAATTTCACCAGCGCCGTCGCTTACCTCGCCTAGGTCGCCAAGACGGGCCTGGCGCCCACCTGGAAGAATAACGCTAACCTCTCGTAGATCGTCCACCGAGCGCGCGCTGCCCAAGGTGCGAATGGATTGTTCGGTTGAGCCTACGGTGCTGCGGCCGCCCGGGCGGTCTATATTGAGCGCCCGCAACTGGCGGCTAACATCAGCGGCCGTAATGCCAAGAGCCATAAGGCGGTCGGGGTCGAGGTCAACGCGAATTTCGCGGTCCATTCCGCCTATACGACTGGCCACCGCAACACCGGGCACTTCGAGCATGGCCCGAGAAATGTCGTTGTCGATAAGCCAGCTGACATCCCGCTCGCTCATGTTATCCGCAAGCACGGTGTAGATCAGCAT